>NZ_CP032382.1:7928535-8241389 GCF_003589925.1 Chryseolinea soli | reverse complement strand
GGGGGTGGCACCGTATTTATTTTTGATCGTCTTGTCCGCGCCTTTGTCCAGCAGCATGCGGACGATCTCCGGTCTGCAGAAAAATGCGGCGGTGTGAAGGGGCGTAGACCCATCGTTGTTTTGGAAGTTGATGTCGGCGCCCGCATCGATGAGGATTTTGGCTTCTTCCGTCTTGCCAAACACGGCCGCGCTGATGAGGGGACTCGATCCGCCGAACGGGTCCTTCTCATTGATATTGGTGCCGGCGGCAATGTGTTGCTTCAACGCTTCCTGGTTGCCCGTCAATACCGCGGTGTGGATATCAACATCGGGGGTTTTTACGCCACTTTCCTTCTTCTGGGAACTGCCCTGTGAGTTACAGGAGGAAGCCAGCGCGATCAAGGCCAACCCGATCACGGCAGTCATCCAGGATGCGGGGTGTGTACGATTTTCAGTTTTCATATGCTTTGGTGTTTCGTTTTTTTGAAAAAATTCAATGACTCAAAGAACGGGTCAACGGCAGGGCGGGGCTAAACACCTTTGCGGACAAAAGCATCAACTTTGCGGGATTCGATATAAATTATGACGCAGGGATATAAATTTTGATGCAAGTAGGCCTTGAAAAGGGTAAATTGAGGCGGTTTGCGACAACAGAAACATACCTCTCTCCATGACTGATGCTCCCCTCCCAGAAAGTGATTTCCTGATCGAATTGACCGCCGTCGTAGAGAAAAACATCGCGAACGAGCAGTTTGGCGTTTCCGAGCTGGCCGACGAAATGAACATGAGCCGGTCGAACCTCCTTCGGAAAGTAAAAAAGGAGACCAAGCTTTCGGTCAGCCAACTGATCAACCAGGTTCGCCTGAAACGGGCGATGGAATTGCTCCGGAAAACCTCGCTGAATGTCTCGGAGGTTTCTCACCAGGTGGGGTTCAACAGCACATCCTACTTTATTAAGTGCTTCCGCGAATACTATGGCTACCCGCCCGGCGAGGTGGGCAAACGCGATTCCACGGCACCCGCCGAAACGGCCATCCTTCCCGAATCGAACCGTGAGGGCCCCGCGCCACGCCAGCAGAAGTCAAGGTTTGTGCTGATCGCAGGCGTGGTGGGAATTTTGGCGATTGCCGTGGCCGGATACTTTTTCTGGTCGGGAACAAAGCAACCCGGTAAAGCCGAAGAGAAATCCATTGCCGTCCTTCCCTTTAAAAATGACAGCAACGATTCATCAAACGTCTACCTGGTCAACGGTTTGATGGAGGCCACACTGAACAACCTGCAAAAGATCGAAGACCTTCGGGTGGTCAGCCGCACGTCGGTTGAAAAATACAGGAACGCTTCCCGGTCCATCCCCGAGATGGCGAAGGAATTGAATGTGAAATATTTTGTCGAGGGCAGCGGCCAGAAAATCGGCGATCGCATCGTGCTGAACATCCAGTTGATCGACGGCGAAACAGACAAACATTTGTGGAGCAAACAATACCGCCGCGAGGCGAAAGATATTTTTGAGTTGCAACAGGAGGTGGCCAAAAACATCACCCAGGAGATCGAAGTGATCATCACCCCCGAGGAGGCCAGCCGCATCGAAAAGAAACCGACCGACGACCCCGTGGCCTACGACTACTTTCTGAAAGGCAGGGAATTGTTCTATCGCAGCGGACCCAAAGACCTGGAAGAATCCATACCGTGGTTCAAAAAGGCCATCGAAAAAGATCCCAAATTTTCGCTCGCCTATGCCACGGCCACGATGGTTTACTATTACCTCGATATTTTTAACATCCAGAAACACTACACGGCCGAAGTCGACGACTTCGCCGAGAAAGCGATCTTGTATGATGCCCGGTCGGCCGAAAGCATGATCGCCAAAGCACTCTCGTTCGCCCAGAAGCATCAATATGAGCTCTCCGTTCCTTATCTGGAAAAAGCACTGGAATACGATCCGCATTCCGGGCTGGTACTTCACTTCCTGACGGAATTCTATAACATCCACGTGCCCCATCCCCCAAAGTACCTGGAGTATGCGATCCGGAAAGTGAAGGCCGACAAAGGCGCAGACTCCGCGACGCTTAGCTTTTCCTATTTCCATCTCAGCAACGCCCTCCTGCAAAACGGGTTTCTCGACGAGGCATTGAAATACAACCAGAAATCATTGCAGCTGGATCCGAAGAATTTTTTTGCTGGCTATGTAAACGACTATATCCATTATGCCCAGGACCGCGATCCGGAAAAAAACAAGGAACGCCTGCGCAAGCGATGGAGGAAGGCAACGACGCGATTTGATATTTTACAGGAGATTGGTAAAATGGACTTCATACAACGCGACTATGCTGGCGCAGCTTCATGTTACGACAGCGCCATGGCCACCATGAGAATGTTCGGCCTCGATATTTTCCAGCATGAATACCTGAGGTTTGGAGTGGCCTACGTGCTGGCAGGACAAAAAGAAAAGGGTGAAGATTACATCCGCCGGTTCAAAGACTACGCCGACCACAACCAAACCATGTACAAAGACCTTCACCTCACGATGTACTACTCCTACGAAGGCGAGAACGACAAAGCGATGGAACTTTTCAAACGCTTCACCAAAGAACAGGACAACTTCCTCTACTGGCTTCTCCTCATCCCCACCGACCCCATCGCCGACAACCTGAAAAAGCACCCCGGGTTCGAACCCACCATGAAGGAAATCGAACGGAAATACTGGAAGAAGCACGAAGAAATGAAAGAAAAATGGGAAGAAGACTTTAAAGATCTTTAACGAAGCAATAACGATTACTAGCCACTGACTACTGACTACTGGCTACTGGCTACTGGCTGACTACTGACTACTGGCTCCTGATACTCCCCATGAAAATCATCCCCATAAGGCACATCAAAGCTTCCCCCAAAGAACCGGATTTGTCCGAAGGCTTTAGCATTCGCGATGTGCGGGCTTTACTGGCTGGAAAAGACATGGTGCAGGAACTTCACCGGCATGACTTCTTTTATATCCTGGCTTTAAAAAAAGGAGCAGGTCATCATGAGATAGATTTTACACCGTACAAAGTTTGTGACCATTCGGTTTTCATGATGCGCCCCGGTCAGGTGCACCAACACACCCTGAAAGCGGGAAGTACGGGATACCTGATGGGATTTGGGTCCGATTTCTATCACCCCCACGACCGGGCATTAAATCAGCCTTTGCGCAAGGCAAGTGCCATGAATTTGCATCAGCTGGATGCTGCGCGGTTCAACAAACTGTTTCCGCTGTTGACACATATTTTTCAGGAGTACACCGACAAACAGGAAGGCTATGGCGAGGTGATCAAAGCAAATCTGGCCATTTTCTTTATCGAACTGGTTCGCCAGCAAAGCAAAGTCCCTGCGAACCAAGGCAACACGTATGCGCAGGAACGCCTCGAAGATTTTTTAGAACTTTTAGAAACGCATATCACCGCTCACAAACAGGTGGCGCAGTATAGCGAGATGATGAATCTTTCTGCTTATCAGCTCAACGCCATCACCAAGGCAACACTGGGGAAGACCTGTTCCGAACTGATTAACGAACACATCATCCTGGAATCCAAACGATATTTGCTGGCCACGTCAAACCAGGTGAACCAGATCGCCTACCACCTGGGGTACGAAGATGTTTCCTATTTTATCCGGTTCTTCAAAAAGCATACAGGACAGTCACCGGAAACGTTTCGACACAATTTTAAATAAGTCCTGTCAAACTACATTTTTGTCCTATCCTGCAGGAGGTTATGGAAACTACTTTTGAGGAAAAGTAAAACATTTTTCAAAAGTAATTTCTGACGTATGAAAACAAAAGCAAAGTTGATGGCATCCTTAAAGATATGGGTTGTCATCTACCCATCGATCACGTTATTTCTTTATCTGTTTGGTGAGGCCTTGTCCGCCTTGCCGTTGTATCAAAGGACCCTCTTGCTGACCCTGTCGCTGGTGCCTTGGATCGTATTCGTTGGTGTGCCCTTGGTGGATTTAATCGTTGGATTGATCTCACCGAAAAACGAAAAAAGATAAAAACACGTTGTGGAACCGGCGGGGCAGGGTTGAACGGTCAGCCCTGGCTTTTGCCAGTTCAAACAAAAATAAAAAACAGCGTCTCATGAAAGAACATAAATATTTTGACGTGATCATCGTTGGCGGAAGCTATTCGGGATTGGCGGCAGGCATGGCGTTGGGCAGGGCATTGAGAAAGGTTCTGATCATCGACAGCGGAAAACCTTGTAACCAACAAACACCCCATTCGCACAACTTCATCACCCAGGACGGAAAAACGCCCCAGGAAATTTCGACCCTCGCCAAGGAACAGGTCGCCAAGTATGACACCGTAACATTTTTCGATGGCTTGGCCACATCCGGCAAGAAAACCGAAAAAGGCTTTGAGATTCAAACCGCCTCGGGCGAGACCTTTGGAGCAAAGAAATTAATTTTCGCGACCGGCGTCACAGATATTATGCCCGACATCCCCGGATATGCTGCTTGTTGGGGCATCTCGGTCATCCACTGCCCGTATTGCCATGGCTACGAAGTGAAAAATGAACGAACCGGAATTTTGGGCAACGGAGAATATGGCTTTGAATTTTCTGGTCTTATTTCAAACTGGACAAAAGATCTGACACTCTTTACCAATGGCCCATCGACGTTAACGGCAGAACAAACTGCCAAGATCAAAAGCCATCACATTAAAATAGTAGAATCGGAAATTGAAAAACTGGAGCATGTTCAGGGATATCTTGAAAAGATCATCTTCAGCGATGGCACCACCGCGCAGTTGAAAGCATTATATGCACGCCCCGCTTTCAAGCAGCACTGCACCATTCCCGAGACGTTGGGATGCGAATTGACGGACGACGGGTATGTGAAGATCGATGCCTTTCAAAAAACAACGGTCCCTGGAATTCTTGCCTATGGCGACAACACGACGCGTATGCGTTCCGTGGCAAATGCCGTAGCGATGGGCACCGCCGCGGGAGCGATGTTGAATAGGGAAATTATTTTTGAGGAGTTCTGAGAGTGATCTGGCTCACACCGGCAGGGCTTCGGTGTGCGGCTCAGGTTTCAGCCGGTGGAGATTGTCGAGGGCCGTGCGCAGACGATTGTCTACTTCCAGGGCCAGGTCGTTCAACAACGTCGTGCGAATTCCTTTGTCGAGGGACTCGAGGGGATTGACGGCCGTAACTTCTACTTCACCATTTTCATGTTCCTGGACCACAACGTTGCACTGCATCATGATGCCAAGATGCGACTCCAGGCTGATGGCCTTGTAGGCGAATTGCGGATTGCAAGCACTCAGGATCTTATAATTTCTGAAATCGATGCTTAGTTTTTGTTTGAACGTGTCTTTCACATCGATGATGGTGATCGTGCCGAATCCTTGCTGCTGTAGATTTTTTGTGACCTTTTCCAATACATCCTGAAAGGGAAGGGTCAGTTTCCGGGAGTAGTAGGGCATTGGTTTTTTTTAGCGAAGATAACCCCGAATCCGGTGATAATCCCAGAAATCAGTGTCATAAGATCGGTCTGATTCTTGTCGGTTGTTTTGCCCGGCCAAGTTTACATTTAGAGGAGACAAATTGTCGGACGAAGCCCCCACCTTCGGGGGGCGATCTCAAATCATTTCTGGAGTGACCCAGTGTGACAGCATCTTTTTCGAAAAAGCGTTGATGGTGGATACACGACAATTTCTTCATTCGTGGATCAAAGAATTTTTTTCAGTGTAGAAAAAATTGGACAGCGAGAGGCATTACCTGATCGTGGCCAGCGGAACATTTGATAAAGGACGTGCGTTTTTTAGTAAGAAAGCAAACTGAACGGATTAAAGAAAACAGTTATGTTCTCATTGAAGGACCCGTGGTCGCGGCCGTCATCCGGCAGGGAGGATCACACGAAGCATCGCTCGGATTTTTCGCAGTCGTTGGGCACGATCGTCGTGGTGGGCATCATATTGGCTGTTTTGTCGGGTTTTGTCTGGGCGTTGATTGAATTTATAAAATTGAAAGTCCATTAAGCCAACGTCAGTGGGGACTTCAAAAAGAAAGACCGCTCAAAATATCATTTCAAGCGGTCCTTCACGTCGGTTAATCTTTCGATCTATTGCTCGACATATTTTTTGAAATTATTCAGAATGGCTTGCCAGCCACCTTTTTGCATCTCCTCCGAATTTTCGGTTTCCGCGTCAAACGTGACGGTGAGTTTGGTTTGATTGCCCACGGTTTCAAAGTTAGCGGTGGCCTTTCTGTTGTCCTCCATAGTATAGGTAAACGTTTTTTGGTCGATCACGTCATCGTAGATCGCTACAAAATCAAATCCGAAACTGCCGTCTTTGGCTTCCATTCTTGCGCTGTACTTGCCACCCACGCGGAGATCATTTGCGGCTTTGGGGCATTGCCAATCATCGGACGCAAAGTTCCACTTCGTGATGTGCTTCGGGTTGGTATAATAATCCCAAACTTTTTTTCTGTCGGCTGCGATGTTCGCTTGAACGGTGAGTTTTACTGCATTCATTTTTTTTAGAGTTAAGGGGTTAATGGAAATTATTTGATCATGGGAAGGTACTTCTGCCGGTTGTCAAGAATCACGAACAGGTTGATGGCCAGCAGTGCTAAAGCAATGGGCAAACCCGAAGGTTCCGTAACCGTGTTGGTTAAGAGAACGCCGATGAGCACCGGGAAGATGACCATGGCTCCCAGCGCCCGGGTCTTTGGAACCATGAAAAGTATACCGCCAAGAACCTCGGCGGCACCCACCAAGGGCATCAACCAGCCGATCGTCATAAAGGCATTCCAGGCGTTTGCCATTTTTTCGGGGATGTCATCCGGCATGGGCATGTAGTTGAAAAATTTATTCAGCCCGGCGTTGACGAACATCAATCCGAAAACCAGGCTCACGATAAAGATGATCTTCTGTTTCATGGCCAATTATTTAGTGAGTGTGAGTAACAAGTCATCCAATCTTTCCAGCGTGGAGGTCATTCCTTGTTCCATTCCCATTTTTATGACCGTTTCCAAATCGGCCAGCGATTTATAGGTGACGATCGTTTGAACAAGAGCATGTTTGGCAAGGTCTTGAAAGCTTACATCCCACTGGGCACGGGGAAGGTCTGGGTTGATGTTGCCAGAGGCGTCGGAAAATCCATCGAGCGCCGTATAGTTGTCGATCGGACGTATTTTCAGATAATCCAAACGACCCCAGTATTCTGATCCCGAAGGCTCGACCATCACGTAATGCCAGTGGCCTCCGTCTCTGAAATCCATTGATTTTGTTTTTACAGTAAGCGGTCTGGGAGCAAACCATTGATCCAGCAACTCGCTTTTGGTGTGCGCATCCCAAACCAACTGGCGATGTGCCGCAAATTCGCGTCTCAGGGTAATGGTGTTTTTTGCCTTGTCGACCAGGAAGTCGAATTGTAAGTTAAGCTTCATCGTTTTTATTTTGAAGGGTTGATAATACATGGTCCAATTGATCAAAGCGGGATTCCCAGATCTTCCTGAATTGTGCCAGCCACTGATCGATGTCTTTCATTTTATCGGCTCTTAGTTGATAAAAAATTTCCCGCCCCTGCTGACTCGCTTCGATCAGCTCGCACTCGCTCAATATTTGCATATGCTTTGAGATGGTAGGTCGTGCGGTCGCAAAGTTGTCGGCAATAGCGCCGGCGGTCATGGTCTGCGCAGCGAGCAAAACCAGGATGGCCCTCCGGGTGGGGTCGGCTATCGCCTGAAAAGGATCTCTTCTAAGTTTCATACCCAAAATCGTTTTTGATTATTGTGTAGCCATTTGACTACAAATATATACGTAGCCATTTGACTACGGATACAATTTTTAAGATTTTTTTTTGGAAGCCGGGGCAGATTTGCTCCTTTTTATTCAAAAAATGGCGATTTGGCGCTCATTTTCAATGAATTAGCGTGCTGAGGGCTACGTGCTTTTATTCCGCGCGAAGTATCGCATTCGGCTTTGTAACGGCTACCCGGACGGATTGATAGGCGACGGTGGCAAAGGCGAGTACGACGGAAGTGGCTCCCGCGATGACAAATGGATAGATCGAAAGCGGGGCGTGATAAGCAAATGTACCCAACCACTGCGCTGCAAAATAATACGCCAAAGGACCGGCAATGACCGTGGCGATGAAGACCAGGGCCAAATGACTCATCGTTGATGAATAAAATAGCGATGAAGAGGATGCGCCGAACACTTTCCGGATGGAATATTCTTTATTCTTCATCTCTACCGTAAAGGATGACAGACCAAACAATCCGAGGCACGCGATGACAATGCCGAGCCCTGCAAAAATTTTGAACAGCGTTTCCGTGACTTCTTCCGTGCGATACAACGCTGCAAAATCATCGTCCATGAAGCTGTACTTGAACGGATCGTCCGGGTTGAACTGTTTCCAGACGTTTTCGATGGTGGCGATATTTTGTTTCATATCGCCCTCGACGCGGACCATGACGTTCTTGTAGCGGAATTCGACATTTCTTTGCAGGATCAGAATGGGCGCGACTTTCTCATGAATGGATTTAAAGTGAAAGTCCTGCACAACGCCCACTACGGTCGCGCCACCTTTGCATACACCCTGAACGCGTAAGCCAAGTGGATCGTCGATACCAAACAATCTGGCCGCTTCTTCATTGACCAGTAAAGAGGCCGTATCGATCTTTTCGTCAGCGCTGAAATTCCAGCCCTTTACAAGCGCTATCTTCATGGTCTCCAAAAAATCCGAATCCACGTCAATCGAATGCACGAGCACCGCACCGGTCGAGGTTCGTCCCGGCCAGTCAATACCCCCTGCACCGAAGACTTCTGTCAGGTTTTGATCGGCAGCACAAATTGATTTGACACCGGGATGCGTCAGCAGTGCGGCTTTAAAGGATGCATATTTTTTGGAACCGTTGTGAATGCGGATAATGTTTTCCCGCTGATAGCCAAGATTTTTGTTCCGGATATATTGGAGTTGCGAATACACTACGAGCGTGCCGGAGACGATCATGATGGAAAACGTAAACTGCAGCACGACAAGAGACTTGGACAAGTACCCGCCGCCCATGTTCGTCGATGGGGCGCCTTTTATCAAGGAAGAAGCTTTGACCGAAGAGAGAACAAAGGCGGGATAGATCCCCGATAAGATACCGGATAGGATCATCGCTCCAAAAGAGACCAGTAAGGGCACGCCAAAGCTTTGATAGTCAAAAGTGATATGCTTTTGTGTAAGCACGTTGAATGGCTCAAGTGCCAAGGCTGCGATCAGCAAAGCGATGCTCATGGCGATGGTTGCAGCCATCATGGACTCGCCAAGCAGTTGCATGACTAACTGAAACCGAACGGCGCCAATGGTTTTTCTCACCCCGATCTCTTTGGCTCGTCTGATCCCCCGCACAGTCGCCAGGTTTGTAAAGTTGATGCAGGCAATGGCCAGAATGAAGATGGCCATCACGGTAAAAATGATGGCGTACTGTTTGTTTCCCTTCCCGACAGGCTCCATGGAATAGGTGACCTCATCCAGATGTATAGCCGTCAGCGGTTGAAAACGAAGCGTTCCTTTGAACCCAGCAGTATGGGGATCGGCATTCAGGCGACTGGTCAGAAGCGCCTGCAAACTTTGTTGGACCTCCGGAACGTTGCGGACGTCCTTAAACTTTACATAGTGATACGATCCAAAATTACCCCAAATGGCCATTTCAGGTGTGTACGGCATAAATCCCGTTACAAAGTCAAACTGGATATGAGAGTTGTTGGGAACATTTTCGATGACCGCTGCTATGCGACGTCCGTCTCGTAGTGTATTGCCGACAACGTCGCGGTATTGTCCAAAAAGTTTTATCGCCAGATCTTTTGTGATCACGATGGCGGTTAAGTCCGATAGTTCCAGCGCCGTGGCAAGATTTCCCTCTATACACGTAAATGAAAAGATCTTGAAAAAAGCCGGGTCGGCTGCAAGTCCCCGGGCATACACCTCGCTTTTGTCTGAAACCAGTGACTGCGACGGACCAAAAAAAGAAGCTCTGGTAACATACTCGATTTGTGGATAATCGTGTTTGATGGCATCGGAAAGCGCATTGGGGCTAAATGCTGTGTAAAGGATTTCACCACCCAGGTCTATCTTGCTCACGATCCTGAAAACCTTTTCGGAGTCTTTGTGAAACCTGTCATAGCGATACTCATCGAATACATAGATCATCATCAGCAATACCGTTGCCAATCCAAGGGCCAGCCCGCTGATGTTGATAAAGGAATATCCCGCGTGCTTTTTCATTCCCCGAAAGAAAAACCGGAAAAAGTGGAAGGTCATGGGCGTATTGAAGGATGGCATGCCGTTTCTCGCAATGATGCCCAGCCGGATAAAGTCAAGAGCATGGAGGATGGCTTTGCGTCGCGCGCGTGCCGGCCCATAGCGTTGTGTGTCAACATGAAGCTGTTCGATCAGATCACCTTCGATCATCTCAAACAACTCTGCCGGACAAATCCAGCGAAGCATGACCAATATCCATTGGGGCAACTGTGGCGTTTCCATAGACTATTTCAGTTGAGGGATTAACTTCCATAAATGCTGACGATCTTCCTTCATCGATTTCAGAAGGGAAAGTCCGGCGGCGGTGATGGTAAAGAATCGCTTTCTTCTTCCTCCCCGCTCACTGGTGGCACCGCCCACGCGCGACTTGATGTAGCCTTTGTCTTCAAGCCTGTAGAGGGTAACGTGAACGCCTCCGAGATTTACCTGCCGGTGGATTTGTTCTTCAATCTCCTTGACAATAGCGTTTCCGTACGCCTCTTTGTCCAGGATGGCGACTAATGTTAAAACCAGTTCCTCAAATTCTCCGAGATATTCTTTCGGCATTTCTATTCGATTTGTCTAACAAATATAAATGGATTTGGGATGATTCCAAATTTCTGGCTTGAAATCACGAGCGAGCCAATGAGATTCCAAGGTTGATAGCCCTGCCCGCATGCTCATGGTGTTTCTGATCGCCTCGAGGGATTGGATTTCCACTCCACAACGCCGAAAAAGGACGGGGCATGAAGAGCGGGTTCTACCGCTGATGTACGCGAGGAGGACCTCCATAAAGAAAGACATCGATTATTTTCAAACATTCTCCTAAACCTCTATAATCGTATATTCAACACTTAAAATGGAAAACCGGAGCGGACACCTGCTCCTTAACCGTTTGCTGATTGATTTTTCATGGACTCGCAAAAAACCAAACCCCGAAAACCGTCTGTATGAATCGTGTATTACTAATTATCCTGCTTTTTGGTTTACGATTTTCGTTTGCACAGCAACGCCCGGTAGCCATCCAAGTGGACGCGTCAAAGCCGGTAGGGGAGATGACACCGTTCTGGTCGTTCTTTGGATACGATGAACCCAACTACACCACCCGGAGAGATGGTCAGAAGTTGTTGACAGAATTGAAGCAACTAAGTCCGGTCACCGTCTATGTGAGAGCCCACAATCTTCTGACCTCCAAAGGCAACAGCCCAGGCCCCGATCTCAAGTGGGGCTACACGGATGCTTATAAAGAAGACAAGAAGGGTAAAGCGATCTACAATTGGACCGTGGTCGACAGCATCGTCGATACGTACATAAAAAAGGGAATGAAACCGCTGATGGAAATCGGGTTCATGCCAAAAGACCTTTCCTCGAAACCGGAGCCGTATGAACACACCTGGAGCAAAGGCGGCAACTTATGGACCGGCTGGACGTATCCGCCAAAGGATTATAATAAGTGGAGGGAGCTGGTATATCAATGGGTGAAGCATTCTATCGATCGTTATGGGAAACAAGAGGTCATGACATGGCTATGGGAAGTATGGAATGAGCCGGACATTGGCTATTGGTCGGGTACATTCGAAGAGTACTGCAAATTGTACGACTATGCTGCGGATGGACTGAAGCGGGCCTGCCCGGAATGTACGATCGGTGGACCACACACCACCAGCCCGAGAAGTGAAAAGGCCTATCGCTACCTCACCAACTTCATGGAACATTGTCTTCACGGGAAGAACTATGCCACAGGAAAAACAGGAACACCACTGCAATACATCGGTTTTCACGCCAAGGGCTCACCGGAATTCACCGATGGACATATCCGCATGAATATGGGAGCACAGTTGAAAGACATACAGAAAGCTTTTGAAGCAGTCAATTCATTTCCTGAGTTGAAAGATATTCCAATCATTATCGGTGAATGCGATCCCGAGGGATGTGCGGCATGTTCGGAAAAGAGAGACCCGAAATTTGGCTATCGCAACGGAACGATGTATTCCAGTTATACGGCATCATCATTTGCCAGGATCTATGAGCTGGTGGATCAGTACAAAGTGAATTTGAAAGGCGCCGTAAGCTGGTCGTTTGAATTTGAAGATCAGGAATGGTTTGCCGGCTTCCGCGATCTGGCCACGCATGGCGTCGACAAACCCGTGTTGAATGTCTTCCGCATGTTCGGCATGATGGAGGGAAAAAGAATTTTGGTGCGATCGGACCACGGACGGAGCGCTGCCGACATCATCGCTAAGGGTGTGACCGAACAAAACGATGTCTCTGCGATTGCCAGCACAAAACAGAATTCGGTTTGGGTCATGGTATGGAACTATCATGATGATAATGTATCCGGCGCGTCTTCTCCTATTGAGTTAACCGTTGAGGGAATCGCAGCATACAAAGTGATGGTCCATCACTACCGCGTGGACCAGCATTTCAGCAACGCATTTGAAAAATGGAAAGGCCTGGGCAGCCCCCAGCAGGTAACGCCCGAACAATACCAGGCACTCGAGAGCGCCGGACAGTTACAACTGTATACATCGCCTGAATGGAAGGACGCCCCCGATGGAAAGGCAGTCCTGACGTTTGACTTGCCGAGGCAGGGCGTGTCGTTGGTGGAGTTGACTTGGTGATCGGGGAATTCTTTTTCCCATTGACTTAGATTAGAAATTTGGATTAGGTGTTAGATTTCAGCATGTAGTCAATGCGGCCACGCGTCTCAAGATCTGCTCCTCCCAATAGAACGTAGTAGCTTAATAAAATAGCTTCATCAGTTAGTAGCTTGGATGATATGATGGAATTATAAAACAGCCGATCCTTTTCATTTGCAGTATTCTCTTGAACGTATTGTAGGACTTTGTTAAGCGACCGGATGTATGGATCAATTGATTTGGATGGAATCAAACTATTGAATTGCTCCAGCTCAGTTTGTGTAATCTGTTTGCCCTGAAGATTGAGCGCGTCTGGTAGGTATGCCTTTAAATTGTGCGCAATTTGATCCAAATGATCTTCGCCGCTCTGATAGGAAGCGTCATATTTGGCCGATTCCAGATAATAGATTACGTCCTTGCGAGATTGTATTAGGTTGAAGAAAGTATTTTCGAAGTTTTGTCTTTGCAGCGTCTGATTTTGTAGTCTGAATTCCAATTTAGTTTCGTGCAGTTCTTTTTTCTGCAATCGAATGGTGTAGAAAAGACCGGCAAAGGCCAAGGCAGAGAACAGAGAATTGATTACGCCGAATGTGTCGCCAAGTTGTCCTGCAGTTTCTGCAGACGCGTCAAAGTAATTTCTTTTTAGATACCAAGCGAATCCAAACCAAATTCCAACGATAGCCAGGAACATAAGTACGAGTGTTCGATCTCTTTCTATGCTAAAGACTGATTTCCTTATTTTTTGATTCATGAAGGCATATTTGTTTGGAATCAAGATAATAATTTCGTCTGTAATAGCGCAGATGAGGGCCACGGTGAACTGATGTCGAAGAGTAGATCAGGCGCTTTGTCATTTTGATACTGATATTTCCGACGACAAGGAGAGTTGTGTGAATGAAAGATGAATGATTGGGCAATGGGAAAGATGTAAGCCCCAAAATTGCGAAGTCGCATATCATATTATAGTAGTCAGAACTGTGGGATGGAAAAGAATACCCAAGGTTTATTTACACCCGGAAATCCCCTCAAAACCACTTTTTTTGATATTTACTGCAATTAAGAATAAAATATTCTCCTATATTTACTGCAATTGCGATTAATATCCGTAATCATGAAGAAAACAAAGCTCGGTGAATTTGAGGAACTGGTTTTATTGACCGTGGCCACCCTGCAAGCAAATGCCTATGGCGTTGAGATCAAACGGGAACTTGAATCCCGTTTGAATGAGAAACTCAGCGTGGGTTCCATCCAGTCGGCCCTGAAGCGCATGGAGGAGAAGGGATTTCTAACTTCCGAGTTTGGCGAAACCACGCTGAAGAGAGGAGGGAAGCGCAAGCGCATCTACACCACGACGTCGTATGCCCGCAAGGTGCTGGCGGAGATGAAAGAGATCCGTGCCGGGTTGTGGGATTCCATCGAAGCAACGGTCGGGGCAGTGGCGCACGAGTTGAAAGTAATATGATCCAGCCCGGCGAAATCAATCCTCCCGAATGGCCGGTCAAATTCCTGAGGTTCTTTCTGAAGAAAGAATACCTGGAAGAGATCGAAGGCGACATGGAAGAACTTTTCTTCGACCATGTCGAGCAATTCTCACCGGCCAAAGCAAAACGAATGTATACCTGGGAAATGCTCAAGCTGCTCAGGCCCATCTTGCTGAAAAATCTAAAACATACACCCACGCTAACCCAATATGCCATGGTCAAAAATTATTTTAAAATCGCCTGGAGAAACCTCGTTAAAAAGAAAGCCTATTCGGTCATTAATATTTTTGGACTGGGGTTGGGGATGGCGTGTTGCTTTCTGATTTTCATGTTTGTGCAGGATGAATTGTCCTATGACAACTACCATGAAAAAGGCGACCGGATCTACCGGGTGATCCATGGATACAAATCGGCAAAGGATTCGGAAGAAAGTGCAAAGGCAAATCCATTTTGGGTTTGGGGAAATGCCCCCATCGGACCAGCCCTTCGACAGGATTTTCCGGAGATCGAGAAAGTGGTTCAATTCTCCGGCCGGGCCGATATTTTGCTCACCTATGAAGACAAGATCTACCAGGAGGATGGTGTTTTCTTTATGGACTCTACCGCGTTTGACGTATTCAGTTGGCCATTGGTACGCGGCAATCCGAAGACCGTATTGGCAGCCCCCTACAGCATCGTCCTTACCGAAAGCACCGCCAAAAAATATTTTGGCGATGCAGATCCCATTGGTAAAGCATTGCATGGCAGCGAATCGGCAGGAAGGTCGAACGCGGGCGACTATACCGTGACGGGCATCATGAAAGATGTACCTTCCAATTCGCACTTTCGTTTTAATGCCTTGCTTTCGATGAGCACATTTAAGAAGTCCAGGCCCGAGATCTTCGATGAGTGGGGCTATGTGGATTCTTATACGTATTTCCTTGTGAAAGACCAGTTCAATGAGGCTGCCTTCAAGCAAAAAATTCCGGCTTTCCTGACCAGAGTGCAGAAGGACCCCAATTATACCATTGGGATTGAACCACTGAAAAATGTTTATCTGCGAACCTTCGCCGAAAGACAACCCGGAGAGACCGGCAGTTTGCCGAACATTTATGTATTCTCCATCATCGGCATTTTTATTCTGGTGATTGCTATCATCAACTTTATGAATCTCGCCACCGCAAGGTCCATGGAGCGTGGAAAAGAAGTCGGCATACGAAAATCGATTGGCGCTGAGCGGAGTAGCTTGATCTTTCAATTTTTGGGCGAATCCTTCCTCATCGTTTTTCTGTCGATGATGGTGGCCGCCCTGATTGTTTTTGTTGCATTGCCCTACATGATCGACTTTACCGGAAAACAGTTGGTGGTCCTTCGCTTCGTCAATTGGCAGACGATCCCTTTCATGATCGGGGGCATGCTTTTGATTGGACTGGTAGCAGGTTCTTATCCAGCACTGGTCTTGTCCGGTTTCAGACCGGCTTTGGTTTTAAAGGGCGTCACGCGGTCAACTGCCGGTGGCATTAACCTGAGAAGAGGATTGGTGATCTTTCAATTCAGTCTTTCCATTGCTTTGATTGCGGGAACCATCATTGTCTATTCTCAAATGAACCAACTGCTGGACAAGGATCTGGGATTTGACAAAGAGCGCATGCTGGTTTTGGATTACAACTACGATGAAGCGGTCAATCGAAAATCCCAGGTATTGAAAACCGAAATGGAATCTATCCCGGCGGTTTTATCGTCGGCCTTTTCCAGGAGTGTACCGGGAAGCCATTTCCCGAATGCAGGCACTGAAATACAGGGCGCTGACGGAGAAATGAAAGGGCTGGGTCAACCCATCTTCCAGGTCGGAATAGATTTCATTACGCACTTTGGTTTGAAACTCGTTGCCGGAAGATCGTATTCCCGTGAGTTTCCGTCCGATTCCACCAGTGCCTTGGTGGTGAACGAAGCGGCGGCAAAACAATACGGATATACGAATCCCGCGGATATCGTAGGTAAAAAATTTGACCAATGGGGAAGAAAGGGCGTGGTGATCGGTGTTGTGAAAGACTTCAATTTCATCTCCCTGCACCGGACGATCGAGCCGTTAACCCTGCCCTTCGAGGCTTACGCGAGCCGTTACATGACGCTGAAAATAAAAACCGAAAATATTCCAGGAACCATTCAGGAGATAAAAGCGGTCTGGAGCCGGCTGGTACCCCACAGACCCTTTCTGTACAGTTTTCTCGACGATGACTTTAACCGTCAATACCAGTCCGATTTCATTTTCAGAAGACTGTTTACAACATTCGCTTGCCTGGCCATCTTCATTGCGTGTCTGGGGCTCCTCGGTTTGGCCACGTATACCGCAGAGCTGCGTACCAAAGAAATTGGGATCCGAAAAGTATTGGGTGCGGACGTGCGCAACATCATTGCCTTATTATCGAGCGACTTTATAAAATTGGTTTTGATCGCTATCGTCATTGCAACTCCGATCTCATGGTATGCCATGAATCAATGGCTGGAGAGCTTTGCCTATAAAATGGAGATCCGATTGTGGATCTTCGCGGTGGCGGGACTTGTCGCGCTTTTCATCGCCGCGTTCACCATCAGTTTTCAATCCGTGAAAGCTGCCTTGATGAATCCGGTAACTTCGTTGAGGAGTGAATAGCAACCCCGAGGGTACCCGAATGGGGTACCCCTCGTGAACATCCTAGAAAACTCTTGATTCTGAATACAGGTCATATGCAGCGACCAGCGATTCCCGGCCGGTCGAGGATCGATAAGGCTCATACTCACCGATCTCATCGCGGTGCTCCGCGTAGATAGGTCGAAACTGGGAATCGTACTGGTCCCAAATGACCAGCAAATAATTATAACGGATCCTGCTCAGCCGGCCATTTTCCAGCCAAAGACTAAAAACTTCTTCGTCAAGAGATTTTGGAAAATCGGGCCCGTTAAACATGCTTGAGAGTAAATGATACTCCGAAAATTAGGCAAAGTTCGCCATTTGCCCATTGGATTTGTCAAGGATTAGCGAAAGCACGCGCTAAGCTTTGATCCTTTTTCCTTTCCAGATCAGAAATCCGGTTATGGGCAGGCTTAGCGCGATCAGGCTGGCAAGGAACATGACGATCTTTCCCGGGATGCCGAATATCCGGCCCGTATGAATTTCATAATTTGATCCGAAAAATCGCTGCCCAAAAGACTTCTCCTGATACAACTCTGTTTTCAGCAGCTTGCCGGAATATTGATCGAAGTTAAAATTGCTCTGCTTTCTGAAACCGCGGGTTTCGTAGCGAACACTGATGGTAATAACATCGCTGCTGTCCTGGGGAAACGTTACCCGCAGCACATCGATGGGCTCCTGGTGATGCACCTGGCTGGCCACCTGATCGTAAATGTTCCCGGCGGTTGGGTTAGATGCAAAAGATGATTTTAATTTCTGTTTTTTTTCGCCACCGGAAGCCATGCTGATCCCGGTGATGGCAATCAAAAACAAGGGGAGCCAGGCGTAGAGTCCAAGCATGCGATGCCACTCATAATTTCTGCGCTTGGGCGGAAGGTTACGCTTCAGGGAAAGATTGTGCTTCCATTGTTTCAGGAGTGGCGGCATCCACAGCACAATTCCCGAAAGCAGCATGGCCAAGAAGATACAGACATTACACAGGATAATGGCCTCCCCGGTTTTGCCCAACAGCAGCGTGCGATGAAAAGACAGGATGACGGAAAGCCAGTCTTTCGAATTGTCGCGCACACCCAGAATTTTTCCGTTGTAGGGATTAACGGCTATGATCTTTTTATCGCGTGTATAGCATTGCGTTGCCTTTTCAGGATCGCCATAAAACCGGATCTGATTCAACTTTAACTTGGGATCATACGCCCGCAACGCGGTTTGGAGTTGATCGACGTTTAGCGGTGGCTTATTTTCCGCCTCTACATACAGCAGTTCGTGTTGTGTTGCATAACGAAGCTCATCTTCGAATGCCAGTATGCATCCCGTTAACGTTACGGCAATTAAGAGCGCACCGGAAGTGAAGCCTAACCAAAGATGGATGCGTTGTATGGCTTTGCGAAAAGTCATGACCTGGTGGAGTGTAGATTAAAATTTGAAGGTTATGTTCCCGGTGACGCGGGTGGGGTTCTGTGCCGCGAGCCGGTAGGACCAGTATTTCTCGTTGGTCAGGTTGTCTACTTTAAGGCCAAGCCTGTACCGGGGCTGATCATAAAATACGGAAGCATCGAGTACCGTATAGGAAGGCACGGTGAATGCGAACGTCTCCGTATTGCTTTGATAAGATTCGCCTCCATAAATACCACCAAAGCCAATGCCCAGTCCCTGAGCGCTTCCATTAACGAAGCGATAGCTCACCCACAAGTTGGCCATGCGGGGAGGACCCGCGGTGGTGGGACGGAGTCCTTCAACGGATGGGTTACTCCGGGTGTAGCGGCTGTCGTTATAAACGTAGCCGGCCACGATATTCAATCCGTGAACCGGGCTGGCAATGACTTCAGCCTCGAACCCACGACTCACCTGTGTCCCATCTTGCAGCGAAAAATTAGGATGATCCGGATCGTCGCGTGTCACGTTGGTGACGGCGATATTGTAATAACTGAGCGTGGCCGCAACGATCGTCCAGTCCAGTTTCACACCGCCTTCGAGTTGGTTGGCCCAGTTTGGCTTGAACGTGGTCCCGGAATAATCGGAGCCGCTGACATTGCTGAAGCCATTCATATAGTTACCAAATACCGACACCTTGTCTTTTACCAACTGATACACGGCGCCAAACTTTGGCGACAATGCGGTTTGATTATAGTTGCCGGCGGTGGAATCCTGACTGGGATAGTAGGACCCTTTATTCATGTAGCGATCGATTCGCAAACTGGCCATGGCGAGCAGCCTGTCCGTGATGTTCAACACATTGGAGACATAGGCGCTGTAGGTGTTTTCGTTGACGTTCACAAAGTTGGAAAATTTGGCCGTGGCGAATAAGGGTTTTACTTTGTCCAGTGTGAAATTGTTGTACGCGGCACCCGGCTTTTTGAAATTTACGGGGGCCATGTTAACGGAGGCGTCGTTGCGGGTGGAGCGTAAACTGTAATAATCAACACCGGCTACAATACGGTTTCGCATGCCTGCAATTTTAAAATCACCGATAAAGTTCTGCTGGATATCGGTTCCATAGTAAGGATACTCCTGGCTCGTTACGGTTTGTCTCAGGGTGCTGTCGGTTAAGATGGTCAAGCCCACCACATATCCATCCGACGACGAGCGCGTACGCGAGAACAGGGTTTGTGATGTCCAGCTGTCGGAAATTTTGTATTTGGCCTGGCCGTAAATATTATACTGTTGTGTGGTATAGTTAATGGTATTGTTGGCAAAGGATAACTTGTAGGGTATGCCCAACTCGCGTACCTCATGCGCGGTGCCCTTGGTATAAGGTGCTACACGCATAGGGGAGGTGGCCTTGTAGTAGCTGATCTCGGCATCGAGCATCAACGTGAGCCGGTCGCTGGCCTTGTACGAAAAACTGGGGGCAATCATAAAATTCCGGCTGAAGCCCGCATCCTGAAAGCTTCGTTCGCTGTGAAGAGAGGTGTTGATCCGCAGCAAGGCTGTCTTGTCTTCAGTCAGCGGTGTATTCACATCAAAGGCCAGGCGATTCAGATCCCAACTGGCCGCCGAATACGATACTTCACCTTTAAAGGTGTCGAAGGGTTTTTTGGTCACGCGATTGAAGAGCCCGCCGAAGGAAGATAACGTGCTTCCAAACAAAGTTGCCGAAGGGCCTTTGATCACTTCGATACGTTCCAGGTTGGCAGGGTCAACGGTGGCATAGGTAAAGCTTCCCACGCCGTTGCGCACCAGCTGTGGCGTGGAAAAACCCCTCGAAATGTTGCTTGATCTTCCCTGGTTCCTGACTTCGGAGATACCCGCTCCCGGAACATTTTTGAACGCGCTGTTATAGTCGGTCACCACTTGTTCTTTCATCAGCTCTTTGCTCACCACCGTGTATACCTGTGGGTTCTCCATGTTGCCCAGTGGCATTTTGGAAATATCATCGCTTTCTTTCCGGGCAAACCGGTTTCCACCCCCGACAACGGTCACTTCATCCAAGGTCATGGAATTTTCCTGGAGTTCTATTTTAATGTGAGCGGCCCCGGCCGGACCGACCGATACCGCATGCGTTGCCTTTTCGAAACCCAGCATGGACACCTCCAGGTGATATTCGCCGGCGGGAACGTTGTTGAAGCTGAACTCGCCATTGGTGCTGGTCAGGGTACCTTTTTTAAGTTCCTGAATATAGACCGACACCCCGGGCGCTGGCAGGCCGTCACTGGTAACGACAATGCCCGTGAGATTGGCTTTTTTCTCGTCTGGGTTTCCGGCCAAAGCAGTGCCTTCGGCGAACCATAAAAGCGATAGAATTAAACAAAAGGGCGTAAAACGGCTGATTTCGCGGAATTCAGACAAGAATTTCATTATTCTTATTTAGATTAATTACAAATAAACAGCCGCGAAGATAAAAAAATATTGCAAAAACCAACTCCCTTCCGATCTCAGGATGAAGATAGATTTTGACTTACGGCAAGTTCACACGTTTGCGCTCCTAAGACGCGGGGGATATTTTGTTAAGAATTAACTTTTCGATAACGGCTAACGTACCCGATAGGGTGCTGAGATCTTTTTGAATGGGCGATGGGATGATCGCCAACTTATGAGTTCGTTACTTCACGACCTCAACCCATCCTTGATATACTGCATCGGCTTGAGCAACGGTGTAGTAGTATACGCCTGATGTGAGCCCGTCGGCAGACCAGTCGTTTTTGTAGTCGTCAGCGATATAGATCGGTTCGCCCCAACGGTTGACGATTCGAAGGTGTATTTCTTGCATGTGGAGGCCACTAACCACAAAGGTGTCGTTCTTTCCGTCGCCATTTGGCGTGATAACGTTAGGAATTTCTACGACGCAATTGTAGGCTACAACAGAATCGATGGCGCTGCCACAGGCATTGCTTACCGTCACAGCATAACTACCTGCCGTCACTACCAGATACGTAGACGATGTTGATCCGTCGTTCCACTGGTAGCCTGCCCCGGGATAGGTGGCGACAAGCTCCTTGCTGGAACCGTTGCAAAGGGTGAAATCAGTCCCAAGGTCCACGACTGGCTTCTGGGCTAATATCGCATTGACAACGGCGTTGGTGGTGCCGCAAGAATTGGTAAGTGTAACAGAATAAGTACCGGCGACCGTAACCAGAAAGACTGGGCTCGTGGCCCCGTCGTTCCAGCGGTAAGTTGTCCCGTTGTCGGGCGACGCGGCGTTAAGCAAATACGATTGACCTTCACATAGATCGATTTGACTTGGCAAATTTACCTCAGGTGATACCGTGACGTTTACCGTTTGGGAAGCGCTGTCTGAGCATTGGCCGCTAATAGCGGTAAGCGTAACCAAAAATGGGCCCACACCAGGAAAGGTGTGTATGGGATTTGTCGTATTCGTCGTCTGCGGATCATCACTATCGAATTGCCATTTCACGGTGGTGGCTGTGCCGGTAAAGGTAAACGCTACTTCTTTGGAACACGTGCTGTTCCATGTAAACTGTGCACTGGGTGGTGGGCTTACTTCGATCGTCTTTGTGTTGACACCACCACGGCAAGCAGAATTTTGTACGTCGAGCGAAACCGTATAGGTGCCAGGCGTGGTGTAGGCGTGTGTTGAGGCAGCGTCACCGGTGGTTGTTTGGCCATCGCCCCAGTGCCAGGTGACAACGTCGCCGGGCATAGGAGTGTATTCGGCGTTGGCCAGAAGGCTGCAGCCCGTGTTGTTCAGGGTAAAATCGATGAACGACGAATCGTCGGGTTTAAATTTGAAAACGAAGCCATCGTGCAAGTCGAAATAATATTGTTGCGCGGCATTGTGCACGGTAAAGTCAGCACTGACGGTATTGCCAGCCACAACAATGTTGCCGGCACGGTCGCTTACGATGCCCCACGCTTCGTCGTTTTGGGAACCACCGAAATAAGAAGCAAAATCAAGCAAGCCATCGGGGGTGAGTGCTACTACCATCACGTGTGACTTAAAGTCGGCTTGCGTAACAGTAGGAAAGGCATTGGGTGTGAGCGGCTCAACCACCCATGGGTCATGCAGGCTGGTAAAGGCCAACCAAATTTTGTCGCACGATGAAATGGTCAACGCCCAACATCCGCTGTTGCCGCCGTGTCGACCGCCGTAAATTGTCGACCAAATGCGGTTGCCGTCAGAGCCAAGTTTCAGGATAAACATGTCGTTGCCCGTAAGCTCTGTCGGGTATTGGATAAACGTGACGGGAAGGGTGACCGGAAAGCCTTGGAAACTGCTATGGCCTGCTATCACAACATTGTTCTGCGAATCGATGCCTACGGATTCGGCACAAATATCATAGGTGTTGCCACCATAGTAGGTACTCCATAAAATATTTTTTCCGTCGGGCGATAACTTGGCAGCCAAAATGTCGTACGATCCGGCATTGGTGTTTTGAAAGGCATTCTTTATCGGGAAGTCGGTGCTGAGGGTTTCGCCGGCCACCACGATGTTACCCAACTTGTCGATGGCCACGGCCTCTCCCATGTCGTCGCCGCTGCCGCCGAGATAAGTACACCAGCGGCGGTTTCCGGTTGCGTCGAACGATGCCACAAACACGTCTAGGTTGGTAACGTTGCCTCCGATCACCTGCTGATAGGCATCGTTCGTTACGGGAAAGTCGAAGCTTCGCGTGTGGCCGCTCAATATAATTTCATCGTTGGCGGCTATCGTTACACATTCCCCCGTCTCGGGCAATGAACCACCAAAGAAAGTAGACCATAGCATGCCACCATTCTCATCGAGCTTAGTCAGAAACACATCCAGACCTCCCGCGACTGCCGGCTGAAATGCCCCCGGAGTAGTGGGAAAGTTGACGCTTTCGGTTTGCCCCGTAAGGATAATGTTGTTGTTCGAATCGGTAGTTATACCATAGCCTGTATCCGTGCCGCTGCCGCCCAGGAAAGTAGACCACAACTTAACGCCGTCGGGGCTGTATTTCGTGACGAACACATCGTACGCACCACCGTTAAATGTACCGTCGTACGCGCCGGTTGTAGTTGGAAAGCTTTGAGAGGTGGTCCATCCGGTAACAATCACGTTGCCGTTGTCGTCGGTGGCCATGCCGTAGATGAAATCATCGCTAAGGCCTCCATTGAATGTCGACCAGAACAGCAGTGGATCGATGATCAGGTCGACGGAGGGATCGTAGCTGCCGCGAATGGAGAAACCGAATATCGCTTTCGCTTTGTTTTTGATAACAAACGACACATCGACTTCCTTTTTTACACCGCTCACCAACTGATATGCATACGGTTTGTCTTCCACAAAATCGCCTATGGCAGTGGTTACCACAAGCTGCTGTTTGTCGTTGATGGCAATGGACTTTACGCCGGTGTACTGGAGACTTATGCCAGCTGCGTTGAAGTTCGGTTTTAAGATGACATCGTATTTTAAGTTTTGCCCTTCGCCATAATAACGGACGTCTACGTTGTCATAGAGGTTGTGCAAGGTTACGGACTTGGATGTAACGGCTTCGGCGTTTTTATTGCCAACATAGTAGCGCTCTTTACCTTCCATAGGCTCGCTTGCTCCGTGACTTACATCCGCATTGACATTTAAAAAGGAAAGGCTCCATAGCGTGTAGTCGTACTCAGGAAGATAGTGCTTACGCACCAATTGATCGGTAGGCAGCGGCACATCTTTGACGCGACCGACAGCAAAATCGACCCCGTTCTTTTTGATGTAAACGTTGGCCCGGCCCGACCGCGATTTATACAACACCGACGGCGCAAACTGGCCGCCATTTGCTGTAAACAAGACACTGCTATTTTTTGGAAAATTCACCGCCATGGCATTGGGCTGAGCCGCATGGCGAAAAGGATTTTGCTGGGCAAAGGAAAACCTAATGTGAATAAAAAGGGCGATGACAAGCGACACTAGGTAAATAGAATGGCGATTAGATTTCATAGATGACACATACGACCGCTTGGCTAACGGTGCCAGTACTTAGTAGATTGCGGCAATAATAAGAAAAAAATTGTATGCAGGCCCTGATTTTTGCTCACCTTATTCCGGCGAACCCGCGAATGACGTTAGGCGATGTCGAGTTTGTTTTTTACATGATCCGACAAGCGCAAGGAAAGCGCGACAAGCGTCAGCGTAGGATTCGGTGCGGCCGAAGTGGTATAGCAACCGGTGCCGGCCACATATAAGTTATCGATTCCATGGACCTGGCAATTGCTGTCCACAACGCTTTTGGCAGGATCGGTACCCATTCTTGTCGTACCCATTTGGTGCCAACCTCCGCTGGTTCCTACCGGCCAGCTCGTGTCACGTTCGTCACGCAAAAATTCTTTCAACCGCACACGACCCAAACCCACCCGGCCTATTTCCTGCCCAATCAATTGATTGACACTCCGGATGCTTCTTTTATCAAATTCGGTCAACGCCCAATGGAGATTTGCCCGGGGTACGCCGAGTTCGTCTTTTTCAGCACCGATCGTTATGCGTGAGTCGGGGTTGGGTGCCTGTTCAATCCGGGTTTGAAATTCATACGCCCGCTGGATCGCGCCGTCTTCTTCGCGCTGCGAAGCACGCCCAGCGTTGATCTGGCTGTTGAGTAAATTATCGATCGACTTCCGCGGATCTTCATTCTGCCATACGTCGATGCGGGGGGGCTGGTGCTTCGCGATGACAAGCGGACTTAATCCTGCTGTTCCGTTGAGTATTTTGTTTTTGATCTGAACATCTTTTGCAATCGCCAGTTCACACCACAATCTTTTATTTTCCCCGTCGAAGTTAAACAAGTCTGTCCGGAAGGGTTTAAACAACCACAATTCGGCGGTCTGGATCTCGAGATGCTCCATGAAGTACCGGCCTACTACGTCATGATCATTTCCCAGCCCCTGTTTCGCCTGTGTGTTCGAGGTCAACAGGATCCGGGCATTTTGAATCGCTCCGCCGGCAAGAATAAAGTGTTTCGCCTTGACCGTATGCGTTTTTCCCTGCAGGTTCTTGATCTGAACTTCGCGAATGCTGGAGACATTTTCATTGGCCACCACATTGACCACCGTGGCGTAGGTAAAGAGATGGATATTCTTTGCTTTAGTGATATCATCCTTATAGGCTTCTCCAAGACCTCCGTTTGGTCCCCAGACCGGGCTGAGCTGCCACATTTTGTGCCAGACTGTTTTTTCGTCAAGGGGAAACGGTTTAAGGCTTGGCCATTGTTTTTTCCAGTACTCCAGGTCATATCGATAAGGACCGAGTTTCAATTTTTCGTTGGCCCTCGCATAGAACGGGTCCAGGTCCTTTCGTGTTATCGGCCATCCACTGTCCGGCACCCATTCCCGCTTCATGAAATCAATTTCATCAAACGGCGAGCACATCCCCGCCCAATGGCCCGTGGTACCACCAAAGAGGGAGAGACGGCTTGACCGCAAGGGATAATATCGCTGCCCGGTTCCTTTTCCTATTAATAGATCCTGGACTTTGTCGTCATACTCGAACCCACCGCTTTCCAGTAGAATTACTTTATACGATGTTTTCATCCAATCCAGTGCCATACTGATTCCGGCAGCGCCGGCGCCTACAATGCACACATCACCTTCGATAACGGTGTTGTTCGGGATAATCCTAGCGTCTACGTGCATGGGGGTTTATTTAAGGTTGTAACGTCGCCGAGGCAAGTGCGCACTGACGGACTTCTGTTACGGAAAGGATCCATCCGTCAATCAGGATCGTGTTTCCCGTTTCAAAATCATGCGTGATAGTTTCGTTCAATTGGGAAACTATCGACGCTTCGGTGCCAGACGATCCGGCACGCAACAAGTTGATCAGCGACTGTGCGCTTTCTTCTTCTGGCACAAACACGCGATACTGGTTTCCGATCTCGCGAATGGCTTTTGCATCCCAAATAAGCGAAAGGGATCTAGGCTGGCTCAACGGGTTGCCGGACTCGACATCCCTCATGCAGTAGTAGGCTGTTGGAATCGAAATGAAACCAATGCCGCCTATAGCGGAAAGGACAAAGTCTCTTCGTTTCATAATTGAGTTAACTTGAGTGATCTATATTTAAGGCTACCGATTCAAATCGACCAAGAAATGTGTTTAGACGTTTCGTCTGGAATCGAGACGAAGAAATTGGCTCAATGCCGGCAGGCAATTGCCGGCCTAACGTTCCGATGAAAGCAAAATCAACCCGCTTTGCCCTGTCTCCGAATGTACTAAAAAAATATCAACTTTAGTAAGTTAAAGATCAATCGTTGTCTTTGCTGTCAATATATAAGTTGTCACTTAAATTTGTTCAATGGAGATTTAACAGCAACGCGTTGTGAAGTTGTGGCAGAAACAGTTACAAAAAAGTTCCGCTTCCCAAGGAGATATCGTCAATATTTAAAAATTATCCCTGAATTCTGTTTTGATGTTGCCGATAAATTATTCGTTACAAACACTATTTTTGCTTGCGTAGTCTCCCAGATAAGATTGATTAGCATACACGTTTCATTCTGGGCATCTACGCGTCCAATATCAATGACAATCCCCTTATTAAATTATCTCAATGAAAGCACTACGTTTACTTGCGACGGCGTTTTTTTGTCTGTCGGTATCATTGGCATCGGGTCAGTGGACGCGATCGACTTCGACTTTGACCACCTATTTACTGAACCCTACTGATAAAGTGGCGATTGGTACGCAGACGGCCAAGGGCACACTTGATGTGTACACACCTCTGCCAAGCCTTGGGACATACGAATCACAATATTGGAGCACCGACAATCCTGGCTATAGTCTGAAGCTGCGAAACACATGGAGCAACACTTACGGCATCACGCAGGAATTCATACAAAGATCTGCAGGAACGGACTATCCCGTTCTTTCCTTTTTTTCGGGCAAGGTCGGGATCGGGACTTCAACCGCTGCCGCGAGATTCGAGGTAAATTACAATCTACCGGGTCAAGGGACGCATGATATTCAGCAATGGAGCGTGGGTAATACAGCCTACACGATGAGACTCCAGGCCGTATGGAACAACAATGGCATTGCTCATAAGTTTGTGCAACGTTTCAACAATACAGACTATCCGTTGCTTTACTTCTATTCCGGAAATGTTGGCATTGGCACTCCAGGAGCACCGGCGGCAAGATTAGACGTCAATTTTGACTTGCCCGCACCCGGAGTCTACGATGTTCAGCAATGGAGTGTAGGGAATCCATCCCATAATTTAAGGGTTCAAGCCTATTGGGACAATACTAGCGGCATTTCAGAGAGAATCGTACAACGGTTTAACGGCGCGGATTATCCAGTGCTTTCTTTCTACTCAGGCAATGTAGGCATTGGAGTCTCCAAGCCGGGAGACATTGACGCGAAGCTCGCCGTGAGGGGTACGATTCATGCGCAGGAAGTGCTCGTTGACCTCAGCGGAGCTGTTGCTCCGGACTATGTTTTCGAACAAACCTATGCGTTACCCACTTTGGCAGAGACTGAGCAATATATAAAGGACAACAAGCACCTGCCTGAAATCCCTTCCGCTAGCCAACTGGAGAAAAATGGTATCAAGGTTATGGAGATGAACCTGTTGTTGCTCAAGAAGATTGAAGAGATGACGCTTCATTTGATTCAGCAGGAAAAGATGATCCAGGAGCAAAATAAGCGGATCTCAGAACTGGAGTCCTTCATTAAGAAATAGGCGTCGAAATTAATTAAGCAAATTTTAGATGAAAAAGAGATTTGTTTTGGTGTGCATCGTCATGCTCAGTCTTTGCTTTTATGGAAAATCTATTGGTGACCCAATGTATAATGCAAATTTCCAATATAGCCGGGATGCGTATCAGCAGCTCATGATGAAATTCGATGATCTGTCGGGTCCAGCGTTTCCTACTGGATGGCATTGGACTTTTGGTGATGGCACGTCTGCATCAACTAGTCAGAACCCAACGCACCTCTATGCGCAGGTTGGTCCTTATACTGTAACCCTTACAGTGAATTGGGGAACGACCCAACGAACGATTGAGAAGGAGATTTGGGTCGGATACGTTGCGGACTTTTCATGGACCCAACCCACCTATGTGGGGAGCCCCATATATTTCAAGGATATTACAGTTTACGAGTGCTTCGGTACGCCGAGGACGTACTCATGGACTTCTGGTAAGGCGAGTGGTGAGCAATCGTCGAGTTCAGCTCCCAGCTTTATCTATGACACCCCCGGTACCTATTCTGTTCAGCTTTGTACTATCGACGCTTGCGGCCATAGCCTATGCGCTACGAAACAGGTAACGGTAACGATGCCCGAGAATAACCTGAAACCGGAATTTGTATCCAACCGGTGGCAAATCAGCAAGAATGAAACAGTTATATTCAGAGATACCAGCACCCCTCCAGAGGACATCAAGTGGTGGGCATGGGCGTATGAACAGCCCAGCAGCCTGATGGATGAAGGTATTGTTCAGAATAATGACATCTACTACTATTACAGCTATAAAGAGAATGTGTCTCACAAATTCGATCGTACTGGCCTTTTCAAGGTAAGGTTGAGGATTGGGACCACCACAACGACTGTGGCAGGCGAGATTGGTCCTGGCAACGAGAGTGTTTACGTTGACCACTTAATCGAGGTAAAGGACATGCCAGAACCTGAGCCCATTTACACGGATAATTCTTCTTCATCTGGAATGATAGACTATGACTTGACCGATAATACGTTTGCCGGCATTCGAACCCTCGGCTTTGTATGTCTTTATAGAAAACTAAACCCCAATGATCCCGCATCCTGGGCGCCAACAGGCAGATGGGTTGCAGAACGTGATTTTGTGGGGCAGTACGTCGGCTTATCGCAGGTGAAAGCAGATAATGACGTTGCGCTGGTCCAAAGCCTACCCGATGCTTTTCATTCCAAGTATGGATATCATGTTTTTGAGATTGATAATTCGCCGACCACAAGCACAGGGACGGGCACTCAGATTGATTGGTGGAGTAAAAACCCGAGCAAACTCCTTTCACTATCTGATGACAAACCTCATTTCGATATTAAAGGAAATGAAATTGTAGTGGTTCAAAGAGAAGGTGCTGTGCTTTATCTCTATTACTTGTATAAAACCACCGCTTCCTGGGAAGGCAACATTAGTGTGACTAAAACGGCCATACAGACAAATGCGACTGAGAATTCTCAAAAAATCTTTATTGATGATAATGCCATTGTCACTAAGGTGGGATCTCAGATCTTTATATTTGAAAAGGTCAACGGTGTCTGGAATTTTTCTTCTAAGAAAGTCATCAATATAGAAAGCATCGATCCTGCTGCGGACGATTTCGCATATGCGGGAAATACCGTAGTAGTGACGGCCAGATCACCAGACTGTCCGGACTTTAAGACTTCTAGTGTACTGGCGAAGGTCTATCAAAAACCCGGTTCAGGTTGGCCGGCCGTAACGACCACGTACTCCGCTGCGCTAGGTCTACTGAAGGATTCCGATGTGTCCCCGAACACGTGGATCTGTCTTCCTCCTGATAATGTAGCGATTTCGGAAAATTACATCGCCATCAAAGTAGTTCTTACCAATGCAAATAGTGTGACCCGGCGATACATCTATAAAAAACTCAACGGTGCCTGGACGAGCATGGACGCTACTTACAAGATAAACCTTGTGGATGAGATTCTACCCACCGTCACATCGAATTACGAGACGGCTTGTGGATTCAGAGCGCTGGATAGGGTTGACTTCTACAACTATGACTCTTTCTGTACGCTATACCCCTATCCCGTAACAAATCAGACAATCACTGGTTTGCATGATTCCGTCGATAAAGGCTTAATCGATGTGGGATCCGTTACTTTTAATCTGGGCGCCGCAGTCAGGTACCGGGGAATCAGAATAACATTGAAACCGGACGTTAAAGTCAAATCCGGCAGCAGAATTTCCTTTTCAGGCGTTCCGTCATGTGACGCCCTTTACTTTATCAGCAAATAAAATGGACCAAACTCGATGCACAAAATACATAAAATCGGATTTCTAATTGCTTGTGCAATGATCTGTGCGGTCACCTCGCAAGCGCAGATTGACAAAAGGGGCGCGTGGTTCAAATCGGCAGGGGGTAAGCTGATGGATCAGGCTTACGCGATCACAACGGATTCTTCCGGCAATGTCTATGTCACCGGGGGCTTCCAGGAGGCGTCTGATTTCAGCAGCGACCATCGACTGACAGCAAACGGCGATACCGATATTTTCCTTGCTAAATACGATGCTCAAGGGGAATTGGTATGGCTTCAAAATGCCGGCAGCGACGCGAAGCAGACGTATTCATTATCTGAATATGGGTCGGACATTGCATTCTACGACGGTTACATCTATGTTACCGGACGATTTCTATCAAGCGCCAGGTTTGGACAGACTGAAATACAATCTAATGGTGGTGCGGATGTCTTTCTTGCTAAATATTCCCTCGACGGTGCATTGCAATGGGTGCGTCATGGTGGAGGTGAACATGAAGACCTGGCCCGCTCGTTGGCGATTGATACATACGGAAACATATACGTGACCGGGTCTTTTCAAAGTACCGCCGTTTTTGAGGGGCAAATGATTACCTCAACTAATTCGACGGAGATGTTCCTCGTTAAATATGATCCGTTAGGAAATTTAGTATGGCTGAAAAGCTCTTCGGGCGCATCAAAAGGACAGGGGAATGCAGTGGCCTGCCATGAGAACTACTGTATCACCAGCGGAAACTTCGAAGGCTCCATACGTTTTGAAGGAACAGAGCTTCAGACAAATGATCAGGCCGTGTTTGTCAATAAATATAACCTGAGCGGCGAGTTGATCTGGTCGAAAAAAATCGGCGATAGCAAATCCATTTCCGTGGAAGATGTAGTGGCATCAAAAGACGGTATCGCCGTCGTTGGTAACTTTAATGAGAGGCTTCAGCACAATAATCTGAAGTACATGTCAAACGGAAATCTGGATGCCTATATGACGCTTCTCAGCGTGTCAGGAGAAACTGTCCACATCCAGACCTGGGGTGGCCCAGGCAGGGACAAAGTAAAAAGGATTGTCCAAGCGCGCGACGGTCAGTTTCTCGTGGCAGGAACGTTCAATTCATTTCTGACATGGAATAATTCGATACTGGCATCAACGGGCGGTGATGATGTCTTTATAGCTTCCTTCTCGACCGATGGACGATATCTTTGGAACGAATCCTTTGGAGGGATTGAACAGGACCAGCTAAATGGTTTAGCAATAACCCAAAAGGGCCTATGCGTGGCTGGATTATTTGTCGGACAGATGAACTTTGGAAACACTACCTTCCATTCTGCCGGAGCGTCTGACGCATTCCTGGGAGTGCTCCCGGTGAACGTCAATGACAAAGCTGCGCCCGGGAAACGGGAGACGGCTAAAATTGCCCTTTACCCTAACCCTGCCTCTCATCACGTAATCGTCGGTTCTGAAAAGAAAATGGATGAGCTCAAGATCTTTGATCTGTCAGGGAAGGTTCTGTATGAACAACGTATTGACGGGTTAAACCAGATTCAAATCAACCTCAAGGGATTTAAGCCCGGTTTATACTTGCTTAAGGTCCAGGCCGAACATCAGGTTTCGGATGCCCGGCTGGTCATCGAAAAGCAATAGGAAGCGACAATCTTTCCCCTCCATTTTAACCGCCCGTTCGTATGTCTTATTACGTTGGCTGGCTTGTAGGAAACACTATCCCTCGTTGTAAAACCTGCTCCCCTTTAATGATTTTGTTAGGGTAAATGGGTTGCAATAGACTGTATTATTGGATTTGAGCGATTAGCTCTTTCGCCTCACCGTTGGGTTAATTTTCAGATCAAGTGCTATTGGAGATTTCCGCCCTGTACATTGTTCGTTACGCCGACCATGGAGATGCAACATAAAAGCTGTGTGGCGATAAGTCATCTCCCCAGTCCCAGCGGATTTCATCCCTGTTCTGCTTAAAATTATTCGTTAAAAGTGTGCGCTTGCGAGTAACATTTACGGCGACGCACCGTCATACACCGGTAGGTGATAAGCTCCGGAAAAAGCATTTACTTTGATACCTGGCCAGGGAGCACTTATCCCTTACGGTTCACTTTCCCCGATTGATAAAGCGCACTTATATTGAGACCATGAAGACACGCACCATCCTGCAGGTTGTACTGTTCTGTTTGCTTTCTGCCATGATCTTTGCTTTTTGTTCGTATGCCGCGAAGCCGCTTCCGTCAAGCTGGTCATCACACGTCATGTTGGGTGGTAGTATTGTAATGACTTGTATCATCACTTTACTATTTTCCCGATGGACGGGTTTGTCGTTGCAGGAGATCGGTGTCGCTCCAAGTCGGGACACGTTAAAGAAATTTCTCGTGGCATTCACCCTTGGACTGCTGTTGCCGATCATCCAGTGGGGCATCGTCTATGTTAGTGGTGGATACCAGGTACGCTGGAATGATCACGTCGGCCTGAACGGTATTTTCTCGTTCCTCCTATTATACATTTTGATAGCTGCGAGGGAGGAGCTGGCATTCCGGGCGTTCCCGCTGTTCAGCTTGAATAAACGTTGTGGGTTTCTTCTCGCCATTTCCCTGGTGACCTTTATCTTCATTCTTGAACATGTGGTCGGAGGGATGTCTTTCTGGGCGGCAGCCATCGGTCCAGGACTCGGGGGCATATTGTTTGGAATTCTGGCCATCAAAACGAAAGGTATCGCATACCCGATGGGTGTTCATGCAGCATGGAATTTTGGTCAATGGGTAATGGGTCTCAAACCGGAACCCGGGATCGTCCTGGGAAGGATCGCCCCCGGACAGGAAGACTGGGTGGATGTGACCGGATGGACGGGCTATGCGATTGCGATGGGAATAGGCATAGCTGCTGCGATCCTCTACCAGCCCAACAACCCGGGCAGATCGCTCAGCCCTTTATGGGAGGGGAGTGAGCGTCCCTGAAGATTTCAATCAATCTCCGAAGTCAATATCGCGACCGGAGACCTTTCGCTTTTTTTGTGTGCTATCATGTAAGACGATTTCAGACAAAGGAACGATTGTCCCAGCGCAATGGTCAGCCGGCGCATACATCGTTCGTTAGGCCGATCACAAAATGGTGCCTGTTAGAAACTGGTAAGGCGATCGTCATTTCCCTTTGCCCGAATTAGAATGTGGGAAACCCTCTTCGGATTTCATTCCTGTTCGGCTTAAAATTATTCGCTAAAAATGTGATCTTGCAAGTAACTTTTACACCACATTGTCCCTATGACCCAAACCCAAAGCGCAGCCAATCCCGTAACCCGCATACTGGCCGCCAGCCTGATTGGAACCACCATTGAATTTTTTGATTTTTATATTTATGCCACCGCCGCCGTGTTGGTTTTCCCAAAGCTGTTCTTCCCGGCCGGTGATCCCGTTGCGGCAACCCTGGCATCGCTGGCAACATTTGCGTTGGCCTTTTTCGCCAGGCCATTAGGCGCTGCGCTCTTCGGACACTTTGGAGACCGCAAGGGACGGAAAGCCACATTGGTAGCTGCTTTGATGACGATGGGCCCATCCACAGTAGCCATCGGCCTTTTGCCATCCTACCATACCATTGGCATTGTCGCGCCCATCTTGTTGGCGATATTTCGTTTTGGTCAAGGCCTGGGGCTTGGTGGTGAATGGGGAGGTGCCGTGTTACTGGCCACCGAGAATGCACCGAAGCATAAAAAAGCCTGGTATGGCATGTTCCCACAGCTCGGTGCGCCGATCGGCTTCTTATTGTCCAGCGCTACCTTTTTTATCCTCAGCAAAACGATGCGTGACGAACAGTTCTTAGCGTATGGCTGGCGGATTCCCTTCATCGCCAGTGCACTGTTGGTTTGGGTTGGCCTTTACATCCGCCTCCGGATCACGGAGACGCCCGACTTTCTAAAGGTCATGAACAATCAGGCGCGCGTGAAAGTACCGGTCGTTGCGGTCTTTGCTAAACATACCAAAGTCATCTTCCTGGGTACAGCAGCGGTAATCACCACGTTCTTGCTGTTTTATATCATGACGGTTTTCACACTGAGCTGGGGAACCTCGGCGCTGCATTATCCGAGAGAAAGCTTTTTGATTGCACAAATGATTTCCATGCTGTTTTTTGCGTTGGGCATTCCGTTGTCGGCGGTGATTGCCGATCGCAAGGGCAGAAACAATATGCTCTTGGTATCGAGCATCGGCATTTTCATCTTTGGTTTGTTTCTGGCGCCATTCTTTAGCACCGGTAGCCTGATCGTTACCGTGGTGTTCCAATCGACCGGCATGCTGTTGATGGGGTTGAACTATGGCCCGGTAGGGACGGCGTTAGCGGAGATTTTTCCGGCCGAAATTCGCTACACCGGTGCGTCATTAAGCTTCACATTGGCCGGTATCTTAGGCGCATCGCTCACACCCTACTTGGCCACCACGCTGGCCACAAGTTATGGACTTCCTTATGTAGGGTATTATTTGTCGTTGGGAGCGGCCCTCAGCATATTGGCACTGCTGGCATCACGTTCTTTGATGAAACGTGAACATCAATAGCTTTTCAAGAGGCGTCAATTCAACGAACTTCTATATTCGAGCGGCGTCATGCCTACATATTGTTTGAATACTCTGGTAAAATGCTGCGGATATTTGAATCCCAATGCATAGGCAACTTCACTAACCGATTTAGAAGCATCGAACATCCTTTCCTTGGCTACGGTAATCAATTTAAGTTGGATGAACTCGTGGGCTGATTTGCCCGTCTCTTTTTTGATCAGGTCTCCAAAATAATTTGCCGATAAGTTGAGTTCGCTGGCGCAATAGGCAACCGAGGGCAGTCCATCGGTTTGTGGTTTCTCGGATAAAAAGAAATTATCAAGCAACGCTTCAAATCTTTCCAGCACACCCTTGTGCACATGATCGCGGGTGATGAACTGACGGTCGTAAAACCGCACGCAGTAATTGAGAAATAATTCAATGTTGGTTACAATCAGTCTCTTGCTGTGTTTATCCACCGCATGCTCGAGTTCAAATTTAATTTTCGAAAAACAATCTTGTGTGATTTGACGCTCGCGATCGGACAAATGAAGCGCCTCATTTACAGCGTAAGAAAAAAACGTGTAATCGCTCATGTGACGCGCCAGTGATGTTCCGTGGATAAGATCAGCATGAAACACCAAGGCCTGACCCTGTGGTTGATAATATTCCTCGCCGGTTGAACCAATCGCTTGACCCGGGGCGAGAAAAACAAGTGTGCCCTCTTCATAGTCATAGGTGCTGCAGCCATAGCGAAGATCACCGCATTTTATCTCCTTCAAAAACACCGTGTAAAACCCATAGCACATTCGCCTCAGCTGTCGGGGTGCTGCCTTTGAAAGATCAACGACACTCACCAAAGGGTGCAGGGTTTCATTTTTATTAAAAGCATTGTACTGGGCGACCGTATCAAACTTCAAGATCTCTTCCATAAGTCTTTCTTTCAGTATTCAAAATTAGGCTGTTCTGCGGTTGTTTCCCCATAAGGGGGCTGAAATCGGTGAAATTGGTAGGTAAACCTGTAATTGGTATAAGCCCCTGGCCGGGGAATGGTAACACCTTTGTACCATTGATAAATACAAAGACCAATGAAGTATAGAAAATTAGGAAAAAGTGGCTTGGAAGTGTCCACTATCGGCCTGGGCTGTATGGGACTTAGCTTTGGCTATGGTCCGGCGACCGATAAACAAGATGCCATCCAGTTGATCCGGAGGGCATACGAACTTGGCGTGAATTTTTTTGATACGGCCGAAGCCTACGGTCCTTTTACGAACGAAGAAATACTCGGAGAAGCTGTGGCCCCATTCCGGGACCATGTGGTGCTGGCCACCAAATTCGGTTTTAAGGATGGACTGCCCTCCGTTGGATTAGACAGCCGGCCGGAAAATATCAGAGCGGTGGCAGATGCCGCACTCAGGCGGCTGAAAACAGATAGAATTGATTTGTTCTATCAACACCGTGTCGATCCGAATGTATCCATCGAAGAAGTAGCGGGAACGGTCAAAGAACTGATTGCCGCGGGAAAGGTTAAACACTTTGGATTGTCGGAAGCCGGCGCCCAAAGCATTCGGAAGGCGCATGCTGTGCTGCCGGTGGCTGCACTTCAAAGTGAGTATTCTTTATGGTGGAGAGAACCTGAGCAGGAAATATTGCCGACGCTGGAAGAACTTGGAATTGGATTCGTTCCCTTTAGTCCGCTTGGGAAAGGCTTTCTTACGGGAGCCATCAATGAAAACACAAAATTCGATAAGACCGATTTTCGCAACATCGTGCCGCGCTTCGAGGAAGAGAACCGGAAAGCGAACCAGGTCGTGGTGGAGAAGATCAGCGCGTTTGCCAAAAAGAAAGGAGCAACGCCTGCACAAGTCGCGCTGGCCTGGGTGCTGGCTCAAAAACCATGGATTGTTCCAATCCCCGGCACCACCAAGATCCATCGCCTGGAAGAAAATCTGAAAGCTGAACAACTCACACTGACCACCGGCGATTTGAGCGAAATCGCAGAGATGTTTTCGCAAGTAGAGATTCAGGGTGCCCGCTATCCACAGCAGCTGCAGGCGCGGGTTGGTCGTTGAAGGAAGAAATTAGATAATAATATATAACCAATCGGCAACTTTATGAAAGTATCAATGCTTGGATTTTTTTTCTTGATCTTGAGTATCCCGTCATCATCCGCCCAAGAGGGTGGTGTCAAAAATAATACCGACGCCGAACAGCAAGTCATCGATCTTTCCAAAGAAAAATGGCAATGGATGGCAGACAAGAATGTGGACAAGCTTACAGGGCTTTTTCACGACAATTCAAAATTTGTTCACATGAGTGGAACATGGAAAAAAGACGAGGAACTCGATATCATTAAAACCGGAAGCATTTGGTATAAGAAGGCCGATGTTCACGATGTTGCTGTGGAATTGGTGGATGACACGGCAATCGTCTGGAGCCGCATCACACTAACGGCGCTCGTCCGGGGTAGTGATGCAGTGACCGAGTTTACCGTCACCGAAGTCTATAAAAAACAGCGTAAGGCTTGGAAGCTGCTCGCCTTAACCTTTAGCAGCGTACGAGATACGCATGTCATTAAGCATTAATAAATTCGAATTACGGGCAGGTAAATTTATTTTAAAATGAAAACAATAATTCACGGACTATTATTTGTCTTTATAAGTGCGCAAACCTTCGCACAAAACTCCGGCACAGAGCAGGAAATCATCACACTATCCAAAGAGAAATGGCTTTGGATGGCGGATAAAAACGTTGATAGACTAAAAGATCTTTTCGATGAAAAATCGGTCTTTGTGCACATGGGGGGATCTTGGGGAAAAGAGCAAGAACTCAATGTAATCAAGAGTGGCGGCATCCATTATAAAAAAGCAGATGTTCATGAGGCCTCCGTAAACATCATCGGCAACACGGCTATCCTTTTGAACAGGATTACGCTATTGGCCGTTGTGGGGGGTAATGAGGTGACCAATCCTTTCATGGTGACAGAAGTGTATGTGAAGGAGAACAGTGGCTGGAAGTTAGGCTCATTATCGTTCACGAGACTATTGACTCCCGAGCCACCGAAAAATTAATTTACAACCCTTCTTTTGAAGAATAAAGTTTAAGCGTGCGTGATAATCAGAATTAGATGAGGAGCTACCTGACGACTTTTCTTATTTTTATTTCATGGTGTTGTTCATCCCAGGCAAATGAAAAACAACCCAGAATACTCATCGCATATTTATCGCGCACGAACAATACGAAAGCGATTGCGGAAATCATTCAGCAGTATGTCGGGGGGAGTCTTGTTGCCATCGAGTTGGTAAAACCCTATCCCGAAGATTATAAAACAATCGTTGATCAGGTAGCAAAGGAAAATGAAACAGGGTATCTGCCGCCACTGAAAACCAAGATCGAAGACATTCGCCAGTATGATTTTGTGTTTGTCGGATTCCCGACATGGGGAATGCAGTTGCCGCCGCCGGTGAAAAGTTTTTTAAGTCAATATGATCTAAGCGGAAAGACCATTGTACCATTTAACAACCATGCGGGCTACGGAGTTGGGAGCGCTTTTGACACGGTTAAGAAATTATGTTCAAAGAGCAAAATATTGGAAGGTTTTTCAATCAAAGGTGGTATTGAAAGAGACGGAATCCTTTTTGTAATGGAAGGAGAAAAGGAAAAGCAAGCGAGGGATGAAGTAAAGAAGTGGTTGAAAAAGATCAATCTGGCAAAGTGAAGAATTTTTAGCAATTAGTGAATATGGAAGCAATAGATCAAAATACAATGGTGCAGACCGTTAAACTAAATAATGGTGTAGAAATGCCCCTCTTAGGTTTTGGAGTGTTTCAAGTAACAGATTTGAACGAGTGCGAGCGGGGCGTGTATGATGCTATTCAAACAGGCTATCGTCTTATTGACACAGCGGCCTCATATCAAAATGAGGAAGCTGTGGGAAGAGCCATTAAAAAAAGCGGTGTACCGCGTGACCAACTGTTTATCACGACAAAACTTTGGGTTCAGGACGCCGGTTATGAAGGAACGAAGAGGGCTTTCGAGAAATCGTTGAGAAAACTTCAGATGGACTACCTCGATTTATATCTAATTCATCAGCCCTACGGTGACGTTCATGGATCCTGGAGGGCTATGGAGGAATTGTATCAGGAGGGACGAATAAGGGCGATTGGTGTGAGTAACTTCCAACCTGACAGGGTGATGGACATAATTTGCTTCAACGATGTCGTTCCGGCGATCAATCAGATTGAGACGCACCCGTTCCATCAGCAAATCGAAGTTCAAAAGTTTCTTCAGGAAAATGGTGTGCAGCACGAGTCGTGGGGACCATTCGCAGAAGGCAAAAATGATCTGTTCAAAAACGAATTGCTCGCGTCTGTCGGAAAGAAGTACAGTAAGTCCATTGCACAGATCGTGTTGAGATGGTTGACGCAGCGGGGCATTGTTGCCATTCCGAAGTCGGTTCGGAAAGAGAGAATCGAAGAAAACTTCAATATTTTCGATTTCCGGTTGAGTGACGAAGACATGCGATCCATTCAAACACTAGATCAAAAAGAAAGTGCCTTCTTCGATCATCGCGACCCCGCCATCATCAAATGGCTTGCGAGTAGAAAACTCGATTTGTGATCTATGTAAAAGACACGGTATCCTTAACCTAATTTGAGAATTGCCCTTAAACTGCAAATCGATAATTCGTATGAGACAACGCCCGATCACTTTAACCTTTCTTGTTTTTCTCTCCTTGCTCGTGCCTTGCATTCTGATTGGGCAGAGTAAACAAAACAGCCAATCACTTTCGGACCGGCAACAAGCCATCGCTTTAGTGGCAGCTTTTACGGCAAAAGGAGATTTGGAAAAACTAAAGGAAGCATTGCATTCGGCGCTGGATGCAAACCTAACGATGAGTGAAACCAAGGAAATTGTCGTTCATGTTTACGCTTACGCTGGGTTTCCAAGAAGTATTCGCGGCCTCAATACGTTGATGTCCGTTTTGGACGAACGAAAGGCTAAAGGTATCAAGGATGCCATAGGAAGAGAGGCGACTCCAGTTCCCAACAACGTCGACAAATATGAAGTTGGAAGGAAAACGCTGGAAGCGTTAACCGGCAGACCGCAGGGCGAATTGAGTGGCTACAATGCATTCAGTCCTGAGATCGACAAATTCCTGAAGGAACATTTGTTTGCGGACATTTTCGGAAGGGATATTCTAACGTATGCTGAACGTGAACTGGCCACCGTGTCCGCTTTGACAAGCCTGGGAGGCGTAGAACCTATGCTCCAATCGCACATGCAGATTGCCATTCGCCAAGGGATATCGGCAGGACAGCTGGTAGAGCTCTTGGCGTTGTTTGAGAAGTTCGTCGGAAAAACTGAAGCGGAGTCCGCAAGAAAGGTTTTCGCCGAAATATCCGGAGCGAAGATCTCGACAACTTCAACATCCGATGAGATAGATAACAAACCTATTTTTTCAAAGGGACAAAAAAATCCGAACCCCAATATGGTTGGCACGGTCTGGCTTTACAGTATGGTAGAGGCGGATTCGCTGAGTCAAACCCAGGTTGGAAACGTAACTTTTGAACGCGGTGCGCGCACGAATTGGCATTCGCATTATGCCGGTCAGATACTGCTCGTCACCGACGGCATGGGATACCACCAAATAAAAGGTAAACCTGTTGAATTGATCAAGAAAGGCGACGTAATTAAATGTCCCCCAAATGTAGAGCATTGGCATGGCGCAACGCCAGATCACTTTCTTACCCACATTGCCATCACTCAGAACACCGAAAAGGGCAGGGTGACGTGGCTGAGAAAAGTGACTGACGAAGAGTACAATGCGTATGCGCTGACCCAAAAGAAATAACCGCAGACCGCAAGCGTCCGCTTTCATCTTTTTTCATCTGCAGTCTGACCATTTATGCAGGTTGTTCGGAGGTAAAAAAAGAATTAACGGAAAGATTTTCTTAAATTATAACATAACAAAATGGATAGCGATGGCAACAATTAACCTGAACATTAACGGCAAACGGCAGGCAGTGGATGTTGACCCGAAAACTCCTCTCCTCTGGGTGCTTCGCGATCACCTCAACCTGGTCGGAACCAAGTTTGGTTGCGGAATAGCACAATGTGGTGCTTGTACCGTGCTCATGGATGGCAATGCCGTACGATCTTGCTCTTTACCCGTGTCGAGTGTTGCCAATAAGGCGATCACGACGATCGAGGGTATTTCTGAAAATGGAGACCATCCTGTTCAGACCGCCTGGTTGGAGCATGACGTTCCGCAGTGCGGGTATTGTCAGGCAGGTCAGATCATGTCTGCTGTGGCCTTGTTGAAAAAGACTCCAAACCCAACCGACGAGCAGATCGAGACAGCCATGAATGGAAACATCTGCCGATGCGGAACCTATTTGCGCATCAAGGCCGCTATTAAGACCGCTGCAAAATCGTAGTCCATCACTCCTTAAGCATGAACACCATGAACACAAAAATAAACCGGAGATCATTCCTAAAAGTATCCGTCCTTGCCGGCGGGGGAATGATGCTAAGCTTTAACGCGCTGCTGCTGGGAAAACCTTTGAACGGTGAGGCGTTGTCTTTGCCTTCTGAGTTTTATGAACTGAACAGCTATATCAAGATCGCGGCCGACGGGGCTGTCTTGCTGATGTCTCCCAATCCGGAATTCGGTTCAAACGTGAAGACGTCGATGCCGATGATCCTTGCCGACGAGTTGGATGTTGACTGGAACAATGTTTCGGTCGAGCAAGCCGACTTTTATCCCGAACGTTTTCAGCGACAATTCACGGGCGGCAGTCAGGGCATACGCCTGGGGTGGAAACCCCTTCGGACCGCAGGCGCTACGGCGCGCAAAATGCTCATCGATGCGGCGGCTAAGACCTGGAATGTGCCCGCAGAAGAGATCACGACGGGGGCCGGCGTGCTGTACCACCAGGCCAGCAACAAAAAAGCAGGCTATGGAGAAATGGCGTCGAAAGCTGCAACGCTGCCGGTTCCCAAGGATGTGCCGCTCAAAAAGATCGGTGCACTCAATATCGTCGGCACTTCAAGAAAGAACGTGGACGGCAAACCCATTGTGACCGGTAAACCGTTGTTTGGAATGGACTACAAACAAGAGGGCATGTTGGTTGCCATGATCGTTCATGCTCCAGCCGTCGGGTTGACAATAAAATCAGTAGACGATACGACGGTGCGATCCATGCCGGGCATTAAGAACGTATTTGTGATGAATACGTTAAAAGATGACTATCAACGCAACGCCTTCGACACGACCACCTTTACGGAGATGGTGGCCATCGTTGGAAGTACCACCTGGGAGGTCATGAATGCAAAAAAGGCATTGAAGGTTGAATGGAGCGAGGCCCCGGAGAAGACCATTGTGGTTAAGGGTTGGGGTGGTCAAGCGCAGAATGTAACGATACCGGCGGGTCTCGAAAGTACGGACGCTCAGAAAGCAAAGATGGTGGAGATGTCGAAGAAGCCGGGCAAGGTGCTTAGAAAAGATGGCGATCCGGAGGAAGCCTTTAAAAAAGCCGCTAAGGTCATCGAGCGAACCTATAACGCCCCATACCTCGCACACAATACGATGGAGCCGGTGAACTGCTTTGCCCACGTCACGGCGGACAAGGCAGAGCTCTATGGACCAACGCAAGCGCCGGAATTCATCATGCAAACCCTGGTGGCCCGGCTGGGAATACCAAAAGACAAAATCCACATTCGCCTGGCCCGGATGGGAGGAGGTTTCGGATTGCGCGCCTACTGTCACCAGATGGTGGAGGCGGCAGTAATTTCTCAGAAAATGAACGCGCCCGTGAAGCTGATCTATACGCGCGAGGACGACATGACCTATGGGATCTATCGCCCCACCTACACCGCCACCTATAAAGCTGGACTGGACGCAAACAATAATTTAATCGCATTCCAGGTTCGCGGCGGCGGAATTCCCGAACACGCCGTGCATGCCAATCGCTTCCCGGCTGGAGCGGTAGACAACTATCTTGCCGAAGGATGGGAAATAAATTCCAATATCACGATCGGTGCGTTTCGTGCGCCACGTTCGAATTTCATCGCCGGAGCAGAACAAGCATTTCTGGATGAGGTAGCAGAACTCGCCGGTAAAGATCCCATCGCGTTCAGGCTGGAGTTGCTGGAACGCGCCAAAACAAATCCCGTCGGGAAAGACAATGACTATAACCCCGACCGGTATGCTGGCGTGCTAAAACTGGTTCGTGAAAAATCGAATTGGCCTGCTGCATCAAAACCGAACGCACATCGTGGTGTCGCCGCATATTTCTGTCACAATACCTATGTGGCTGAAGTGGTCGATCTTAAGATGCAGGGCAATACGCCGGTTTTTGAAAAAGTGTATGCCGCCGTGGATTGCGGCATCGTGATAAATCCCGACGCAGCGACGAACATGGCAGAAGGTGGCATCGTAGACGGGATTGGAAATGCCTTATTCGGTGAACTCACCTTTAAGAACGGTGTGCCCGAGAAAAGCAACTTTCATCAATACCGGATGATCCGGCAGAAAGAAGCGCCCAAAGCGATTGAAGTGCACTTCGTCAAAAATGAAGAAGAGCCTACCGGGCTCGGCGAGCCTTTGTTTCCGCCGGTGTTTGCAGCCGTTGCCAATGCACTGTATAAGGCAACCAAAAAGCGCTACTATGAGCAGCCCTTTGCAAAATACATCGCAGTGAGTCCATCGCGCATGTAGTTGCCAAATGCACAACCTATCTTTTTGAACAAAACCACCGCCGCCACCTTGTTGATGTTTCACATTAAAAGGTTGCGGCGGCGGTATCCATTTTTGTTGGAAGCAATGTCAACGCGGACGACGGGCGGTTTATGCGCCAGGGTCCGGCAGAATTTGCCAGTGATAATGATCTTTCAGATCCTGTAACATCTCCAGGCCGGTTGCAGAGGGAGGTCCCACCATTTGCCCGGTCGGCGTCAGCCAATTTTGATCGAGCTTGAGGTGTCCGTTCTGAGTGTTCCAGAAGATGACGGAGTCGTGAATTTGTTTGATGATGGCATCCACTTCTTCGGTCGTAAGGTTATTCGGTCCGTTTATGTTTACGTCGTTGATAAAGCTCGGTACCGGCAGCACTAAGTGTTTCAGCAACGGTTCACCCGCCAGCGATACCGACGTGATGGGATTTCCACTGAGGTCGAGTGAGGTTGGACCTGCCGTATGGATCGCCTCAAAGGTTGATAATTGGACGAGTGACGTAAGATCCATTCCCACGATCTTGGGCCCACCCTCGCCCAACCGGAACGCCGTGATGTAGGTGAGGTCACCCGAAATGGTTATTTCATATTGCAAGGGTAAATACGAATGGAAAAGCGCGGCAGGCAGCGTGAAGTGTTCCATAGGGCTGCCATCACCCCAGTCCACATTGACGGCGCCACCGGCGACACCCTCTAAATTCAGGTGGAAATCACGGCCGGGTCCGATTCCTAACTCCGCGTCTATTTGGATACTGAGTTGGTGAAATATGACTTTCAGCGGCTCTCCTTGCAGAGCGGCGGCCAACTCGCTATAGATAAATGTTTTGGTGTAGGTAGGGAACCCGTTCAGGTCGACGTACAGCCGGTATTCGTTGTCGGGATCGCCCGGGAAAGAGATGACGTTGGTTTTTGCGCCGAGGTTATAGGTAGCGATCGGGGGGTTATCCAAATGATAGATCGCGGCGTGAGCGGCGGTCAGCACCAGGCTGTTGCCTTGGTTTATAAAAACAGCCACGCGAAGAACATTGGGTGCATTAATGTTGAAGGTGACATAGCCGAAATCTTCCGGCGAGCTTTCCGAAGCGGCCAGTACCTCCATTTCTACCGTCACAGCATCGTTGCCCGACACGGTGAAGTCATAGGGCAGGGGGTGGGCAACGGCCTGCGCCAGCGGCGACTCCGCTTTTGGTGTGGCAAACAACACTGTGCCGTCGTCGTCGGTCAGCAAGAAGTCAGTAATGGAATACGTGCCGACCGATAGCTGAATCGGCTCGGTCATCAAACGGGAGCCGATGTGCAGCAGGGCTATTTTCTTGTTGGTGAACACCGTGTCACCCCAACTGTTGCGGAGGCTAAGCAGCAACGTTGTGGGTTCCACGGCCTGCGTGCGCCCGCCCGATGGCGATTGAGAAGGGAGGCCAAACGTAAATTGAACATTTTGCAAAGCGGCGGGATCCGTGACGTCGTTCTTGCACTGATGGAGTGTGGCGCTGATAATGAGCAGCCCAATCCAGAGAAGGTACTTTTTCATGGTCATGGGGGTTAAAATTGGGAGATCAGAAAACGACAATAAAAAGAGCGCAGTCCCGGCTCAACCTTTTGGCGTTCTTCATCGACGAGGAGTTCACACCTACCACGTGTTGACGATGTCTTCGGGAACGGAAGTTTTACTAACGGCAGACAGGCAACATCACGGCAGGCCAGTACTTTGATGTTTTACAGAGTGAAAAAAGATTGAGACCGGAACGATAGACAAACAAGTTACTCCAGGTGGGCTTGGTTCTGTTAATAACAGCTTTGATCAACGCGTTACGAGATGGGATAGTTTGGAGCGCGTTGTTCCAGAGGGGTCGAGGAGTATGGTTAAATGTAGACGATATTTCTGTGGAGTCAAACAAGAACCGGGCGCCGTTATGCTGCTCACGAAAAATAGTTTCTTTGTAATACGAATATAACCTGATGTAATTTTTTTCGATCAAAATTTTTTGCTTCACTGCCGCTGTCTTACAGGAATCCATGCTCCCTTTTTCAAGGGATGCGAGTGAAAGCCTTGATTTTTTTAAATCGAATGGTTAAGCCGGCCCTTCATGGTCAGTTGCCCATTTTGTTATTCCGTTCTCAAACTCTTCGCCGGGTTGGCTAATGCAGCTTTGATGACTTGCGCGCTCATGGTTAGCGATGCAATGGTGAAGGTAATCACGAAGGTCAATGTAAATTCCATCCCGTGTATGGAAACCCGGTACGCAAATCCTTGCAGCCATCGATCCATCGCCCACCAGCCCAGGGGAAAGGCAATAAGGGTTGCCAGCACGACCAGCTTCAGAAAATCTTTGGAGAGGAGCATGATGAGTCCGTATAGGGAGGAGCCTAATATTTTACGGATCCCGATTTCTTTTGTCCGTTGCTGTGCCATGAACGTAACCAGACCAAAAAGTCCCAGGCAAGCAAGCCCAATGCCAAGGATGGCGAAGGCATAAAACAGCTTGCCGGTTTTTGACTCTGCGCTGTAAAGTTTGTTGAACTGGTCGTCCAAGAATTCATACTCAAAGGGCAGGTGTGGCGCAAGTTCGTTCCATTTTGTAGCCATATAATGAAGGGTTTCCGGCACGTGGTTACCCGATGTCCGGACCAGGATCCAGTTGGTGGTACTGCCCATGAAAATGATGAAAGGTGAGATTGACTCATGTAGCGAGCTGAAATGAAAATCATCAACGACCGCCGTGACCATGCTTCTTCGTCCTTGAAAAGTCAGGACTTTACCCACCGCTTCTTCGGGTGTCCATTCAAAAGACCGGGCAGCGGTTTCGTTCAGCATGACAGGCCGGTAAAGGGTATCCGTTCGGGCGAATGCCGAGGCTTCCTCCGCCTCCGTGAAATCTGTTCCGCCGATGATCGTTAGTCCCATCGTTTTGACGAAGTCCTTGTCCGCACGAATACCCGTAATCAGCATCTCCTGATCATTAAAGGCAAGATTGTATTTGCCCGGTATAAACACCGGGGTTTGATTGCAAGTAGTGATGTTCTGTATTTCAGTGTTATCCAATAGCACCGATTTAAGCGTGGGCATCTTCTCTGTTATGGATCTGTCTCCGCGCAATACAACGATATGATCTTTTTGGTAACCCAATTTCTTGTTTTGTATAAACTCCATCTGGCTGTGGATCACCAGCGTGGAAGTTATAAGGGTCATCGAGATAACAAATTGAATAACGATCAAGCTTTTGCGGAGCGTGATACCGGAAGCTCTTGTGTTGAAATTTCCTTTCAACACGTTGGCCGGTGCGAACCGCGATAAAACGAGGGAAGGATAAAATCCACCCAGGAGCCCAATGACAAGCAGTATGGCGACTATAGCAAATAAAGATTCAGGCTTCATCAGGAAATTGCCCGTGAGTTGCCTACCGGTAATGGTGCTGAACGCGGGCATCAGGGCTGCGACCAGCAGCAGGCCGATGATCAGGGCGGCCGTAACCACCACCAGGGATTCACTTATAAACTGACCGATTAGCTGCCGGGGGAGGGCTCCGACGGTTTTGCGCAATCCAACTTCCTTCGCCCGGTCGGAAGCCCTTGCTGTGGTGAGATTAATATAGTTTGCAGCGGCTATGATCAGGATGAACAGGGCGATAATTGAAAAGATGTAGACATACCGGTAGTCACTGCCGGGTTCAAGTCCACCTTCCACAAGGGCACGAAGATGCACGTCGGTTAGCGGTTGCAACCGTATGGTAAGATAATTTTCACCGGAGAGATCATTCTTGGCGTCTTGCGCCTTAAAGTAAGCCGGGATCTTTGATGACAGCGCTTCATGCATCCCCGGCTTGTGTAGCAGCAGATAAGTATAATGGCTTGCATCGAACCAGCCTTCGGTGGTATAAACGGGGTCGGTCAATGAACTCCACGAGGCGAGCATATCAAACTTGATCTGTGAATTAGGAGGACAATCTTCAACTATTCCCGTAATGACAAATTCCTGTGAATTATTTACCTGAAGGGTTTTCCCTAATGGCGTTTTATCTCCAAAATATTTTTTCGCCATCGAAACGGTAAGAACGACCTGATCGGGCCGGTTTAGGGCCGTGCGGGGGTTGCCTTCCAGCAGGTGAAAAGAGAAGACGTTAAAGAAACTTGAGTCGGTATACACAAATCCCTGTTCTCTGAATAATTTGTCGTCGTGTGCTACTACCGCGCCTGCGGGGAACAAGCGCACACCACTTTCCACTTCAGGGAACACCCGTTTAAACTCGGGCAGGACCTTCGTGCCGGTGACCGCCACTTTGGTAACCTTGCCACCGTACGAAAACTCGGTGGTGGCACGAACAATGCGGTTTGCATTTTTATGAAAACGATCGTAGCTCAGTTCATGAAAAATGTATAGCGAAGAGAGTAAACAACAGGCAATACCGATGGCCAATCCCAGGATATTGATAATGGAGTAGCTTTTGTTCCTCAAAAGATTTCTCCAACCGATTTTGAAATAGCTCTGATACATACCAAGGGTGCGGGGTTGATGGTGCTTGAATGACTTCATAAACTCCGGCCGGAAATACTTCATCACGCTCGTGGTGTATTTCCACTTCGCTTTTAGTGGAGAATTTTCATATTCCTTTTTGAAAACTTCCATCAGGTCTCCCTCAATTTCTTCGAGACAGTCTTCGCGGCAAAACCAGCGAAGGAAGGCCACTGCTTTTCTTGGAGGTTGCATTATCCAAAGGAAATTTTAGGAATACGCTTATAGATTCCGTTGCGCAGAGCGTATTGTTCATCCAGCATTCTCTTCCCCAATGCTGTAATGATATAATACTTTTTACGTCTGCCCCCACGGTCTTCGGTGATGCCGCCAAACCTTGACTTGACAAACCCCTTGTCCTCCATCCGCCTGAGTGCGACATGGATGGCGCTAATGTTCAATTTTTTGTTGAGTTCTTCTTCCAGGTTTTCCAGAAGGGAAACACCGTAAGCTTCGTCGTGCAGGGCCGCGACCATGAGCAGAACCAGTTCTTCAAATTCACCAAGGATCTGTGCCATTTTCTTTATTTACTTAGCAAATATGAATGTAATATATATAATCCATATTTGCTAAGTAAATCAAATAAAAAAACATTTGTATGCGTCTGGCAGGTATGGACGACCTGGTGGGCGAGACCAGCAGGGAGCCTCGCCAGTGACTGCCATAACCCTTATGCCATCTCAGGAACAACTCGACGGCTAAATCGTATGCTGGATCGTTTCAGAACAACAATATCAGAAATAATTATCCAATGGCTTATTCATTGTGATTCGGCGTTGTTTGTTTGGTACAGGACCCGCTATATTCATGGAATGGAGAAACTTAATGTTCCGTCGCGCTGGTATCGTCTGATCCCTATTGCCTTTATCACTTATAGCCTTGCGTATCTCGACCGCGCCAATTTCAGTTTTGGAACTGCGGGCGGCATGACGGAGGACCTTGGTATCGATCAAGGCACGTCTTCCCTGTTAAGCTCGCTTTTTTTCCTGGGTTATTTTTTCTTCCAGATCCCGGGCACTATCTATGCCGTTCAGCGAAGCGCAAAAAAGCTGATCTTCTGGTCTCTCATCCTGTGGGGAGCCCTGGCCACGGCTACGGGTATGATCCAGGATGTGAACTTGCTCATCGTGATCCGGTTTATGCTTGGCATCGTGGAAAGCGCCGTTATGCCGGCGATGATCATTTTGCTGAGCCGATGGTTTACAAAATCCGAACGTTCGCGCGCCAATACCTTCCTGATTCTTGGCAATCCTGCCACGATCCTCTGGATGTCCATACTTTCGGGCTATCTCATCGACGCTGTGGGATGGCGATGGATGTTTATCCTGGAAGGCTTGCCGGCGATCGTCTGGGCGTTCATCTGGTGGCGCATCGTCGACGACACTCCCGAAGGGGCTACCTGGCTTACCTCCGACGAAAAGGCAAAATTGCAGCATGCCCTGGAACAGGAGCAGCAGCATATCAAGCCGGTAAAAAATTATGCGGATGCTTTTCGCTCGCGGGTGGTCATTCTTTTGTCGCTGCAGTATGCCCTCTGGAGTGTGGGAGTTTATGGGTTCGTCATGTGGCTCCCGTCGATTATCAAAGCGGCGCCGTCGATGGACATCGTCAAAACGGGATGGCTATCCGCTGTGCCTTATGTATTTGCTATCCTGGGTATGCTGACGGCATCTCATTATTCCGATAAGCTCCAGCGCCGGAAAGAATTTGTCTGGCCCTGTCTCCTGGTCGGTGCTGTTGCATTTTATGGATCTTACCTTGCCGGCAGCCATAATTTCTGGCTCTCGTTCGTATTGCTGACGATCGCGGGCGCTGCCATGTATGCACCCTATGGACCTTTTTTTGCGATGATCACCGAAGCACTCCCCAGACATGTGGCGGGCGGAGCGGTTGCGCTGATCAATAGCTTTGGCGCACTGGGCTCGTTCGTGGGCGCTTACGTGGTAGGATACCTGAACGGTACAACCGGCGGCTTCGGTGCTTCTTATAACTTCATGGCCTCAGCGCTGCTCCTCTCCGCCGCACTGACTATTCTGGCCGTGGGCGGCGACAACACCAAATCCAACACGCAAAATGGATAATAAATTATTGTAATAATCCTGCCGGTATTTTTCCATCCACCTTTGGAAACGGAATACCAAGGAGTTTTACCATGATGGGCGTCATATCGCGCAGATTCATTTCCTCTATGACAGCGCCCTTGCGGATGCCTGGGCCATGCGCTACCAGGCCGGTGCGGATATTTTTCGTGTCGGGAAAATGCCCATGCGTACCGCCTTTGCCGGGCTTCAGGGCATTGCCTGTGCTGGCCGTGCTAAAGGCAGCGTCATGCTGCCCGGTAAGCGCGAAAGCAACATTCGGATTATAGCCACCTTTGTCCAATTGTTCCCTGCTGATGATGCGGTAATATTGCTTCACTGTATCCGGCTGTGCATTCAATAGTGCCTTTACTTTATCCGCAGTAGCTTTATCAGACGGGTCTTTCAGGTACAGGAAAGCAGATCCGCCGGTGGTATTGAATTGCGCTTTCCAGTCGCCTGTTCTCACGTCGTTGATCAACCCAGCTTCTTTCAGCCATACGTTGGGCGAGATCATCTTCTTTACATCATAAAACCCGTGGTCGCCGCCAACCAGGAATACCGTGGCTTCCCAAATACCTGCGGCTTTCAAAGCGTCTATGATAATACCTACGGCAGCATCAGCATCAGCCACCGCTTCGTGTACCGGTGTTCCGTAACGCCCCACATCATGTTGAGCGCCGTCTGCAGAAAATACGTGGATGGTCATCAACCCAGGTTTGCTTTTCTTTATGATATATGCGGCAATCTTAGCCACGTTCTGATTTTTCCCTGCATCTATCTCCTCAACACCTCCGAACACTTCCTTTTTCACCTCGGCATAAAAACCATGCGGTAGGGAATATTGTTCGCAGACCGAGTCGCCCAGGTTGCCAATGTCGGGGATGTTGTAGTCTACAGGAGCATTGGCAGATACGGGCCAATAGAGCGACGCAACGGTCATGCCTTTTTCTTTGGCCGCTTTCCAGATGGTAGGTACATGAATGGAACTATCTTGCCAGTAAGGCTGCTGAGGCTTTCCATCGGGGGTGAACACGTTGTTGTAAAATACGCCGTGCTTCTCAGGCTGCACACCCGTAACGATCGTGGTATGCGAAGGATAGGTAACGGACGGGAACACGCTGTTTACTCCCTTGGCGTAAGCCCCGTCTTTCATCAGCGCACGAAGGTTAGGCGTTTGCCATTCGTTGTCCAGGTAAAAATCGGGGCGGAACCCGTCAATGGTAAGAAAGATAACGTGCTTGGCGGTCTGTGCCATAAGCTGCCCGGTTATCATAAACAAGGCAAAGAGTGCCATTGATAATTGCTTTTTCATAAGTATGGTCATCCGGCTTTACGGGAGTTTAGGATTGCTCCGTAAATCGTGCTAAAGAACGGGAAAGGGTGCTTGTATCCTGTTAACTTTTTGTGATATTATTATCAACGTAGTTCGCCAGAAGTGGCGCCTGATAAACTACTGGCATTACGATAGATTAGGAAGAGGGCGTTGTCGACAATTTTCATTTCTTAATATTTCGTTAACCATTTGTACTCCATTCATGAAAATCATTTGGGTAGGTTTAAATAGCAAAAGGACGCCCATTTCTCCATCATTATTTTTATCGTCAGTATGACATTGAACAGAAGGAACTTTGTGAAAAAGGCTGCCGCCGCATCGATGACCGGCATGGCGTTGCCGGATTTGATTTCTGCACCCCCCCAAGCCAAGCGGTCCTTGCGCATAGCACACATCACCGACATGCACCTGGACACACGAGCCATCGCAGGCACTAATGTGAAGAAGGTGCTGACGGAGATCAATGCGATGAAAGATAAACCCAATATGATCATCAACACCGGCGACAGCGTTTTTCGCTCCGACGGCCAACGCTATGAAGAAGCGGAAGCGCAGTGGGACCTGTTGGCAAAAACATTAAAACAAACCAATCGCATCCCGATGCGGAGTTGCATCGGTAATCACGATGTTTGGTATGGTCCCGACCCTCAAACCGACGAAACGTATAAGGCGCACAAGCGATATCACAAAAATTGGGTCTTGGAGGTGTTGGACTTGCCAGGTCGTTATTATTCCACTCCCATGAACGGCTGGCATTTTATCGCGCTCGATAGCATCAATAACAACGAATACGCTGTTGATGACGAGCAATTCGCCTGGCTAGAGAAGGAACTTCAGCGTATACCCGCTACAAGTCCTATATGCATCTTTAGTCATGTTTCTATTCTTTCAGTCATTCCGTTGATGCGAGCCTTGAAAGACGATAAAGTGGAGGATATCCATTACCCCGCATCGCGCCAGCACCGGGATGCTTTACAGCTGAAGAATTTGTTCTACAAACACGCGAATGTGAAACTTTGTCTGAGTGGCCATACACACCAGATTGACCATGTGGATTTTTTAGGCGTCCGCTACCTTTGTGGTGGGGCCGTGAGCGGAAATTGGTGGGGCGACCATCGCGATTCCGTCGTGTTCGATGAATTTCCGCCGGCCTATACGATCATCGACCTCTATGAAAATGGATCGATCCAGCATCAGCATGTTTTTTATGCGTTCTCAGAATAATTTATATCGTTTGGTTTAGGATTGGAGTGAGCACTTAGTTCAAAGATGACTGCACATTGTAATACTCATTGATATATAACCCCCTCACGTTAAAGTTCTTCGCCGCGCGTACGCCTCTGGCGTCCCTCGTTCGTGGGTTCGGGCTACCAAGCATCGTGAGGGAAGGGATACCCTTTACGCGTATTCCATCAGCCTATAGCTAGTCGCCAAAATCAAATTCATATTTCATTCGAAAATTGCATTGGCGACCGCCGATTTTGGAAGGCCTTCGGGACTCAGTTGTGACCAGGACGGCCTTGTTTTATTGGATTGATAGGTCACTATATTGGTTTTCAGGTCAATACGGGATAATTTTTCGGAAAAAATCGTGTCCTAAAAGCCGGGCAGTTCGGCGGGTAGTTTCGGGTTTATGAACCTGAAAAAAGCCATCGAAGACCATACTGCCAGGCATAGTAACTTCGATACAAGCCGCTCTTACATCTCCATTTCGCACTGTCTCCTTTCTGTAGATGAGTTGCTCGACCAGTATAGAAAGGGGGTTGAAGATTCACATTCGATCCGTTTGAAATGCTACAAAAGGGTACCAGATGGAAAAGGATATGGTCCACCGCTTGGTGAATATTTTTGGAGACAGGGTCCGAACCAGAACGGAAATATCGGCTTACGGCGGGTTAGTGATGGGGCGTCCGGATTTTGAATTTGACGGCGACCCTGGGGATTGCAAGAGCGTGTTGATGGATGCATGGATTCCGTTGAACGGCTGGCTTCCTCGGAAAGGGTACTATCAAATGCAGGGCTATATGCTGTACGCAAAAAAAAGCGGGCAGTGGTCATCTAAGAAAGTAGAGAAAGTGGGATCGTCCAGGACATTTGGTTGAGGCCAAATGAAGGGGTCCAGCGAGAAATCGATTCCAAATTTTCAACCGTTGCTTCGCGGTTTACGCAATTTTGTCCACCCAAATGTCTGTCGGTAGGCGGTAGTAATCTATCACCCAGCGCAGGTAATTTTTAATGCTGTCATTTGAATCCAAGTCAACCTCCGTAAGTTTTTTATAAACTTTGTTACTTTCGGTAGCGATGTCTGAATATTTTTTTCTGAACCATTCGAAAAATGATCGATCACTAAAGCCCTTGTAGGTCCGCGATAAAAGATCAAAATCTGCACGTGTGCCGGCATAGTTGATGATCCAATTTAAACGGTCTAAGTAGTTGGTTGGTGACTGTCGATGGTGCTGAAGGTTTAATCGCGCATCCGATACGTCTTTTTCATAAGGTACGCGAATGTCGAATCCATATTTGAATAGATCTCTCTCGATTCTTAAATCAAGCACGCTGGAGTTTAACGTTGCCGCGATTCCCTTATAGGATTGTTTCGCAGTAGCAGAATAAACTCCAAAAACTTTCCACAGAACTATGTGATGTATCTCATGGGCAACGGTATGAGCGTCTGAATTGGGAGGTGGAATCTGCTGCAATCGTATTTCACCCCTGCGACTTGCCTGTGCCCGAAGGCCGCGATCAAGATTATCTTCTAGCCATGATATTGGCATCTTCATCGGGAGCCTCTCATTTTCATAGTAGTCACGGAAGGACCCGCTGGACCCTATTAGTCCCTTTACTACCTTCTCTTCTAGGGGATCGATAACAGTCATAAAGTAATAATGTTAATGTTTTTGAACGTATTCGACTGCTGTGGCGAGTGCCGGATGGGCTTTCAAAAATCTAACAAAATCATCAACAGATTTGAACTCCATCTTTGGGTGCGTGAATCGATCTCGGTACTCAAATCCCAGACGCCCGACAAGTCTTTCATTGTCTTCACCTAGTCTGGGTTTTTGGGTTAAACGGTACCCTAGTGATTTTGCGAAACTGTATTGAGAAAGAAAGTATTCACGAAGCATAGCCAGGGTTTTAAATTCTATCGTGTTAAAAACGATCAACGGGTCGTGCGGTTCATCGGGTGTCACCAGCACGGTCACTGTTATGCTCCACTCGGAAATCGGTTCGTGAATTGTAGCCATTCAAAAAATATTGTATGATCGGGAAAAAACAAATGATGTCACTAGGTCACTATAAGTGATATTTCCTCGATGCGCTGATAAAGTAAAAAATGAAGTACGCTGACCAAATTCTCATCAACGTATCCAGTCCACCCATTATGTTTACCTTTTGATTTGAATAAAAGCTTATTATATCGAATGGATGGGTTGGAAACATCGTTGTCCAATAAAGTCCGAATCCCTTCCAAAATGCATCACATGTAGGGTGGTCCAGCCCAAATTCAACTCCAAGAGAATGCACTTTCAGAAAGAAAAAGAAAAGGACTAAATGGCCACCCAACAAAAACGCGAAAGGCTTCAAAACACTCTGACTGAATACGCTCGCGTACTTATGTGTCCACATTATTAGAAAATTTCCAATCAATGTCCAGGACCGCCAATTCTTGCCGAGATCTTTTTTTGTAATCTCATAGTGGATATCGTACTCGTGCTTTTGGAATTCTAAGGCTTCAAATTTATTGCCACTTGATATATAATTTAATTTTAGTTGTCGATAAGACTCTCTGAGTTTCTTAAGTTCTGCTGGGTCTAGGTCACTAATCGGACTATTGTTGATCGGATAAATCTTGTAATCCGACGGCCAACGTACATTTGTAAACGTCGTTTTAAGTAGGTATGAATCGCGGATGTTAATTGTGCACGTCTTTAGAAACTCAACATCATTAAAGTTGGCATCCCTTAAAATGGTGTTAGTGAGTAAGATTTCGTCGCGAATTTTCGATCCGTTAACCTGGAAAAAACCATAGTTATCAAAGCTGTCGAGATTCACTTTCCGGAAGTCAACGTTGTTGAAATGTAGTTTGTTTTTTTCGTTGGCAATGAACGCAGCAAGATCCAAATTGTCAATCTGTGCCTCCTTAGAAACTTTTTCTTTTTCGGCGTCTGAGTCTTTTGCTTTTATGACCCTTAGCTTGATATCGGTTTGCGCAACAAATTTCATGAGCAAGTAATGGCCACCTTCGATTGTCACATCCTTCATTTTTCCACTATCAAAGAAAAGACTACTTTCTTTATTTAGAATTAAACTAGTCTCGTCGGCGTCCAGCTTATCAAAATGTAGTTCAACCCTTTTGCACCGGACAACCTTAATGGAGTTAAACGTTCCAACGAAGTGCGCCTTAATCGATTCTTTGATAGGAGTGCATTTACCCATCTCCAGCTGTTTGAATTTTCCGTCAAAATATAAACTTCCACAACGTTCGGAAATTAAGAATCTGTCCTCTACTGAGCTTTTTGAATCAAAACTGACATGGTTTACATTTCTAATCATCAGCTCATGCAATATCTTCGTTCCTCTAAAGTCAACTTCATGAATATTTGTTGTTCCTCCTTTAATGTGTAAGGTAAGAATGTTACAGTTTTTTATTGTCAAGGTGCCACCCATTGTGCATGATGATACACCGAAATAGTCATTCGTAACACCGTCAAGCTCCAGCCCATTTGCAAATGCGCAACCGTTAAACGAAAAGCTAATTGCTGCATTAGCCGTAATGGATACGGACTGAAATTTACAGTCACTAATCGGTTGGCTGTTGAAGGGCTCTGTAATGGCTAGTGGCTCCGTGATGGTGTAACCAGTTAGGAGTGGCTTTGCGTTGTCGCCTTTTTTAAGCAATTCGATCGCTTCAGCTGCTGATATTTGTTTCATAATATGTTTGCCGTATGGGGAATGTTTGAAAACATGGTTTAGTCCTTTGAACTCGTTGACAGTGATCCCATACTTTGGAGATCAGAAGCCGGGCATACTGATCTTATTTGATAAAGAATCGCTCATCGAATCATTCATCTTTCCAATTGCATCGGCGATGACCTTCTCGTTCGTCTTTACGTATCTCATTAGGGTGTTCATTTTCCTTAGCCCCATATGTTCCATTAGGCTCCGATGGTTACCGCCAGCTTGGTCGTATAGGCTTGCGAACGTCGCGCGGCCGACGTGATGGTATAGACGGCGTTTGATGCTTATTCCTTTTGCAATTTCCTTCAAAAGCTCGTTACTGTATTGTTCATTGTAACGGTGAAATATCCTCCGGTCAGTGCGCTCGTTGATCTCATCTCCAAGAAGGATCCTGGCTAGATCGTTCAGGGGCTTGTTTATCACTTTCGTTCCGTATTTCCCTGTCTTGTGTGGTTTCAGGGCTCAACTTTCCATCCTGCGTAAAATTATCCAACGTTAGAGTCTTGAATACCCCATTTATTGCGAAACTTATGCGAAACAATTACGAAACAATACCCCAATTAAAAAGGCTGCTGGGATTACCCAAACAGCCTTTTTGGCTCAATCTTGTGGGAAAGTAGCCCCGGCAGGAATCGAACCTGCATCTTCAGAATCGGAATCTGAAATTCTATCCATTGAAATACGGAGCCCTGTTTTCAATTGCCTGCAAAAATAAGGAAAGGTTTGGGCCTAAAAAATCCCGCTGCTAAAAAGGGCTTGGTTTGGTGTGCTATCTTGGGGAAACGTTTAAAATTACGGCAATATGGCCATGAATCCCCATCACCAGGAGCTGTTGAAGCTCATCAAAGCCAAGGCGGGCAAAGCCACGCAACATACTTTTTCGGATAGCTACCTGGGCAACCCGCACCCGCGCTACGCCATCAACGCGCCCACCCTGCGCGCCATTGGCCGTGGATGGATAAAGGCACACCGGGAGATGCCGGCAAAAGGGTTTGTGCCGGTGCTCACCAGCCTCATCGAAGGGGAGTCGGCCACCGAGAAATTCATGGCCGGGGTGTTGCTGGACTACGCCACCCCAGACCAGCGCCAGTTCAAGCCGACGGTCTTTGGAGCATGGTTGGAGCACCTGGTGGGCTGGGCGGAAGTGGATGTGGTGTGCACCGGAAAATATACGCTCACGGAGATCCCCGCGCAGTGGCAAGCCTGGAAACCCTTGTTGCTCAAGTTTGCCAAAAGCAAGAACATTCAAACGCGCCGTGCTTCGCTGGTGTTGCTTTGCTCGCCGCTGAGCCGGAACGTGAACGCCGAGCTGGTGACCGTGGCGCTGCAAAACATCGACCGGCTGAAAGGCGAAAAAGACATCCTCATCACCAAGGCCATCTCGTGGCTGCTGCGCACCATGGTGAAGCATTACCGGGAGGCGGTGGAAGAATACCTGGGAGAAAATTCGGAAAGCCTTCCCCGCATTGCCGTGCGCGAGACGATGGTGAAGTTGAAGACGGGGCGGAAGACGTCGAAGAAGTTTTAACCGCAAAGGCGCAAAGGACGCAAAGTCACCGCGAAGCGCTTTGCGTTAACTTTGCGCCCTTTGCGTCTTTGCGGTTTAATTTGAGCGACCAGCCCCCACGTTAAATAACCCTCTCCCTACAGGAACGCATAACTTTTTTGATCGCATTGTTGTTTTATCCTCGTAAGCATTGAGTTTTATGAGAAGGAGCATAATGATTGCCATAGGGTTGTCCTTTATCACGATGGCCGTGGCGCAAAACAAATTGGAAGTAAAGATCGACAAGATCAAAAGCAACAAGGGCAACATCATCGTAGGCCTGTACGACAAAGACGATCATTTCCCCCGCAACGCCATGGAAGGCAAGATCGTGAAGGCCTCCAAAGACGGCGTAATCGTGGTCTTCGACAACGTGAAGCCGGGCAAATATGCTGTCAGCATCCTGCACGATGAAAACAAGAACAAAGACCTCGATCAAAACAGGCTCGGCATCCCCAAGGAAGGCTTCGGGTTTTCCAATAACGCCATGGGTGCCATTGGCCCACCTTCTTTTGAAAAAGCCTCCATCGAAGTGCTGGCCGACCGGAAAGACACCGTTATTGCTATTGATATGCGGTATATGATCGGCAAAAATAAGACGGACTGACCGTTGTCCTTGGTTTGGGATGGCGCATTTATCCCGGTTTAGCCTAAAAACCCAGACGCGGATTGATTTTTTTTAGTCTGTTGGGCAGCGTGTCGGTTTTGTTCAATTCTGAAAGAAGGGATGATCCTATTTTTGATAAAAAAAATAGCGATGACAACACCTTCCAATCTCCTCCTTGTGCTAACGGCCACCACCACCGCGCTGATGGCCGGCTTGTTTTATGCCTGGTCCGTTTCCGTCACCCCAGGCCTGGCCCATGTGACCGACCGCGAATATGTCGCGGCGATGCAGGCCATGAACCGGGCCATATTGAATCCCGTTTTTTTTGCCGCCTTCATGGGTACGCTCTTCTTGTTGCCGGTGAGCACCTACATGCACTATGCCCAACCGATGTCGGCGCGCTTCTGGTTTCTGCTGGCGGCCACCGTCGTCTATGTCGTGGGCGTCTTTGGCGTGACGATCGTAGGAAATGTGCCCTTGAACAACGCAATCGACGTCTTCCCCCTGGCCACCGCGTCCGACGCCGAAGTGACCGCCCGGCGCCTGTCTTTTGAAGGACCGTGGAATAGTCTGAACACGATCCGAACCTACGCTGCCGTGCTCGCCATCGTGTTGGTGATCCTGGCGTGTCTCAGTCCGAAGGAATCGGTAGCGGCGGCGTGATGTCGGTTTTGTTCTATCCTCATCCTGTATGACAGGTTAGGTTTGTCTTATTAAATACAGAAAGTTATGAAAACACATTTCTTCAAGGGACTGATGGTCGTGGCGCTGATGTCAGTCTCCCCTTTGGCGCAGGCAAACGTTCATCCTGATCCTGTTGCCCGTCGAAAGGACGACACCGTGAAAGACCAGGCGCTGATGATCCTGCAAGGCAAATGCAATGTTTGTCATGAACGCCAAAACCCCGGCAAAGTATTCACCGTCTCCAACATGGAAACCCATGCGCCGAAGATCTACAAGCAGGTGTTTGTGAAACAAAGGATGCCCCGGGGCAATGTGATCAAACTCTCCCAGGAGGAGAAAGACACGTTGCTGCGCTGGCTGGAAACGCAGGGCGTAGTGGGGGAGAAGAAGTAATGCTTGCGGCTGGCGCTAAGATTTGGTCTTGGATGCCCGGTGAATGTTTTTTAACAGCGACTTTTTCCCTTTGCTATCCCCGCGCAGTTCCCAGATCATGATACCCGATGCTTTTGTGCGCGCCAACTGTGTCTTTAACCGCATGGTAGGGATGCCGTTGTAATAGAGGATATGACCATCCGGCATTCTCCATTCATCCACGTTTTCCGCCCCGGGGAAAGCGGCCACAATTTCTTTATAGGTCTTGCTGGTGGCGCGCGAGGTCAGCTCGGGCCCGTAGCCGTAACCATAAAAAGGAACTCCCAGGTTCATGCGCTGCGGAGCGATCTTTCTTTCGATACCAAAATAATCAAGGTCTTCGACCGCATGGGCATAGGTAGCGTGTGGGCCGGGCTTATCCGGCCGCCATGGCCCCGTGCGGTCGTAGCTCATGACGTTCACAAAATCATATTGTGCCAATGCCTTGTCCGTAAACTGATCCTTATAATACACCGCGATCGCCGCCGTGATCAGCTTTTGCCGGGCATGTAAAGCCTGCGCCAACTCTACCACAAAGTTCTCGTAGTTCCCATCAATGTCCGTCCCCTCCAGGTCAACGTCCACACCATCGACATGGTACTTCTCGACTTCCGCCACCAGGTTTTGGATGAGCGCACTGCGCTTGTCGTCTTGCAACAACCGGTGATACTGCGGCTGCCGCGTCCCCCCGCCAATAGCAAACAACACTTTCACCTGTTTCTTATGCGCTCGCTCAACGAAGCCCCCCAGCGCACCCAGATCCCGCGTAAAATTCCCCACCGAATCCGGATTCAAAAACCAAAGGTTCACATGCGTAACATATTTAAAAGCCACGTCATCTTCCCCCGCCAAAGCCGACGCCAGCGAATAATACCCCACCACCCGAAAAGGCTCCCCAGGCTGTGCCTGGACAGCACTCCCCAAAAACGACAAGAGCACAGCAAAGCGAAAAAACAATTTCATATCATCCCAATTTCAAAGTTAAAAAATATCAAACAAAAGCACCTGCAAAAAGGACAACCCAAAAACTATCCCCCAACGACCAACTCTCAAAATATCGACTACTGGCTACTGACTACTGGCTACTGAGTACCGACTACTAAATTCTGGCTCCTGGCTCCTGGCTTCTGGCTCCTGAATACCGCCCCCTAGTAATCCGCCTGCCCAATCTCCAACCGATAAATCCTATTCTGCCCATCAACATGAAACTTAAAATACGTCCTAAAATCCCCCCACTGATCCGAATGAAATCGCCCATAAACATGCAACCCCTCGTTCTCCACCTTATCGATCGTCGTGAACCGTTCGTGCCCCAGCGCTTTTGTAAAAAAAGGGACGAAGCTCACTTTATTCCCATCGTCATACAACTCGGCATCCGCAGTGAACAACCCAAACCAGCCCTTGGCATCGCCTTTGTCGAGGGCCGTCAACGCGCGCTTGACAACGGGGTGTGTTAATTTGTCGGTCAGCATAGAATTTTCAATTTTCCCAGTACTAAATTAGGGGTAAAAATTTATCCGTACGCATACGCGTCGACCAATCATGTATACGCCCAGTGCTTTCCTGACCACCGACACAGCCGAAATGGTGGCCTTCATGAGGCGATTCAGCTTTGCCACCATCGTGACCGTAAAAAATAATTATCAAACGGCCACCCATTTGCCTTTTCTGGTTCGCGAGGTGGACAACACGGTGGTGCTCACCTCACACTTTGCCAAGGCCAACAAACAATGGATGGAGCTCGAGACCAACCCGGTGCTGGTCATTTTCAGCGAACCCCATGCCTTCATTTCTCCGAAACATTACGACAAAGTTCAGAACGTGCCCACCTGGAACTACATGGCGGTGCATGCCTATGGCCGGGGGAAAACATTGCCCGATCCGCAGCAAGCGGTTGCCGTGCTGGAACAAATGATAGAGACGTTCGAAGCCTCCTATCGCCAGCAATGGGACAGCCTGCCTCCCGACTTCAGGGAAAAAGCCGTCAATGGCATCATGGCCTTCGAGATCACTGTCACGGAACTGCAGGGCAAGAACAAGCTCAGTCAAAATAAAACCGAGGCCGAACGTCACCGCATCATCGAGACGCTTTCCAAAAGCGACCACGAGAGTGAGCGACAGATTGCCGCAGCAATGAAAGCGAGGGAAAAAGGATCGTGACGAAAAATCCGGGCCGACCTCGTGGAAAATGCAAAGCCCATTCATTCGTGCGCGATGAAAACATGTAATATTGTAGTTTAAAATAAGTTGTCAATGGAAGTTGGATCGCTCCTCGTGCTGGTCGGCATTGCTGTCGGGATTGTCATTCTGAAAACCTTTTATGACCAGGGAAAGAAAGCGCTATCGATCTTTCCGGACATCCATTCGGTGAACGTCGTTTACCGCGACAAAACAGCGCTAGGGTATTCCACTCGCTCGTGGAAGACAAAATTCGGTGGCGCCAGCCGTTCGCTCGATATTGTGGTGACGGATAACGAACTATGGCTGCGAAGTTTCTTGTTGCTGGCCGGCATCACCAAACAACACGACCTGCTGCACAAGATCCCGCTGGGCCGCATCACCTCCGCGAAAGAGAACAAAGAAGGCATCGTGCTGGTCTTTAAAGGTGAAAAAGGCGAAGGCAAACAAGTGGTGATCAACACCCGCGACAAAGCGGCGTTTTTAAAAAGCATACGCAAAGGGTGATGCCGTTGGGCCTTATCGAACACGAACGTTCCGAAACCGAACAAGCACAACCCAAAAATAAAGCTTAAGTTTACTGATAGTCAAATAGATGCCTTTGGCACTGGCATTGGTAGGAGTGCCGTGCACCTAACCCTGAAGTCATGCTGAAAAATTATGTGACCGTCGCCTTCCGTGCTTTCACACGGAACATCACCTTTTCCATCATTCATATCCTGGGGCTCTCCATCGGCATCAGCGCCGCGCTGGTCATCTATCTCCTGGTCCGCTATGAAAATAGTTTCGATACGTTTGAGGATGATGGCGACCGGATCTATCGCGTGGTGCTTCACATGAAATTTGGTGAAAGCGATGGGAACTCGCCGGCCGTGCCTGCGCCCGCGGCGATGGCCATTCAAAACGAGATCAGTGGTGTGGAGGCGACGGTACCCGTGATGCAATTCCAAGGCGATGCCACGGCAAAAGTGATGATCGCGCGGGCCGGCGAGCAGGTCGTGTTCAAGAAGCAGCCGGGGATGGTGTTTACCAACAATCCGTATTTTGATTTGCTTCCCTTCGAATGGCTTGCCGGGAGCAAAGCGTCGGCGTTGTCGAATCCTTTCTCGGTGGTGCTCACCGAAAGCAGGGCTGCACAATATTTTCCGGGCACGGTCTTGAGCGATGTGATCGGCAAGGAGATCCAATACAACGACGACCTGCCGGTGACCGTGACCGGTATCGTAAAAGACTTTGACAAACCTTCCGATCTCACCTCGCTTGAATTTATTTCCTACGCCACCATTGCAAAGACCAGTCTGCAGGACCAGTTCATGATGAACCTCTGGAACGATTGGATGGCCTATTCCAAACTGTATCTCAAGCTCTCGAAAGGAAGCAACGCCGCCGATGTACTGGCGCGCATGAATGTGATGTTTCAAAAATATGGTTCCCACAAGGATGAGCAGAATCAACTGGATTTCGGGCTACAACCTCTGAACGATATTCACTTCAATTTGCAGTATGCCGGTTTTGGTCAACGCACGGCCGACCGGAAAGTGCTGATGGGTCTGCTGGCCATAGCAACATTTTTATTGCTGCTGGCGTGTATCAACTTTACCAACCTGGCCACGGCGCAGGCATCGCAGCGGGCGCGCGAGATCGGCATCCGCAAGACATCGGGTGGTTCGCGAAGTCAATTGGTGTTCCAGTTTTTAAGCGAAACATTTTTCATCACCTTGCTGGCCATGCTGGTTTCGGCTGGTCTGACGCCCGCGTTGCTACAGTGGTTTGCTGAATTTCTTCCCCCCGGACTTCACTTCGACCTCTTCCGCGAACCTTCGGTGATGGCCTTCCTGGTCGTGCTCACGCTGGCAGTCAGTTTTGTGGCGGGGTTGTATCCGGCCATTATTCTTTCGGGCTACAAACCTTCGGCAGTGCTAAAGAGCCAGGCGTTTGCCGGCATGCCTACACGCCGCTCCGGCATTCGAAAGGTGCTCACCGTCTCGCAATTTGTCATTGCCCAATTCTTTGTCATTGCCGCTTTCATGGTGGGCAAACAAATTCACTTTGCGTTGACCCAGGATTTGGGCTACCGCAAAGAAGCCATTCTGAATTTTGAATTGCCGCGCGACACAACACATTACGACAGGATCCTGAACGAAATTTCCAATCTTCCGGAAGTAGAAAATATGAGCATCGGATTTCTTCCGCCCGCCATGGAGGGAGGGGCCTATGCCAACATCACCTACGACGATGGCACCGAATCAAAGTCCGTTGCCAACGATCGGCTGCGCACGGTCCAACTGCGCTTTGGCGATCCCAACTACCTCGACGTTTACCAAATCAAATTGGTCGCCGGCCGCAACGTGCGCGCAGGCAGGAACGTCGATGAAGCGTTGATCAACGAGAGCTATGCAAAGGCCTTGGGTTTCCGTCAGCTCGCAGATGCGATAGGCAAGGAGCTTACGTTCTCCGGAAAAAAGAAAGTACCCATTGTAGGCGTCATGCAGGATTTTCATGAAGGATCGCTCCACAACCCGATCGGACCGCTGGTGTACCAGTCGCGAACACAAGGTGGTTTTGTTCACGTGGCCCTGCGACCGCAACCCCGGGGCACGCATCAATGGCAAGACGCCATCGCCAAGATCGGCAAGACCGTAAACGAAGCCTATCCCGATGCAGAGTTCAACTACCGGTTTTTCGACGACACCATCGCGCAACTCTATGCGACGGAACGCAATACTTCTGTGCTGCTGAATTGGGCCACGGGGTTGTCGGTGCTCATCAGTTGCCTGGGGCTGCTCGGATTGGTGATGTATACTTCGGCGGCGCGCACCAAAGAGATCGGCGTGCGCAAAATTTTGGGCGCTTCCGTTTCTCACATTGTGTCGCTGTTGTCGGCAGAATTTGTGAAGCTGGTGTTGATCGCTTTTGTGATTGCCGCTCCCTTGGCCGCGTGGGCGATCGATAGGTGGTTGCAGAGCTTTGCGTACCGGACCCCGATCAGTTGGTGGGTGTTTGTGGTGAGCGGTGTGATGCTGATCGTGGTGGCGCTGATCACGTTGAGCGTGCAGACCATTCGGACGGCACGGGCAAATCCGGTGAATAGTTTAAGGAACGAGTGACGCCTAACGGAATGAACCCTTGAGACCGGAGTTTCAAGGGTTTAGACCGGTTGACTAGGTGACACGGGAATAGCCGCCTAGAAGAGGCTGTTAAAGCTTCCATCGGCCAATATTTTGTCGGTGGCCGTTCCTAATTTCTGATAAATATTGAGATTCAAAAAAGGTCCCATGCTGATCCGCTTCACACCGGCGCTTTGCAGGCTTTTAAAATCGGGCAGGCCTGGGATGCACATGACGTTGATGGGAAGCTTCGAACGCCCTGTCACCTTGGCGATGTCCTCGATGTTTTTGATGCAAGGAAGGAATATTCCGTGCACGCCGGTGTTTTGATAAGCGTCTATCCGCGACAAGGCGTCTTCCAGTGCATTCGGTAAGGCGAGCAAAAAGGAATCGGACCGCACATTGATGAACATTTTTATGTTTACTGTTTCTAACAGCTTGACAATGCGTTTTAATTTTTCCGCAAAGGCTCCGGCATCGACGATGCTCCTTTTTCCATTCACCACGACCGAGTCTTCAATGTTGATGCCCACGACACCGAGTTCGCTCAGCCGGGTAATGGCGGCGGCGATTTCTTCCGGTGTGTCTCCATAGCCGGCTTCAAAATCGACCGATAAGGGGAGGGAGACGGAGGAGGTAATGCGTTTTATAACAAAGAGATAATCTTCGAGGCCCATTCCCTGACCATCCGCAAAGCCCAACGTTTCCGCTACGGCCGCACTGGAGGTGGCCAGCGCTTTAAGTTGATGCTGTTCAAAGACTTTGGCGCTTTGAACATTCCAGGCATTGCCGATGAGCAGAGGCTCGGGTTGGTGATGTAGTTTCAGGAAATCGTCAAATCTATTTTTCATAGGATAAAGATTAAATTTTTATTTTGAATGTTCAGCCGTGATCCGGAAAATCATTTATGTGTTCTCCAGCCGGATGCTTCTTCGGAGAACGTAAAATGTATACTTCCGTTGCGCGTTGTGAGCATAAATTGAAATACAAAATGACCGGCGCGCGACCGGTCATTTTGTACTTGCGGCATCACGAAGCCACGACCAGCCCGGCCTCCGCGCCAAACGCGTGATCGACAACGATCTTCCAGCTGCCATCGGGTTGTTGCTTCATCACTTCGATGCCCTTGGCGCTGATCTTCACGTCGCCGTTGTCGGTGATGTTCCACTCGGAGCGGCCCACGGCGATATTCCCGGTTTGCAGGCAATACACGGTTTTGATTTCCATTTTGCCCTTGATGGATAAGATGCCTTTTATGGCTTCTTCAAATTTTGCATGCCCCGACACGGGTTTTCCGGGCTCAGGAACAATAATGCCTGAAACATCATACATGCTCATGACAACGTCGACATTTCCGGTGTTGAAGGCGTTAGCCAGTGTGGCGTGAACTTCTTCTGCTTTTCTAGGTGCTCTCATCTTGTTTGACTTTTTAGTTTGTTTTAACTGCTGTAAAATTAGATTCGATGAGCGGCCTGGAATTGTATAAATCGGAACAGTCTAAATATTGCTTAAAATTTGATTGATCGGTGTGGCCTGTGTGGAAAATGAGCTCGGCGTGAGCCCGGTGAATGATTTGAATTCGCGGATAAAGTGCGACTGGTCGAAGTATCCGGAGTCGTAGCCGACGCTGGTCATTTTTTGATCGCCGCCTTGCATGAGCTGCAAGCTGTATTGAAACCGGTTGATCTGGCAAAACAGCTTGGGTGTGAGGCCCGTGTACTGCGAAAACAGTCGGTGGACGTACCGCGGCGAAATTTTGTTCCGTTCGGAAACCCTGCCGATGCGTTCACCCTCCGCATGATTTTTCAAACCGTTGGCGATGGCTTCCACCAACCGGATGCGGGCATGCTTTTTCTCCGACGCGGCCAGCCGGTTCAATAAATAATTTTCGAGCATGGCAATTCGATCTTTGGGGTCTGTGAAGGTCAGCAACAGTTCGTGTAGATTGTTGAGCGATGGTCCAAAGACGTCAACGGCGTTGGTGATCTCATTGTTGAAGACGGAGATGTCTTCGTCAAAGAAATACGCCGCGGTATGCGGATGAAACCGGACCCCCAACATAAAATTCTTTCCCACCGATCGCACTTCCAAGGGTTTGGTGATTTGTCCCCACAACTCGACAGCGGGGGTCGTATAAAAGGCTTCGTCTTTTTTGGTTTTCCAAAGCCCGTTGCCCAGGTTAAAGATGAGCTCCAGGTTTCCGCTGGGAAACACCAGGTCGTCGAACGCGTGGGCCGATGGTGCATCATAATAATAGAAGCGCTTTACATATTGTTTCAGCGCTTCCTGTGGACGGATCTCGGTGAACATATTGCTTATTGTTGAACCCGGTTGCTGCTAAACGAATCGCGATACATTTTCCAACCTTCTTCGGTCTTTTTCCAGAGCACGAGAAATTTGCCATCGTCAAACAGCTTGCCTTGAGCGTCGAACGATTGCCAGAGGCCTTCTTCTGTCACGTATTCTTTTCCGTCGCCATAGACAGCGGTCGTAATGAACTTGCCGTTTTTGAGACCGAATTCTTCATAGGCTGTTTTAAAGAACTGTGCAGCCGCTTCCCGGCCACACATGGCGGGAGCGTTGGGGGCGAGGATGCAGGCGTCTTTGGCGTAGCGGTTCACAAAAATGGAGGGGTCGTTCTTGGCAAAAGACTCAAAATAAATAGCGTTGCTGGCGGCGATCGCTTTTTTGGCTTCTTCCAGGGAAATGTTCCCGGATTGGGCGTGTGCAAATGAGCATCCCAGGGCTAACAGGGCAAAGATGGCTTTTTCGATTTTTTTCATGGCGTTTGTTTTTTTATGTAAAAATCCGCCATGGGGATCTGCTAAAAAGTGATCTATGTCACTAATTTGAGATCACCCTTTCTTTGTAAACCGGCTCAACGTTTCGCGGGACACGCCCAGGTAGGCCGCTACGGTTTTTTTGGACAATCGTTGCATGAGCCGGGGGTATTCCTGGAGCAGGAGTTCGTAGCGCTGCTGGGAATCGGACGTGAGGTAGGTGAGGAGCCTTTTCTGTTGTTTGGTGAAGCTGTCGTTCGCCTTTTTCCGAAAGAAATGTTCCATTTTATGAAAGGTGGCACACAGCTTTTCACGGTTTTCGAAGGAGAGGCTCAGCAATTCGGAGTCTTCCACGGCGGAGATATTGAAGATGGCTTTCGCGTGATGGTAGAAGGCGTTTTGATCGGTGATCCAGCAGCCCTCGTCGGAAAACTGGATGATGTGTTCTTTGCCGTCGGGCGCGGTGAAGGTGGAGGTGAGAAATCCCTTCTTTGTCCAGTAGGTGTGATGCACGGCGTCGCCGGCGCGGATGAGGAGTTGGTGTTTTTCCAGTTTCTTGGGCGAGAAGTAAGCAAGGATCCCTTCGAACTCCGCGTCGTCGATTTTGATGAATTGCTCCAGGTGTTTTCGAAAGGTTGCGTTGGATTCGGGAGAGGGTTTCATGGTATTAGAACAATACGGAACGGATCGGGCTTTGGTTCTGGTTGCGCATTTGGTTTCAAACTGAAAATTAAATTACTTTTACCCTGTGTAGACGTGTCGTTACTTCGCATGTCACAATTTCAGTCCACATGATATCGAACAGGAAATCAATTTTTTTCGCTTGCGCCATGAGTGTTATCTGTGCCGATACATTTTCCCAAATCGCAAACGACTCCCTGAACAGAAAAGCAAGTTACATCATTCGGGCCAATAGTTATAAGCCGGGTATTTATACTTCTTTTGAAGAATTTAAATACAATAGCCCTGCCATTGTCGATCATTACACTTTTGACGGCAAGCGATTCTGGACCGACCGGACCGGCGAAAAGAAAAAGATCAAACGGAAAACCATATGGGGGTATAGTGACGGCAAGCACCTATACGCCCGATGGAATAGATATCCCGAAATAACCGTGCTGGGGCGTTACTGTTATTTCCAGGAAAAGGGTGTTGGTTTCACACTCATTCCGTATTCCGATCGGGTCATCATCAACTACAACACCGGCGCGATCTACCTGCTCAACAAACGACTGGCAAAAAAGATCTTGGAAACCGATCCCGAGTTGCTGGCGGAATTCATGAAAGAAAGATCGAAAAAGAAAATGCTGTTGGAATACATCATGAAATACAACTTTCGGAATCAATCGAAAATTCAATGAGACCTCGTGCGTTAACTTTCCAAGTCCCCATTCACTCAGACCGCAACCGGCTAGCCGGATTCGCCAATGCCGCCCGAATCGTGTGATAACTGACGGTGAACAAAGCGATCACCGCAGACACCAATCCCGCCACGGCGAACGTGCTCCAGGAAATGGAGATTTTATATACATAATCTTCCAGCCAACGTTGCATCATATACCAGGCTAGCGGCGTGGCAATAACCAGAGCGATAAAAAGCAGCGTCATAAAATTCCGTGTGAGCAGCTGAAAAATGCTTCCTGTCGTAGCCCCCAAGACCAGCCGGATGCTGATCTCCTTGCTTCGTTGTTCGGCTAAAAAGGCCGAGAGCGCAAACAATCCCAGGCAAGCCAACAGAATGGCCAGCGCGGCAAAGCCTGTGAAAATCTGTTGTGTGCGATGAACTTCTTCGTACATGGCCGCGTAGCGTTGATCCAGGAAAGTATATCGAAGGACTTGATGTGGCGAGAATTTTTTCCATAGACCGGATACCGATTCGATCGCCCGCTGAAAATCTTTCGAACCGACTTTCACCATCACGATGTTTGAACTCCGGCCGATGACGACGCACAAAGGCTCGATATGTTTTTTCAATGTCTCAAAGTGAAAGTCTTCCATGACGCCAATTACATTCCATTTCTGATTCCAGGGATTGACGATGGCACGGCCAACAGCATCATGCAGGTTCAGCGCGTTGGCCATGGTCTGGTTGATGATGACGGCCTGTGAATCCGAAGCCAACTCCACATTGAAGTTTCGTCCTGCTACAAGGTCAATACCCAGCGTAGGTAAATAGTCATGATCGACGGACCAGATTTGTGCACCGACGCCTTCTTCCGGTTCTTTCGCTCCCTCCGCCCAAAAAGGATTGCCGTTGCGCGCGGCGCCCTCCAGGGGAAGATAGCCACTGATGGTGACGTTTTTTATGTTGGGTAATTGCACAAGCTCGTTTTTAAATGCAACGATCTGGTCACCCAGGGTGTGCGTGTCTTGAAGGATAAGCACCTGGTCCTTATCAAATCCTAATTTCTTGGTGAGAATGAAATGCATCTGTTGCTGGATGACGAGCGTGGCAACGATGAGGATGATGGAAATGCTAAACTGGAAGACGACCAGCAGGCTTCGGATGGAGCTCCGGGCGCCTAGCGTGGTGTGGCCTTTCAACACGTCCACGGGCTTGAAGGAAGAAAGATAAAAAGAAGGATAGATCCCGGCGACAAAGCCGATCAACACCGCTCCTAAAAAGAGGAGGGGGACGAACCACCAGGCTTCCCAGGGAAATGTTAGCGGACTGGCAAGAAGCGTATTGAAGGAGGGCAGGGAGGTACGCGCCAAAGCAAGCCCCAGGGCAAAGGAAATAAAACTGAAGACCAGCGACTCGATCAAAAACTGGTTGACCAGTTGACTCCTCGGCGAACCCACGACTTTGCGAAGGCCGACTTCTTTGGCGCGATGGGCCGACCGCGCCGTAGAAAGATTGATAAAGTTGATGCAAGCGATAGTCAGAATAAAAAACGCGATGGCGCCAAAGAGCCACGCATAACGGATGTCACCATGCGGCAGGTTGTCGCCTACCCCCGCCGTGTTTAAATGGATATCGCGGACAGGCTGTAGTTTAAAATGAAGACTTTTCACCCAGGCCATCAAGCTGCGATCGTCTCCACTGGCGGCGGCCGAAGGCACAAAGTATTTGCCGATGAGGGCGTCCATCTTCTTTTCCAGCGCGGCAACGTCCGTCCCAGGCCTGACACGGATATAGTCCAAGTAATTGCTCGACATCCAGGCTGTTTTTTCGCCTTTCCAGAATTCCTTCCCGGCAAGGGAAATAAGAAAGTTAAATTGAAAGTGGGTGGTGGCGGGAGGATCCTGTACGACACCCGAGATCGTGTACACTTGCGTCTCGTCATTGTTCAGGATCAGGATTTTGCCCACCGGGTCTTCGTGTGCAAAATATTTGTCGGCTATACGCTGCGTGATCACGATGGTGTTGGGTTCAAGCAATACCTTTTGTGCGTTGCCGCGAATAAAAGATAGTTCAAAGATGTCGGCCAAACCTTGGTCTACATAAACAAACCCTTCTTCGTGCGCACTCTCAATTTCATCTCCGCGCCTTACCGTATTGCCTCCGGCCCCGGCATTTGCTGACGGATTGTAGTGGCCCGCCAATTCAATTTCAGGATACTCATCCTGGAGGGCTTTGGCAAAAGGAGCCGGGAAGTATACGCCCCGTTCGGTCTCCCCATGGAGATTACTTTCGCGATAGACCCGGTACACCAGATCGCCCTTTTGATAATGCTGATCGTAAGTAAGCTCCCGGCGGACAAACAAGGTGATTAAAATGCAGGTGCCGATGGCAATGGCCAGCCCACCGATCTTGATGCCGGTGTAGAGCCGCTGACGAGACATGGTTCTCCAGGCAATCTTAAAGTAATTTTCAAACATGGCGAGGTGATTTACGGATGACGACGATGATCTTTTCTTTATCGCAAAAGGCTGGAGGAAGAGCAACACGTTGATCACAAACAGAAAATCCGCCCTCTTTTTTCCAAGGACAGGACGCCGGCGGGCATAAAGCTCCTCCAGGTCGCCCAACACGGCTTCCGACAAGTGATCGTTACAAAACCATCGAAAAAAGCGCATGGCCCACTGAGGCGGCCGTGCTTTTTCTGGACTGGGTTGGTTCATGGCTTTCTTTTTCAGACAGAAGGGGGTTTTCCTTAATGTTTGTTTCACCTTTGCCTAATTACCGGCGGAAAGGTAAAAGGTTGCAAGGGGCGACAAAAAAAATGTGAGTCGAGAGTCATCCTTTGGCATTCACTTCGGATTTTAATAACCCCAGGCTTTAGCCTGGGGTTATCGGTGTGATGAAAAAAGGTGCCATAGGAAAGCCGGATCGATCTTCACGTTTCATGGCACCGACCATGCGCTCGGTCTCTGGAGCCGACGTGGCGAGCCCTCCATCGAGTGTCGTGTATCCTTTGAGCGACGTGACCTAATGGCACTTCGAAGCCAGACGCAGTGGGGGTGCGCCATGAACGCTCGAGCGACCTGTCTCGTCCTAAAATAAGTTTACAGATTTAACATCATTACTATTGTCGTGTTTTGATGTTGGAATGTGGATAACTCCACAAGAATACCTTTCAAAGTAATGTACTTTTGAGAGTTATCCATATTTCAACATCTTGAATGGATAATTTCAGGAGTCTGGTAGCCACAGCTCATATGAGGGCGTTCTTCATTATATAGCCTAACTACCAAATCCATTGTCATCTTGGCCTGATTCAAATTGTGAACGGAGTATTCGTTAAGGTACTCTTCTTTTAATATACCATTCACACGCTCAGCCAAAGCATTTTCATAGGGGTCTCCATTCTCTGTCATACTAATTTGAATCAGGCTATCCCGAAGCAACTGCGTGTATTGGCGACAGCAGTATTGCAGACCCCTGTCAGAGTGATGGATTAGGCTGATGGGCTTCGTCTGGATTGTACGTAGAGCCATTTTTAATGCTTGGACAGTTCCAGTAGCTTCCAGTGTCTTGGCTACATGATAGCCAATAATTTTTCGCGAATAGGCATCCGTAATCAAACTGATATAAACGTATCCACTATTAATTTTCCAATAAGTTATATCACTTACCCAAAGTTGGTTTACGCGATCTGGAATGCATTGCTTAATTAAATTAGGGTATTTATGGAAGTGGTGCTGGGAGTTTGTCGTAAATACCTTTCTCTTTTTCCGGACAACCAATAAGTTGTTGATTTCTAGCAACTTAAAAAATGCATCACGGCCCATTTTGATTTGGTGCTCGTGCAAAAAAGACTGTATCATTCGATAAATTTTTCTTCCTCCCATGCGAGGATGTCGGTCCCTAATTTTATATACCTGGCTCAATACAACTTTGAGCGTAGTCTGCTGAGAGTTTTGATGTTTGAAATGTTGATAATAAGCCTGAGAAGTTATACCAAGTAATCGACATAGCCGGATCAGGGCGATGTGTTTGTAACGCAACTTCATTTGATGGATTACTTGGTATCGGACTTTTTTTGGATGTCAATTTTGAGATCCTTCTCCGCTATCTGAATCATCCGTCTGTAAGCTTCTTCTTTTAGTCGGCTATCCTCCAGCTGCTTTTCCAGTTCTTTAATCCTGGCTGTTAGCGCCTGATCTGAGTCTTTTTTGCCCTTCTTCTTACTACCCATAGGTCGCAAATTTAAGGGTTTCCTTGGAACACGTTTTTTCTCGAGACCAAGCTGACGCATCCACCTCAATAACCGACCCTGATTTCTACTGCCCTTATCTATGAACTGACGCCAAAATTCATCTTTGCATCCACCTCTTGAATGATACAATTCGATTAGCCGCTTCTTTTCTTCGTCGCTTAAACGGGTCCACTTTCTCTTTTTAGTTCTCATTGCAGGTTTACTGGTTTAGTGTAAACCTATTTCAGGACAAGACAACCAGGAAGTGTGAGCGTGGCGCAGTCAGTATCGTTGCGCTAACCCCAGGCTTTAGCCTGGGGTTATACATTGTCGTCATAACTTGTGTGCGTAGACTAGGGATAAAGCCTGGGGTTATAAAGAAAATTGGCTGCCCTTTTTTGAGACAGCCAATTCTCTTTGCGTAAGGTTCTCAGCCATTCCTACCGCGCCGTTGCCATCCTCTTATCGGCCATGGTCAGCCCGGCGTCGCAGCTCTCTTTTAATGCTTTGATGTCACTATCGGTTGACAACGGTATCAGGGATTTTGCCAGAACCAGGTATTGCTTGGCGGATTTCAAATCGTTCTTTGTTGAAACTTTGTCATTCAAAATGCCTACGGCATAGTTGTAGGACTCTTTGATCAACTCATTGGGGTTGTCCTTGTTGTAGGTGTAAGCGTGTCTTGCCATTTTGAGCAAACGGCTTTCGGGGTTGAGTTTCAATAGGATTTTGATAGAGTCCGGATAGTTCAGGTAGGGCATTCTTTTCACCTGGGGGTCAATGCCGTCGGGGCTGTTCGCGAAGGCATCGATCTTGACCGGTTGCGCATCAAATTGAAATACGGGATCTGCCGGTAAGTGATGGTTTATAAAATCGCTGGGGAGTCCAAGAAAATATTCCGGTTCAAGGCGCTTCACGAAATGTGGCGTAGGACCCTCGGCCTCCAGCGCCGTGGTCGACCAGAAAAGGTCGCACGCCAGCCAGGAGGAATCCAGGTAAACAAAGTTCCAGGCGTGATTGGTTTGGCGCAGGGCATCGCCCGGTTGAAAGTCAGGATACCTCACGTAGCCGGTCACCCGAAAGCTCTGAACCTTGATCTTTTTACAGAACGCATCGACAATGTTGGAGTACTCGTCGCAAAGTCCCGTGCGTTTCTGAATAGCTTCAGGTGTACTCAATGGAAATCCGCCGTTAAAAAAGCGCGCCCCATCGGCACGCATGTAGTGATGGCTCCACAACAAAAGCAGCTGCAGTTGCTCCTTCGCGTTCGTGGAAACGGAAAGAATATTTTTCGTGATATCGTTCAGGGTTGGAGCGTTCAGGTTTTTGATCTTCTCAAACTTTTCAGCAGTTGCCGGATCGATATATTGCATGGTGTCGGCATAGGTGATCTTTTCGTGGAGCTGACCTCTTAAAAGTTTTAATGCTCTTGGGTCGTGAAGGTGAACGCCTCGCTTCAGGAACTTGATGGCCGTGGGTTGATCACCCAACGCGTAGTTGATAACCGCCAGATTATACAATGCATCTTTGTGATTGGGATCTTGCTGGATAACTTTTTCAAATTCAGCAATTGCCTTAAACGTGTCTTTTTGTTCATAAAGCAACACCGCATTTTTGTAGACCGCGTCGACCTGTTGACGATCTTGCGCGCGCGAAGCATTTCCCATAAATACCAATATGGAAACGCTGAAAAAGATAATGGTTTTCATTTTTAGAATCTGTCAGTTAACGACGATGCAGCGCTCTACCCGATGAGGTGGAAATAAATCGAGAGCGGCATCATGGCAAAAATAATAGGCACAATGATCGCGAAAGCTGTGCCCACAAACACGATGGCGGCATTGTACTTTAAATGGTTTAATCCCAGGGATTGAAAAGCGCTTTTGAAACCATGCAGCAAATGATAGAAGAGCGACAAGCATCCAAACAAATAGATGACCACAAAAACCGGGCTCTGAAATTTGTCCAGCATCATGGCGTAGAGGGGCAATTCTTCGCCCTCCAGAAGTTGATGCGTGCGATTGGGGATCCAGAAGCTCGAGGTGTGCACCACCAGGAAGAGCAGGATGAGCGTTCCCAGTAGGGTCATGCTGCGGCTGGACCAGGTCACTTTTTCGGCAGGTTTTACGGCGTAGTACCCTACCGGCCGGGCCTTCCTGTTCTGTCTCCATAATATAAGGGCATCGATGATGTGGATCAGGAACCCAGCGATCAACACGATCTCCAGCGTGCGGATGACCGGGTTTGTGCCCATGAAATGGGCCCAATGCGAGAAGGTTACTCCGCCATCATTGTAAAAGATCATCGCGTTGATGGTGCAATGGACGACCAGGAAACTGATCAGAAACAACCCCGTTAGCGCTACCAGGAATTTCCTTCCGATAGAGCTTCTTGTAAACTTGATAAACCATTCCATGACGCGTGTTGTGTTTGTTTGAATCGCAACAAAAATACATCACAACGCCTTATTCCGTATGATTAAAAAAATATTTTATCGAGGATGTCCAATCCGTAAAATACGGTTGTCATAGTGGATTCAGCCGGGTTCAAAGGGATAATAGCCTCGGAAAGGGCCTGTGCCGCCGGAAAAATTTTAGAAAAAAATAGTTGGGATTTTGTCCAGATCGGGTAAACCGGTTGTCTTCCTTTCAAACAACAAAATTTACAAAATGGAACCAAGATTAAACGTTTTTGAAAAGGGCCAAAACGCCGTGAAGACCCTTTTTGGCATCGGCGGTTATTTGAAGAAATCATCGATCGGAGTGCCGCTCCAGGAGCTGATCCATTTCCGCCTCTCGCAAATCAACGGCTGTGCCTATTGCCTGGACATGCACTATAAAGATGCGCGTGCCCATGGTGAAACCGAGCAACGGCTGTACGGTCTGAGCACATGGAAGGAGTCACCGTATTATACCGATCGTGAAAGAGCTGCGCTTGCCTGGGCGGAAGCTGTGAACGCTTGCCACGTTCCCGACGACGTATATGCCGAGGTGAAAAAACAATTCACCGACGAAGAAGTGGTCGACCTGACACTCTCCGTGGGCGCGATCAACGTCTGGAACCGGCTCAACATTTCGTTCCCGAACGCGATCGGAACCTATCAAGTAGGTCAGTTTGGATGAGACCTGACATTGACACCGTTCAAAGAAAAGTAAACAAAAAAAGAAAAGTAACATGGACGAATTCTTAATTGTGATCCACAGAGATCTGAAAAGTAAAAATGCCAGCCCGTCGCCCGAACAAATGAAGGAAGCGATAAAACCTTTTCAGGATTGGGTTGGTGGCATTGCAGCACAAAACAAACTGGTGGCTCCCCCCAAGCGCTGGGATTTGGATGGACGCGTAGTGAAACAAAACGACGTGGTGACAAACGGTCCGTATTCGGAGATCAAGGAGTCGGTGGGCGGCTTGTTCCTGGTGAGAGCCGCCAACTATGACGAAGCCGTGGAGATGGCAAAAGGATGTCCGATCCTGAAATGGGGCGCGACGGTGGAAGTGCGCATGGCCATCCCGGCCGTCTGACGCTTTTTTTTGTAAATTGAATCGCAAACCAGCGCGCCACATGAACGAATTCCTCATAGCGATCCACCGCGATTTGAAAAGCAAGGACGCGAGTCCTTCGCCCGAGCAAATGCAAGCCTCCATAAAACCTTTCCAGGAATGGATCGGCAAGCTCATCGCGCAAGACCGATTGGTCAATCCCTACAGACGCTGGGACGGTGTGGGCAGGGTGGTGAAAAAGGATGCTGTAACGGATGGGCCCTATGCCGAGATCAAGGAATCGCTGGGAGGTTTGATCGTGGTGCGGGCCAAAGACTATGATGAAGCCGTGGAGATTGCAAAAGGTTGCCCGATCCTGGAATGGGGTGCCACGGTGGAGGTGCGCATGGCCCTCGTAAACGCCTGACCCATAAAGAAAATGTCCCGTAGTCATTACGGGCATTTTTATTTTTATCGATGGAAGACCAAACGCTTTTACCGCATTTATTCAGAACAGAGTACCGGAACATCGTTTCGGTACTCTGTTATTTATTTGGGATCCAACACATCGAAACCGCAGAAGACCTGGTGAGCGATGCGTTTCTTTCTGCCACCGAACTCTGGAGCATACAGGGTGTGCCAGACAATCCCAGGGCATGGCTTTACGCGGTGGCCAAGAATAAAACCAAAAATTATTTAAAACGGAACGCACTTTTTGAAAACCGTCTTTCAAAAGAGATCAAGTATAGCGCCGACAAAACCGAAGAGATGGAGATCGATTTGTCGGAAAAGAATATTGCCGACAGTCAGCTGGCCATGATCTTCACCATCTGCAACCCTTGCAATGCCCCGGAATCTCAAATCGCCCTGGCGTTGAATCTCTTGTGTGGTTTTGGTGGCCAAGAGATCGCTGATGCATTTTTGACCAACAAGGAAGTTATCTATAAGCGCATCAACCGCGCGAAGGAGAAATTGAAGGAAGCCAATATCAAGATCGAGCAACCCACCGTGGTGGAAATAAGTGAAAGGCTGGAGACCGTTTTGAAAACGTTGTATTTATTATTTTCCGAAGGTTATTATTCGACATCCCAGGACACCACGTTGCGCAAGGACCTCTGCAGCGAGGCCATGCGGCTGACGAGCTTGCTGATCGAAAACAAAACCACGAACAAACCCGCCGTCAACGCGCTGCTGGCGTTGATGTGTTTTCATGCGTCGCGTTTTGAAGCCCGGACAAACGAGAAGGGAGAAGCTATTTTGTACCAGGACCAGGACCAAACCCTTTGGAACAAAGAACTGATTGACGCCGGCACGGTCTATTTAAATCGCGCGTCCACGGGCGACGAACTGACAAAATATCATTTGGAAGCCGGCATTGCCTATTGGCACACACAAAAGGAGGACACGACCGAAAAGTGGGAGAGTATTTTGTCGCTCTACAACAGCTTGCTGATTTTGGAATATTCACCGATCGCCGCACTGAACCGGACGTTTGCGCTTTCGAAAACCCATGGAAAGAAAGCCGCTCTTGTTGAAGCAGAAAAACTAAAGCTCACGGACAATCCGTTTTATTTTTCATTGCTGGGCAATCTCTATTCGGACATTGACAATGAAAAAGCCATTCAGCATTTTGAGACGGCCTTGCGCCTGACGAACTCTCCGGGGGATAAAATAACCTTGGCAAAAAATATTCAACGGTTGAAGGAGACTAAAGCGGTTAACTAAACAGTATCGTCCTGACTTACGCCTTTACCCGAGTTAAAACGTTTCTGACGCAGCCAGGTAAAACCCTGACGACCGGTCACCGAAGCCGATATCCACAGCAAGGTTTGTACGCGTTTTCTTATCGACCATGATCCGAAGCCCCAGACCGTAGCCGGGCTTTATCGATTCCATTAATTTTAACGATTGTTTCGGGTTGCTGGCCGTCGTGGCATTGACAAACAGCACGCCTCCCCAGATGCCTCCGCAAGGGGAGAGCGGGAAACGATATTCCGCTTCACCATACATGAGGTTGTTGCCGCGAAAACGTCCCTGCGTGTAGCCCCGTGCGCTCCGGCTCCGTTGATCGTATGCGGTGGCCGGCAGGATCATATAGGGAAACTCGCCTTCGGGCGAGAAGTTGCCCATGAACCAGAAGGCCATGAGGTGGCGCGGATTTCGTGCCGAGAGCGGGTGAAAGCTTCTCCACTCAATGGAGAAAAAATTTGCGTTGTTTTTGTTGCCCAGCAATTTCATCGAGCCGCGCCAGTTGATCATCAGAAAATGTCCTTTGTATGGATTGATCATGTTATCGCGTGTATCGGAGATCAGGTTTATGTTTAAGGCGGACGAATAGTATTTATCCGTATCGAAACCGTAGTATTTGTTGTAGGCATAGTGGCTTGTGATCACCGAGTCGCCGGGGTTCAGCCGGAGTTTTTCGTCCTCAATTTTATAGTAGTAGTCGAGGTAGTACCCAACGCCCAGGTAAAATGCTTTTCCTATTTTGAATGAAGCGGATTGATAGAAGCGCAGGAAGTTAAAGTTCAGGGGCTGTGCCAGTGAGTCGTCGGACGTCTCCATTCCCGCGAGGTTGAATTGATAGTCCAGAATTCCACCCTCCGGAGCATTCGTCCCCAGGCCATAGGTGGATTGCGAAAAGATGAGGTAGCGCCAGTCGCCCGTAAAAAAGATGTTGTTGTTTTTGGTATAGATATTATTCTTTAGCAGAAATAGTTTTTGGTTTTTAGAGGTGAACTGGAGGCTGCCCGAGAGCATGGAATAGCGGGTGTCGGCACCGGAAAGTTTAAATGCATATTGCCCGCCAATCCCCAACATAAAACCGGTTGCCGGATTGGAGCCGATAATAGGAATGAGCAGAATAGATCCGGCACCGCTGGTATCGACTTTGACAGGTTTGCGCAAAGCTTCACGAAGCACGTCGGGAAGATCGCGTTGAACACAACTGGTATCGGCCGTAATTGTCGATGTCTCTTGTGAGTAGACAACGGCGTGCACCAGCAAACCCGGCAGGAGCAGGCAAATTAACTTGATCGAAAGCCGGGAGGTTGTAGCCTGCATGTTTTTGATTTTGGGTATGCTTCCCGATGTGCATGACGACTGTTGCCTTTCGCAAGCGAGACATGCGTATAGGGCGAATTGTGATCTTTGCGATTCACCTCCGTGGTGAGCATTTGCGGGGAGCCAGGACAAAAATCAAAATGTTCCCTATGCGCGTGCCAGGTTGTGTCTGGAGTGTGCGGTGAGTTCTTGTTGTTTTTTTATTTTTTTGCGAGCACGGGATACTTTGTAAAGATCATTTTTACAGCCGTGGCAATATTTTTTTCCTTCTTCTCCGGAGAGGCATGTTCGTCTATCGTTTTAGTGCCCCGGCCTTGCCATACCAATTTTTCACTGGCCTTATCGATCAGGTTAACAAAGAGCGTCCCGTCGACATAGGTGTTGTAATCAATGTTCGTGGTACTGAAGCCCCCGCCATAGCCATATCTTCCACCGTACAGCCCACCCGTATTGGTAGCCGTAGCCTCGGTTCTTTCTTTTGCTTTCACTTGCAAATCTACCAGTGCATCGGGATTGTTTGATTTCGTCAACCCGCGCGCTGCCAGCTCAGCGTCTACGGCGCTCATCAACCTGGAACGGTCCAAATCGCCCACCGGCAATTTTGATGTTTCCTCGGTGTACGCATAGGTCTTGTATTTATTAAAATCGGCTGTCTTATCGTAATCATAGCTTACGGTAATGGAACTGCAGGCGGTGGCTGCTAAAATAAGAATGGCAAATTTTTTCATATCGTTGTGGTTAGTTTAAATGGGAAATTGGATAAGGTGAATTATACTATTTTTCTATTCCTTTCCAGATACCTTAGCCCTTTGCGCGACGCATACCCCGCTGTATAAATGCAAAGTAGTTGTCCCCAGGACCAAATTGCATGGTGTTTAAAGATAGACGCCTTTGAACACCCATATAAGTTACATGACGTTAATTAACGGTTAACTGCGACCCGTTTTTCGATCCCTTGCGCGATTAGAATTGTTTTGAGATCGATACCAGCACAAAGGGATCCTCAAAACCGAGGTTGTAGACATAGGTGGTGAGTTCCCAGTTTTTCAAACCCGCTCCGATCAATACACCCCGTTGAATATCCAATGCCGTCTGATACACCCGGGTTCGTTGCGCGCTGATACCAAACCACAACCAATCCTTCGGGGAGTAGGTGAGGTCGCTCCAGTTGTACAAGTAGTGATTTTCTTCGGTTTGAAAGTCCAGATAAACCTCTCCTTCGCTGTACAATTCAAAGCCTTTGAAATTCAAGGTCACCTCGAGGCCCGGGGCCATGCCGTCCGAACGCCCAACGACTCCTCCCAGCATCGGTGTGATGGTGTACTCCAGCTTGTTTCCACCCTGGAAATTATATCCGATCCACGCCGAAAATGTCTCCCGGTCTTCGTAGTTATAGCGGGCTTCCAGGTGTAGTTTGTTTTTGTCGGCCTGAAACACGGGGAGTATAAAGAAGTCATCGGGAATAAAATAAAAGTTAGCATGCGCATTAAACTGCCAGGCTGTGGGACCGGAAGCGGGCGCCTCCTGTGCGAACACAAAGGCACCGCCCAGCGCGAAGAAAAGAAAGCTGCCGATACGCTTTTTCATCCTCCCAGGGCTAAGGTGAGTGCGACCAATAATAATCCGATGCCCACATAGACCACGGCCGTAGTGAAGCGGCGGAAGCCGGCATATCCTGCCAGAACGTAGCCGCCGATAAACAATAGAAAAACGGCCACGCCATTCGACGCCCGCAAGGCCATAGCGGCATCGTGAAAAAACGCAAAGGGAAGCGCCACGGGGAGCGTACACAAAAACACCAGCAGGAAGATCTCAAGTCCGACAACCAGGTCGGCCCAGGTAAGCAAATGCCCTTTAGAAGGTTCGGGTATGTTCTTCAACCGGTCGCTCATGCGATCGAGTTCCTCGTCTGTCAGAAGGGTTGCAACCAGCGCCGGGAGTTCCTCCTTTAGTGCCACACGGGATGCTGCTTTGCTTTCGGCATGGGTCATCTTTTTCAGGATGGTGAGACTATGTCCCCGTTCCAGCAAAACATTCATGACATACATGATCGCATCCACCAACCCCCAGGCGAGATTGCAACCCAAGGCCGCCCAGAGCAGTTGCCGGATCTCCTGCTCGCCGTCGGTGGCTACGCTGATGGCACCGGTGAAGCTCAAGACCATGATCAATCCGAACAACACTTCAGAAGTCCTGTCGACCGGATTTAATACGGAGCTTTTTTTGACGACACCTTTCCAGAAGTTTTGATTTTCCATCATACAGCAGGAATGAAATAAAGCATCGTGCCCATGATGACATATACGATGATCAACTGAACCCCCTTGTACCAATTGGAGCGCCCGTCGCCGACGACCACGCTCGCCAGAATGACCGCCAGGAATAAGGCTAAGATCAGACCTCTTGAAAAAGAAAGATTCAGTTGCCGCGGCCCGACGAAATTGCTGAGGATGACCAGCAAGGGTGCAATGAAAAGCGCAATTTGGATCGAGCTGCCCAGGGCGATGCCGATGCTGAGGTCCATTTTATTTTTAGCCGCCATGGCGATGGCCGAAAGACTTTCCGCAGCCCCTCCCACGATGGCGAGGAAGATGATCCCGATAAAAACACTCGACATGCCCATGACTTTTCCGGTTTCCTCGGCGGCTCCCACCAACACTTCGCTCATCAAGGCGGCCAGGACCGATGCAATGACCAATGTGGTCACAGCAACGGGAAGCGACCATCGGTTTTCGTGTTCGTCGGCCGTATGTGTCGCCGTGGCTTCGCTGCGGAAGAAATCCGGGTGCGTTTTGAGCATGAAGACGAGATACAATACATAGGCGATCAGTAAAACGATGGACACGTTCAGGTTTAGCAAATTTTCAATCTCGACCGGGAATTTGTCGACGGCGTAGACATGAAAGGAGCTCGGTATGGTAAGGCTGATGACGGCCATCATCATCATGGAACTGTATACCCGGACGCTGGTGACGTTGTAGTCCTGGTTGAGAAATTTCAGGCCTCCCAGCAAAAATGATACGCCCATGGCCAGCAGTAAATTGGCGAGTATGGCTCCTCCTAACGAGGCCAGCACCATTTGGTGCAATCCCGCTTTCAGGGCGATGGTGGCAATGATCAATTCCGGGAAATTCCCGAAGGTGGCGTTGAGCAATCCGCCGACGGCATCGCCCGTATACGTGGCGAGTTGTTCGGTAGCCGATCCGATCAGCCGGGCGATGGGAATAATGGAAAGGGCGGCCGAGAAAAAGATCAGCGGTGCCGTAGCATGGCGGTATTCAAGAATGAACGTGATGGGAATAAAAGCAAACAACCAATGGATCCCGGGTTTTAAGAAATTTTTCATGGCACGATCTGTTTTAAGTAGCCGATAGTTGGCGATCGATACTAGTCGTTCGCTGGCACAGGTTTGCTCGGGTTTAAATACATTTTATACCGGAGCTGAATGACGTTATCGTTGCTGATAAAGTCCCCATCGATTTCGTTGCGCGACGATTGCCGGGTGTATATCAATTCAAACCGGTGTTTGTAGCTCAGCCGGTATCCCAACCCGATCCTGGCGCGCCGGCGATTGGCATAGCGTTCGTCCACCTGCTCGTCGAGCACGATAAATTCTTCGTAGTCCACAATGCCATACCATAGATTGTTGGTAAAAAGATTTGGCTGATTGATGCAGACATAGGCCTCTGCTTTGATCCGCGTACGATTGCTGATGTCCCAATCGTCTTTCTCGATCTCTCTGAAGTAGCGCTGTTGATACCGCAGGAGGATCCGCGTGTCGATCCGCTTATTTTGTGTGATATAGAAACGGGCACCAACAATGGGGGAGACCTCAAAGGAGTTGCTGCCCTCTTTCTGGAGCGTGTAGCCAAGCGGTACTTCGGCCGTCAGATCAACCCATCGCGACATCGTGTACTCAAACGTTGGGCTCACGCTAAGGCTTCTCCATTTGAATTCTTGTGTTAAAACCGTTGAGTATGTTGCCGAAACTTCGAACAGAAACACATTCGCAAACGGATAGTCCAGTTGATAATCAAACCAGAGTTGTTCGTGCCGTTGCGCACGACCTTGCATGTCGGTAATAAAAAGAAGAGCAGCCATTAAGCAGATGCGTTTATACATGCAGCATGGGTCTTTAACATAAGGTTACCTCTGAAGGATTTACAATAAGGTTAGTTGGATACGCGCCTGAAAGAATTGTGTCACCCCTCTCAGATTGAATCGATCCAAGACCCCGTATCCATAGGCCAACTCGAGCCGCACATCTTTGGAGAGATACCAGTTTACCATCGGCGTAATTCGCCAGAATTTTCCACCTTGCAGTGTGCCTCCATTCAGATCGAGCGATGAATATCTAACCAATACCTCCCAGGCTCCCGGACCACCTTTAAAAACAGATTTGTTTACAGCCACGAAACCAAAGATCCCGGTGGCGGTATTGTAGGGACGTGATTCTCCCGTTAAGAAATAGCTTACCATGACGTCGCCTCCAACAAATACGGGATTGCCGGTTTCCGGGGAATTGAATCGATGCATATAAATCTCAGAACCTACCATGAAAGGGCCGGATCGGAAATAAGCTTCACCTCCGATTTGATTGGAGTGATCGGCCGGGAACTTGCCGGTATCGATAAATTGTGGAGCCGGATCGGCTTCAGGCCTTGAGCGCACACGGATTTGACCATCTTTCGTCCGGCCATAGCGGTAACTCACTCCAACATGAAAGACAACATTGTCTTCCGGTGAATATAAGGGCAGCCACCCGAACCGTCCTACCGTCTGCCACTTGTACGTAGAGAATGACTGTCCTTCCGAGAGCCAATCGGTGTATATCCCGGCATTCCACCAGAGCCGTTGCTTGGGCAAGTATGCGAGCCACTTCACACCATCGGCAAGGATCGGGATGACGTCCAAAGCCATTTGTCGTTCCATCGTCCAGCCGGCATATCCTACCATAACTTTGTTCATCGAAAAGCCCTCCTTGGTTCGTCCGACAAATATGCTACCCCACAATTCCGGTACACCGATCATGAGCCCCGTCTCCCGTACATACCATGAGCGGGCGTCGTCATCGTACAGAAAGCCGGCCTTCCAGCTTAGGGTTCGTTTGGTCCTGAACTTTCCACTAGCCGTAATTCTAAAATCGCGGACGGCGAAAGTATTTTTTAGCTCAGTGCCTAGCGAGTCCGTTTGTGCTTTGCCTTCCGCATTTTGTACGAAGCCGGCAAAGTCATAAAGAAATCCTCCTCCAAATTTTAGTGAAGAAAACTTCCCGGGAAATAACCGCCAGCGCTTGTCCTTCCATTTGACGGGTACTTTACTACTATCTATAACTTCAAGCAGTTCCCCTTGGGTACCATCAGGAATATAATCCTTTTGCTGACCGAAGGAATTCCAGGGGAGCATCAGCAGCATGACCACCGTCACCCCAGCGGGTTGCAAACTGCGTAGTTCTTTTGGTAATAGATATTTCATCCTTCACCCCTCATCCCGTTTATTTAAAGGATACCCAACGGTGTAATAAAACCAACCGTAAACCTGCCCGTGTTATAATCCGATACACCAAACCGGGTTTTGGCATAGTCAGAATACTTATACACCCGTCCGACCCAGTTGGCGAAAAACTTGAGATTTAAATTGTCCCAGGGATAATACTCCACGGCCGGGATATAGCCCCATGCGTTTCGAATGTGTTCTTCTCCCGCTGTATTTTCGGGATCGTTGAAACTGTTTCTCCATTGGGCAATGTCCAGCATGCCCACAAAGGTGAGATGAAGTTTCGGCGTGATCATGTAGCGAATGTTAATCCAGTGGCCGATGTATCGCGTCTTCGCCAGGGCATAGGGATAAATGTCGTCCGGAACCGTTTGGCTCACGATACCGGTTCGGTCCAATTGTTCATCGCTCCATTTGAAATCATAAATAAATCTGAATTTATTAAACGTGAACTCATTACCCAACGCGATGTAGTTCATGTTGGCATTGCTGGCTTCGTTGAACAGGGAATACGACCAGATGGTTTTTATCTTGCCATCCAACAAACTTCCCCGCCAGTTCACCACAAAAGCCAACGGCGCTTTTGACTCCGTGAAGTTGGGTTGCGTTCCATATAATTCCGTGAATGTCTTTGTCCGGGAGTCCAATACCTGGAAGGTCCATTGGTTTCGGTGGCTCGGTGTATAGGTGGCGCCAACCCCCGTGAGGAAGTTATCGGCATACTCGACAATGTCGGAGTATTCATAGATGTCGATCGGATTCCAATCAAACTCCCAGGCGCCCCAATCGGCGCACATCTTGCCGGCCGAGGCACTCCATTTTTCCGAGATGTCGAAACGCAGATAGGCCAGGTCGACCGAGCGGCTTAGATTGTCGACCGATTCCGATGTTTGCGCACGCGTATACCGGTCGCGAAAACGGAAGTACACTTTTTCGTGAACTTTCCCCCGGATTTCTAATCTGAACTGCTCGTTGCGAAACCTGGTTTTCATGTATTCGCCATCCTGAAATTCGTTTCGCAAAGCGAAATTCATATTGGCAATCACGCTCACATCCCTGAGCAATCCCTGCTTTGCCTGCGGAATCAGAGAGGGATAGTAGGTAGTGTCGCCCACCTGGCGCTCCTGTTTCTGCGCCCAACCGATGCAGGGTAGCAGGAATAACAACAGGAGAGGCTTTATACGTATGGATGATTTCATAACCTGTGGTTTAGTAAGACAATTGGATTTAAAAGCTGACCTTTTAGCACTACAGTTTTTGTCCGGTCAAAGCAGCCGGGTCCATAAGCTTCTTGATCTGGTCTTCCGTCAGCAGTTTCTTCTCCCGGATCAACTCAAGAATTCCCTTGCCACTTTGAAGTGCTTCCTTGGCCAGTTCCGTTGTTTTTTCATAGCCAAGAACAGGATTGAGCGCCGTCACGATCCCCACGGTCGTTTCCAAATAATGCTTGAGGACTTTTTCATTCGCGGTGATTCCGTCAATACAATTTTTGCGGAACAAAGGCATCAGCTTATAAAAAAGCGCTTGCGACTCCATGATGGAGGTGGCGACCACCGGCTCATAGGCATTGAGTTGCAGGAGGCCGTCGCGTGAAGCGATCGCAACCGTTGCATCGTTGCCCATCGCTTTGTAGCACACTTGATTCATCACCTCCGGCATGACGGGATTTACTTTTCCCGGCATGATGGACGAACCCGGTTGCAGCGCCGGTAGATTGATCTCAAAAATCCCGTTGCGTGGACCGGAGGCAAGGAAAATTAAATCGCTGCTAATTTTGGAAAGGGTAACCGCCAGGTTTTTATAAGCGGAAGAAAACATGACAAACGCTTGCATGCTGCTCGTAGCGGCAATCAGATCTTTTGGTCCAACGATGGGTTTGCCCGTAAGTTTGGCAAGTTGTGCCACACATTTTTCGGCATAACCGGGCGACGCCGTGAGCCCTGTGCCAATCGCGGTGGCGCCCATGTTCACTTCGTATAGATAGGCTTCACTTTTGCGAAGGGCGTCAATGGCAGCATCGATCTGGGAACCAAAGGCATGGAATTCCTGTCCCAATGTCATGGGCACAGCATCCTGGCCTTCGGTGCGGCCCATCTTCACCAGGTTTTTGAATTCTTCTCCTTTTTTGTGAAAGGCTTGAGCTAACAACTCCGCTTCTTTGATCACTTTGTCGTTGTGTAGTATCAAGACGATGTGAATGGCCGTTGGGTATACGTCGTTTGTGGACTGGCCCATGTTCAGGTCGTCATGAGGTTCAATAAATTGATACTCTCCCTTTTTATGACCCCCCATTTCCAGCGCAATATTGGCCAGCACTTCGTTGGCATTCATGTTGGCCGATGTGCCGGCACCTCCTTGGTAGAGGTCAGTGAGAAACTGGTCGTGATATTTCCCGCCGATCACGGCCTGGCAGGCTTTCTCAATGGCGTCCATTCGTTCTTTTTTCATTCGCCCCACTTCTGTGTTGGCACGGGCCGCCGCCAGTTTCACGATGGCATAGGCCTTGACATAGTCAGGATAAAAATTAGTTTTTACCCCGCTGATCTGGAAGTTCTCCAGCGCGCGAAGGGTTTGAACACCGTAGTAGGCATCGGCTGGAATTTGCTTTTCACCCAGCAGGTCTTTTTCGGTGCGGGTTTGTTGTGCCAGTGTGTATTGAAGACCGATCAGCATCAACCCTGACAGCACGTTTATAAATTTCATCGCTTTCATTATTTTATTTTTTGTCTTTAGGATAAATCACACAGCCCCTGACGAATTGCGCCCAGATGATGAACCTGAGCGCAATGGAAATCAGTGCAGCGGTTCGGTGTTTTAATATTTGAAGAAAATGTCCTGAAGTTGCTTTTTATCTTTTGTCCTTGTCAGGGCAAGCATTAACAAGACTCTGGCTTTTTGAGGTGTCAGATCGTCCGAGACAATGGTGCCCAATTCATCATCATTGATCTCGTCGTGAAGCACGACCCTGCCCGAAGGTGTCCGGCTGGCGCGGCAAACCGTAATGCCTGCCTTCACAGCGCGTTTCACACCCTCCATGTAGGCTTTGTTGAAGTTGCCGTTTCCCACACCGGCAATGACGATGCCGTCTACCTTTTTACCGATCAGCATATCGATCTGGTCAGCGGGGGCATCGGCATACATGTATACAATATCCACCCGGGGTAATTTTGTGTCGGTGGTTAACACAATTGGTTTTTTAGGATTCACTTCACGATCGGATGAAGAATAATACTCCACGCGGCCATCATAAGCCTGACCCACGGGGCCGGTATTGGGCGATCCAAAAGCATTGGTCTTGGTTGTGCTCAACTTCATAACTTCTCTCGCATCGTAGATCCCTTCATTGAAGCTCACCAATACGCCCCTGCCTTTGGTGGCTGGATTGATCGCTACGGTGATGGCATCATAAAGATTCTTTGGACCGTCCGCACTAATGGCAGTTGCCGGACGCATAGAGCCTGTGAGGACAACCGGTTTGTCGGAGGGAATGACCAGGTCGAGAAAGTAAGCCGTTTCTTCTTGCGTATCGGTGCCGTGTGTGACAACAATGGCATCCGCTTCATTTTTTGCAAAAATTTCATTGGCGCGAATGGCCAGTTTTTTCCAGATATCAATGGTCATGTCCTGGCTGCCAACCGAGGCGACTTGCTCGCCAGTGATGGTGGCAATTTTCTTTACGGAAGGTATACCGCCGATCAGATCGTCAATCGGAATCTTTCCGGCGGTGTAGCCGGCCCGGTCTGCGGCGGCCCCTGCACCGGCAATGGTTCCGCCGGTGGCTAAAATGATTACCCTGGGTAATGACTGCGCCTGAACTTGGGCAGTCAAGATCAAGAGTGTTAGAATGGTGAGTAGCTTTTTCATGATATGATTGTTAGGGTTTAGTTAGAGTAGAATGCCACATGGGCTATCGAGGATTTTTAATTCATTTTTTCATGCGCTGAGTTTTTAAGTTACAGCAGGACGGATTGTAGCAGCAGTCCAGCCAAGACCGAAGCGACGGTGGTGACAATGCCCGGTAGCATGAAGCTGTGATTCAATACATACTTGCCAATACGCGTCGTGCCCGTGCGATCGAATTGGATGGCGGTGAGCAAGGTGGGATAGCCCGGAATAAAAAAGTGGCCGTTGCAGGCCGGAAATATTCCGATCAGGTAGGCGGGCGACAATCCGAGCGAAAGGCCCAACGGCATGAGGGCCTTCGTTGTAGAGGCTTGACTGTACAACAACATGCTCAACAAGAATAGAGCAACCGCGAAAAGCCAGGGGTAAGCCGCCACCACTTCGCCCAGTGTATTTTTGATGACTTCAAAATTGTGATCCATAAAGGTGCTGCTCATCCACACCACCCCAAACACGGCGATCGTGGCCTGACCGCCAGAGGCAAACAAACTTGCCTTCGTCACTTTTGCTGCCGTCGTGTTGGCGAACAGAATGATCAATCCGGTGGCCGACAGCATGATCATCATGATCATGGAAGGCATCTGCAATCGCCCCGATGCATTTACAGCGAAGCCCGGCGTGAATCCTTCTTTACCGGAAAACTCGGGTAACAGATCCGGGAAGGATCCCAGGAGGACAACGGCCGATATCGCGAGCGCAAAAATGACGACCGACTTGATGGCCCCTGGGGCCAAGGTTGTGGTGGCCTGTTCTTCGTTGCCCTCAAGATTTTTTACAAAGGCCGGATCTTTCATACGCTCCAGGAATTCGGGATCTTGGTCGAGCTCTTTGCCGCGTTTCCAGACAAATAGAATCCCAACCAGCACACCGATCAGCGTCGAGGGTATAGCGATCAACAGAATTTGCGCGAGCCCGACACCGGTTCCTCCAAGCACCGAAAGCAAGGCTGCCGCTGCCGCCGATACCGGACTGGCCGTGATGGCCATGTGTGCAGCGGTCACACTCATGCTCATCGCGCGTTCCGGCCGGATCCTGTTCTTAATGGCGACCTCGGCGATGATGGGCATGATGGAGTAGGAGATGTGCGCCGTACCGGCAAAGAGCACAAAAGCATAAGTCACCAGCGGCCCCAGCAGCGTGATTTGGGATGGATGTTTGCGTAAAATTTTTCCCGCTACATCGACCAGGTAATCCATGCCACCGGCGGCCTGTAACGCCGCGGCCGAAGTCACCACACTGAGGATGATCAGCATGACTTCCAACGGCGGGTCGGAGGGCTCCACGCCAAAGGCAAAGATGAAGATGAGCAAACCCATCATTCCCATCACACCAAGCCCGATGCCCGACATGCGGGCGCCGATGAAGATGCAGGCTAACAAGATCGCCAATTGAACCAGGGGGGACATAGCGTATGGGTTAGTGTAGACGAAGTCAAATGGTTTTCAAAGCCAGCCCTTTCAAAAGAAGGCAAAGCCGACGTTCAGTGAGAAATACGATTGCGCTGACTTCAATTCACTGCCGGCTTGAAATCCTTGCATGTATTTTAGCGACAGGTGAATGGCCGTCATGTCTGTCATTTCATATTGCACACCGATCTCGGGTTGCAAGGCGAAGTTCCAGGCTTCCAATTCGATCGTATATAAATTCATGTCGGTATTGCGTCGCGAATACATCGTGCCGATGCCGAGCGTAACAAATGGTTTTAGTGGCTCTTCCGGGCTCAGAAAATAGGTGGCGGTAGCCAGCATGGGAATATTGTTGCTGTACCGGTATTGTTTTCCCGTCAGCGATATGTTGTCGACCGTGTAAGTATCCTTGGGCTTGGACTCGTAAAACGTGTTCATGCCCAGGGAGAAACCGAGCGCCATGTTGTCTTTCACGGTATAGCGATAGTCAAATGCGATCCCGCGAAAACTGGTTTTACCAATGAAGCTGTTGAGGTCTCCGGTGGGCTGGGCGATCGAATAACTGATGACAAAATTGTTTTGGGCCAATAGCGGCGTGCCGGCGCAAATGCCGAGCAGCGCGAGGATGATTATTTTTTTCATGGCGGAGGGCATTAGTTGGTTTTTAAATAGGGCGATTGTGCAAAAGCCTGGTGTATGGCGTCGGTGATGCGCGAGATGTCATAATAGCCCGTCAGCAATCCGTTGGAGGCCGCTACCCATGCAGCTTGCGAGCGATTGATCGGGCTTTCGCTTGCCTGACTGGGATCGGCAATCACCAGGATCATCGTCCCTGTGGTGTAACTGCTCACCGTGTAATACGGAGGATAATACCAGCCCCATCCGCCGTACCAACCACCATACCACCAATCATACCAATAGGTATAAAAGTACGTGGTCGACGAAATGGCCGCCGGTGTGAGCAGCACATCCGGATCTTCATCGATGTCCACACGGTCCCAACCGTAGGCTTCCATGTCTTTCTGTATGGCATCCAAAACGACGGTGGCAAATTTGTCCGGCATGTATTCGTAGGTGGTGTCGCCTTGTTTGATCTCGACGTCCACCACGATCTTGTCGGGCATGGCAAAGGTCGATTGTGATTTGAAATCATACTTCACATCGTAGCTCGTGGCCACAACGTCGGCATCGTTAACATACTCGGGGCCGTTGGGGTAGCAGGCCCCCAGCAGCACCATCATCGGTAAGACAGTAATTAATTTTGTTTTCATACGTAAAAATTGTTTAGAGTATATGTTCATATGGCCGGCACGCGCCGGACGAGTTATTCTTTATAATCCAAACCGGTATTGAAGACCGGCGATCACCTGCGTGCGCGATCCCAGGAAGCCGTATTCACACCGCACCATCCAATGCTTGCTGTATTGGAACTGCGAGCCGATCAGAAAATTCCACATGTCCTTGGGACGCTTGCTCAGCGAATATTGAACCGTGGCGTGTTGGTCATCGTTAAGGGCTTCATCGAGTCCGTTTAGAAAGCTGCCGGCGGCGTTGAGTGCGCGGTTGGCTGTTTCATATTTGGCGACGTTCACGGGGTTCTTTTGCTCCACGGGTGTGAGACCGCCCCACCAGGTGTCCACTTGCTGGCGGCCGTTACCAACTTTGGTGATTCCATTGTCGACACGGGTCTGTAGCCCGGAGACATCGATCACTTCATTCAATTGGATCGAACCGGTAGTGCCGGAGTTGAGGTGGAGCCTGAAGCCTCCGACCCATAGGGCAATGTTGCGTTCGGGTTTTTTGAGCTTAAAACTTTTGCCCAGACGGGGTCCGAACACCGTGGCAAAGGCAGGTTTCTCCAATTCGGGTATATCGCTCCAGCTGAAGTTCATATCGAGCGCCATCCACCCGCCCCCCACACCGATCGTTGGTGTCAATCCGAATCCCAGGGTGGACGCTTGGAAATTGGCCTTGGTGTTCATCGTCAGCACACTGTTCCAATTGCCATCGGCGTCCGGCACGTATACACTGAAGTCGACGGCGGTGGAAGGACTGGATTTGGCGAGAATGCCATAGATGTTCAAAAAAGGAAACAGCCAGATGTCTGGGCGAATATTCCAGCCCGATGCGTTAGACGTGGCGTTGTTGAAGCGCACGATCTCATCCAGGTTGTGTAGCGGGCCGTTGTTAAAACCAATTTCCAGGTTGTTGATCACCAGGTCGGACTCTTGCCACAGGTAGTTGATGCCGATCCCGGCGGAGTACGGCAAGTTGAAACCCAATGCGGCGGCCTTTTTGCCAAGGATGGGGAGTGCATAAGGGTATGGGGCGGCCTTTAAGCTATCGATCACGTCCGCGTTCTTCTTGCCGACAACTTTGTTTGAATAGACCTGTCCGTACACAGCGTTTCGGTCCGTACGACACCAGAGCACAGCAAGCAGACAGAAGGTTGTAAAGATCTTTCGTTTCATAGCGTTGTATTTAAGTCTACTTCATCCCGTTGCAGGTTTTTCAGAGTGTAAGAACATCGTATACTATCCTTGCAAAATATTGCCGTCGCTGGCGAAGTCGTCTGGAAATTCATGCCGGTCGATTTAGTTGATCAGTGACGCTCACGTGTCGGCATCGTTCATCTCCAACCCGTGTACGTCCATGCACGTTGCCGTAACATAGCTATCCATTAAGCCAAGGGTTTGAAAAGAACCTTTGATGACGTGATATTCATTGCTGTGCTTAAAAGTCTCGAGCTCGACATGCGATGACCACAGCATGAAAAGATGATAGACGTTGTTGTTAAAGACATCTAATGCCAGGTGACTCGAAAAGCAACTGTGGGGAAGCAGTTTGAAAACGAACCGGACCGTTTGCTCAAACTCCTTGTGTTTTTCCGTATTGATCGATCCGGAGATCTTAAACAAGCAGGGTTTGCTTTCCATAACGAATATGGTTCAGGCGTTTTGGGGGTTGTTAACAAAATCGGTAACGTGCGGCTATACAATCGCCATACCAAAACTTTCGTCATCGCCATCGTGTGGCTTGACAGCCTGCAAAAGCGCTTTATGTAAAATAAAGTTGTATGCGAGTGGGCCTTGGGTGATGATAGTGCTCACGATATTTCGTGAGCCTCACGAAATATCGTGAGCATTGTTATCGAATCGTTAAAGAAGATTGACGAGCGAGCGCTGGGTGTCACGCGCGGCTTAAAAAATCACAGCATCATTAGTGAATGAATAGACCGGCTGGATCCGGGAGCGATGTAACCAGAGGGGTTGAGATTTTGTAGGAAACGATCACAAGGAGCTGTGGTGCGGCAGATCGTCTGGAGAAGTTTCAAGATCCTCGGGCAAGCCAGGCCTTTTGATGTCGAGTTTTTTCATTTTCGAGCGCAACGTGTTGGGATGCATGGCCAGGATTTCAGCGGCACCATTTTCGCCGTTGATCTTCCAATGGCAGCGCTCCATCACCGAGATAATGTGATCTCTTTCAATGTGGCCGAGCGTGTGGTCGCCGGCCGGTATTTTGCTCACGGTTTCCTCCACCCACCAATCCAACTGCAGCGTCTTTCCCTGGCTGACAATAACCGAACGTTCAATGACATTCCGCAGCTCACGGATGTTGCCGGGCCAATCATAGTTCAGAAGATGTTCCAGGTTGGCCCGAGATATTTGCTCCAAATTCCGGTGATACGTTTTGCAATTCTGATCCATAAAATGATGAATAAGGAGTGGGAGATCTTCCTTGCGGTTGCGTAGCGGTGGAATGGTGATGGGGAACACGTTGAGCCGATAATACAAGTCGCTGCGAAAATTGCCTTGTTGTACTTCTGCGGAGAGATTCCGGTTGGTGGCCGCCAGGATGCGAACGTCTACCCGGATGGTCTTTTGCCCGCCGATGCGCTCGAACTCTCCATTTTGAAGCACGCGCAATAATTTCGGTTGCATGTCAAGGGGAAGCTCCCCGATCTCATCGAGAAAAATGGTTCCGCCGTCCGCCAATTCAAAACGCCCCTTGCGCGATTGTGCGGCCGAGGTGAAGGCGCCCTTCTCGTGACCGAACAACTCGTCTTCCATAAGTTCCTTGGGCAGAGCGCTGCAATTCACTTTTACAAAAGGTTTGTCGGACCGCAAGCTGTTGTCGTGTATGAGGTTGGCAAATAACTCTTTGCCTACACCCGTTTCGCCTTCCAACAGCACCGGTGCGAGCGTTGTTGCCACCTGTTCGGCTTTTTGAATGGCATAACCCAAGCCCTTGCTTTCACCGACGATCCCATGATTTTCAACCGGCGGTTGACGGCTTAACATGATTTGTTCCTTGAGCAACTCGTTTTTCAGTTTCTCCACCAGCGCACTTGCCTTTTCTTCTTCCGTAACATCCCTTCCAATACTCATCACGGTTTGAACAACACCCTGGGCATCGTTGATCGGAAAATTCGACCAGGCAATCACAAGCTCTTGTCCATCGTTTGCCTGGATCGGAGTCTTAACGACCGGCAGCGCAGTTTTCGGATGGCGGGCCTCCCGGACGAGGTTCCGCATATAGTTGCGGTCGGCAGGAGAAAGAAATTTGTCGAACCAGTTGAGCTTGAGTAAATCCGACGCACTCGAATAGCCCAGTAAACGGATGCAGTAGTCATTGACAAATGTGATCCGGCCATCACGGTCATGCTCCACGATCATAAAGGTGGCATGCTGCATAAACGAATCCCACTTCCCTTCGCTGAGCTGCAGGCTTTGCTCCAGGGCATACTTTTCCAGCAAGCCCGATGCTAAGCGTTGGCCCATGATCAACATAAACAAAAGCGCATGGAAATGCATGGGGAAAAACAATTTCAGGTTGGATATCACCGTGCGATCGCCGGGCGTCAGTTGGTTTAGGATGGCGAGCAAACACAAAACACCGTAGATCGCCATCACCATGGCCAGGGGATAGGCGCGTTTTTTTTGGTCGTTCACAAATTGCCAGCGCACGGCCAGGATCCCCAGCAGCAATGTGCAACCGAAACCTAACAAACTTACGATCGCCCAGGCGGGCTTCGTGGCGGGATCGGCCGTGAAATACATCGCGGCATAACAAACCACGACGATGATCCCGATCGCGTACGCGAGCCATTTTTTGGGATATCCGGAATACCCCAGAATGAACCAGGGCGTGAGCGCGTAGTAGGAAAAGATGAAGACTCTCTTTAGAAGAATGTTGGCAGGATAGGGGGGCACGTCATGGAGAATAAACCCGATCGGTGGTGTAAGAAAGAAGAACACCAGGGCAAATCCCATCAGACCGAAATACAAATAGGTACGTTCACTTTTCCTCACCGCCAGAAAAAGATAAATAGAACCCATGGCTAACGATACGCCAGCAGTAACAAGGCCGAAGGACGTGTAAAAAACTTCCATGTCGCGTTTGTTTGGTACTTGAAGCCGGTTACTCAAATCAACACCTGCTATCCATGAACTACTAGCGAAAGAAAGCTTGGACTACAATTCGCGAAGTAACCCTAAATGCGTGGTTGCGCCCGGAGGCTAGCGCTTCTCCAAATTCAACCTGTTGATCATTGGAATAGGATGACGTGAGCCCTGGTAACAACCCTTTCGAAGGTAGATAAAACAAGGCTGACAGTAAAGGTAAATGCCACACCGGTAGGCCCGTTTTACGGTAACATACGGTAAAACGAGAGACGTAAAACGGGGAGGAAATAAGGGAGGTCTATTTCGTCGTCCGGCACAAGTCCAAAATGGAATCTTTAAACCGGTCGTCGCTTTTTAGAATTCTAAAAAACTCATCGAGGTAACCGTGCATGTCTTCCAATTCATTTTTGGTGAAATGCGCGGCGTGTTGATCGATGATGGCATGCAACGCGGATTCTTTTTCCAAAAATTCTTTCCGAATCTCTTCCATGGCGGTTTTCGATTTGCAATAGCCGCGGTAAACGCGCTCGCGTGGATCGCCCGTTCCCAGGGTGGGCGCATTTTCGTGAGCATAGCCTGCATTCACAAACCCCGACATGTCAAAGTCGTAGGACAACGGAACGTATTTGCCGTTGACAAACATCGTATTGCTGTTGTGCTGAAAGACGGCAGACCAGTCGGCGTTGCCGATCATGTATTGAAAGAAATCGTTTCGTACCGATTGCTTTTCATCAAAAGATGCCGGGTTAATGCCCTTTGTTTCGACGATCTTGCCGTGACTGCGTTTGGCCACCATCGAATTGTCTTCCACAAAAAAAGACAACAGGTCATAGCTGCGGGGTTTCTTCCTTGAGATTTCGGTGACGTCGAGGTGGGCAAGCCGGGTCCTGAAATAGTAGGGGGAGAGGATTTGATAAAATTGATAGCAGAGATATTCATTGCGAACCAGGGTGTTCTTGTCCGACGACGTGTGACAAGGGAACACCAGCTTCAGGGCTTTGTTTCCCGCAAAAAGCGTTGATTCAACGTCCTTTTTGGCGAATTTCAGTTTCAAGGGAGGGAAGAAGCAATTGGCCAGTCTATAGTTTCCTCTTACCCGGGCTTGTACAGGTACAGTGATCCATTGATCCTGACCTTGCTCGTACAGAAACTTTCCGGCAACCAGCGTGGAATCATTTGACTTCTTTTTGATAGATTTGATTGAGCCGGTTATACGAACGTTAATCGCTTCCTTTGATTGAAAGAGTGGAACATCCTGGCCAAAGGAACAGGTGAAAACAATGACCAGGGTCATTATTAAACCGTAGCGCTTTTTCATGCCATGAAAATTTTGAACTTCTTCAATTTACGAACTTTTTTGGCCTTAGTCATCTCGCAGGTGGCGGCATTTTTGGCTATTCATTTCCAGATAAAATTTCACCTCGATCTCTTGTTGTTCGGCCTTTGCGTGGTTTTTCCCTTACATTTCTCTATGCAAGCCGCATTCAAGCGCCGTGACAAGGCACTGGAATATTTCAGTTTATTCAAAGGAGCGTCGATGGCGCTGCATTATTCGTTTCAGATCCCGGAAGACCTGCTTGCGGAAAAGAAAACCGAGGCGCGTCGGTTGTTGAAAGGCGTGGCTGCGCAGCTTATCGACCAGTTGGAGCATCGGACGTTGGGCTACGCACTATTGCAAAAAAAACTAAACGAAGTGTTCGCGTTTATTGAAACCAACCGCGAGGAAATTTCAAAACGCAACGTGCTTCGAACCATCCGCTACCTGAAGGATGTCACCGAGAGTTCCGTTTATTTGATCAGCCTCGTCCGTCACCGTACCATGATCGGGCTTCGGTTTTATACGATCTTATTCATCATCATTTTTCCATTGGTCCAGGCTCCAATCCTTCTGTTTCGCTTGGAGTCGCTGGTTCCGGCATGGGCCATTTATATTTTTCTGGCGCTCACCAGCCTGATCCTGGTAACCCTCAGTAACTTCCAAACGCTGATCGAATATCCGTTCGACAGCAAGGGTGTTGACAACATCCACGTGCGTGATTTTACTCCGGATATCTGATTGGCTATTTTTTCCGGGAGTCCTCAATTTGATGACTGACCAGCGTGGCAATAAAAATAGCGGGAAACAATTGACCCAAAAGCCCTTCGATCATAACCAAGATACGCGCCACCGGGCCCACCGCCGTGATATCCCCATAACCGATGGTGGTCAGCGTCACAAAACTGAAGTACGATAATTGTTTTAGTGCTTCGTCGTTTTGAATGGCTGCGCCGCCATACTGAAATGAACCAGGCTGAATAATGTATAGAGCGAGGTACATGGACGCCCAGATGTGGCCCAGTAAGATATAAGCCGCCACACCACCACCAATTTGATAGACCGTAGTAATTTGACTTGTAAAGATCTGACGGATGACCATGGTAATAATGTAGATCATGTACCCGGCGACCAGTATGGTATAAACTAAATTCAACGCTGGTCTTTCCTCGCGGATCATGACCACGGCTAATAGCAAGATCGCGGCAGCAATGGCATACCCCAACAATTTTCCGAACTTCGATAGGGTGGAAGATCGGATGGCAATAAGCGTAACGAAGAAGAATCCTGCTCGCACAATAAACTTGCTCTCCCAGAGGATCCCTTCGGAAAGCTGGCTGCTGATTAAGGTTATGGTAGCGATGACCAACATCCAGATAAATCCCTTGTCGTTTTTCCAGAGGTTGTCGATGGCGTTCATGGCAATCGCGTACGAGACGTACGGTAGGGGTTAGGGTTCAATGATGAAGGTACTCAATAAATTACTTCCCGATAACAACCGCCCTATTCATCCAACACCGTTTAACGGTTAACAGCTTCATTTAACGTAGATCGGGCAACAAATATGAGTACCTTGATAGACGTCAGCGCAATGGAGATAAACGTTCAAAAATAAAACTCATGAAAACAATACTATCCCTGGTGCTCGTTGCTGTTTGTGCAGGGGGAGCCTATGCACAAACCTCGGACGCCGAAGCAGATGCCATCGTCAATTTGCTACACGTACAGAAGCTGGAGATCATTCAAAAATTAGTGCCCGTTTCGGGAAAGGACTCGGTGGCGTTCTGGAAGATCTATAACGAGTACCAGGTTGCCGTCAAACCCGAGGCAAAGGCGAGGATACGACTTTACGAACGCACGGCGCAGGCCTACCAGCAAATGACCGCCGCCCGCGCCGATTCGCTCGCACAACAATACTTTGCAAACCGGATGAACCAGGAAAAAATGCTAGAACTCTATTACAAGAAAATAAAGACGGCCACCAATTCGGTGGTAGCCTTTGAATTTTACCAGGCGGAAATATACCTGCTCACGCAGATCAGGGCATCCATCATGCAGCAAATCCCAACCTACGGCGAACTGCAAAGCATCGCGAAGCGGAATTGACTGGATCGCTTCGTTTAATTTTCTGCCATCACGACGTCCCTAAAAAGCCTCCGCGAAATTCATAATAATGATCGACTGATCTTTGCTGAAGCTGATGTCAAGCCGGAGATTGATGTCATGCGCGCGATCGACCTGGAGTCGAAGGCCGAAGCCGTGGGTTTCGTGAAAGGACCCGATATTGATTTTGCTATACGCAGGAGCCACCTGACCAAGACCACCGAACAAGGTTCCGCCGATGATCCAAAAGATGGGAAACCGGAGTTCGACCTGCGAATCGAGCGCGACATGGTCGCGGTATCGTCCCAGGTAAGTCCCACGCATGAAGTAATCTCCTCCCAGGAAGGCCAGCGACTGAACCGGCACATCACCTCGCTTGGATTCGGTTCGCAGTTGTGTGGCCACCGTAAGTTTTTTTCGAAACGTGTGGTAGTAGCGCACGTCAAACTGAAAATAAGAATAGTTGAAGCGGCCACCCAGTGCAGTAGAGTAGCGCGTAAACCCCGCATCAACATACACCCCCGACTTGGCATTGAGCCGGTTGTTGCGTCCCTCCATGGAGAGCTTAATGCCCAGGCCGGTTTGTCTTCCCTGGTATTCCGTCAGGGTGGTGCCTTGTTGGTCGGTGCTGGAGCCATCGATCAAATTCACCTGGTAGTAGTTGAGATAATCGAAGACCGGCCCGAGATACCATTTTTTATAGACTTTGAACAGGTAATAGCTGTAACATTGGACGTTTGTCGTGTTGAGCGTACTTTCGTTTTCGAGGTCCGTGTCGTTGCCCACGCCATAAAAAAGAAGCGGATAATACGTATAGAGGATATCTGTTTTCCAGATCGCCTTGTTGTTATGCTGCATGATGTTGGACTCCAACACCATTTTGTATTGCGTATTCAGAGTGTAATATGCCAAAGCCGATATGCTGGACGCCTGCGTCACAGAATCGATGGTGTTTTTTGGTTTGACGGTGAAGGCATTGTATTTGCTGAGTCCAAAAAGCCAGTTGGTTTCCTTGCTGTATGAGCCGAACGGCATGGGAAAGTAAACCATGTACCATTGCATAAAAGCGTTTGCCTTGTTCAGCATCTTCATGGTATTGGACGTGTCTCGGGAATGGGACGCTGGTTTCAGTGAACGTTGTGGATAGACGTTTTTGTCAGATGCGGTTAGTCGCGCACGAAGGTCCATTGCCGGGGTGTCATAGATCCCGCGGGTTTCGGATGGCGTTTCGGTTGTCAAACCGGTCATGCCGGCGGGGTGGCCGGGCATGATGCTTTCTTGCTGGGCGAACGCGACAGCGAATCTTAAAAATAACAGGGCAAATGAAGGGAGTCTCATTTGTTTCTTTTTTTAGAGACAACCAAGGCACGGCCGGGCCGGCCATCTTTTCATGCGCGACGGCAATTCACGCGGCCACTAGCAAACGGAACGTGGTATAAACAGCAGTACTGATAAGAGAAACGTCTGTAAATTTTTGAAAACAGGGCGGTGAAATACCGTCAATAGAATAGGCCGATCGGTGAACGTGAAAGCCATACCTGAATCTAAACAAAACCAACGCCCTGGCAAAGCCGTTTGGGTGTTATCTTTAGATTTATCGTTGAGGAGTGCTCGACACCTTCGTTTGAACAAGCCGATGACGAAATGATTTCGTTGGTGGCGGACCTTCATGAAATTCGAAGCACGCTTTTATGGTGATGTCACGCATCTTTCGTATTTTACTTCTATCCTGTCCTTTCACTACGCTCGGTTCCAATTTTCGTCATTTTCGAAAGGTCAGATACATACACCCGGAATCGTCGTCCTTTCGAAGAAAGGAATGATGCACATCGAATGGACACAAATAAAAAACAATATCGGCTGGCGTCGCTTAAAACAAAGCGCTTCGGAATGGCGCTTGTCTTTTTGTTCGGCATCTCGACGGCGAGCTTTGGCCAGAATAAATACGCGATTGGATTTTTTCGAAGCTTCCCCACCGGCAAATTTAAATCGACCAGCCTGGACAATTCCGGCAGCTTTGCAAAAAACGGTTGGGGCGCCGTGTTCGAAGACAAAGTCCGGACGAATTCGTGGCCCGCGGGATTTTACATGCTCATCCACCTGTCGTATCAACAAAACCAACTCGACAACATGGCCTTGCAGGAAAACCTCACTGCATCGCTTGGCTATCGCACAGCAGTGGCCGAGGCAAACTACAACCCTTTGCTCGCCAGCCTTGGCCCGTACTTCGAGATCCTGCTCTCCAAAGCGACCTACCTGGGCATAAAGACCGGCATCGGTTTTATGTTCACCAACATCGACTCGTTTGTCATCAGCGCATACGACACGCAAGGGAACATGGTCTTCAACGAATTGCTCGATTTCAAGTCCTCGCCCAACTTTAGCTTTCTGCTTGGGCTGCAGTTTGGTGTGCGACTTTCCCGCAACGTGGAGCTCGGATGTTTTGCGGATTACTCTGCCGGCAGACAGCGGGTGAAGGCCACGATTGGCAACCTAAGCAACATACAATCTGATTTTAACCTGGCCTTCGTCAACACGGGATTGAATGTTACGGTGTCGTTTTGAATGCCGCCACAGCGGGAGTTTCAAAACCGATCGGTATAGTGCATTGGAGTAGCGGTGCCGTTATCAATGCTGTTTTCTTCTTTTTTACTGGAAAATATAACACTTCGGCTGAAACGATTTGAGGGAATAAATTTTAACTTTGAGAGGGTACAATCAAATCCCAAACCGGTTTTTACGCCATTATTCCCCATCCGCCATGAATACAGTTGTTACTTGCTTACGCTTAAGCAAAATCAAGCCCCTTCTCATTGTACTTTTCTTCAATTTTTTTCTGCTGGTACTGGTCGCGAATGGCCAAACAGCGGGAGCGCTCAATCCCGACTTTAATGCCGCGGATCCGGGCCTGGTTGGCGCCGAAAGAGAGATTTATGCTTCCGCGATCCAAGCCGACGGAAAGATCCTGATTGGCGGACGATTCACATATTATCACGGTGAGGCCTTGGGGGGCATTGCACGCCTCAACACCGATGGAAGCGTCGACCATACATTCAATACCGGCTCCGGCTTTGGGTTTGAACATTTGTACGACCAGGTAGTGGTCGATATTCTGGTTCAACCCGATGGAAAGATTTTAGTCGGCGGCGACTTTATTTCCTTTAACGGCAGCGCTGCACACGGATTGATCAGGCTAAATGCCGATGGCAGTCGCGACAACTCCTTTAACAGCGAGGTCAGTTTCTTTATTGATCCGTTGGGCATGCCCCGCTACATGCCGGTGGTGCATACCATGCTGCGACAAGCCGATGGTAAATTCGTGGTGGGAGGAAATTTCACTGCCAAAAACGCAACCTCATCGAAGAACCTGGTGCGACTGAATGACGACGGCACGGTAGACAATACGTTTGCCATCGGAACCGGCGTCGACATATTGGTTAATGCCTTGGTGCAGCGCCTCGATGGAAAACTTTTTGTCGGTGGCTTTATCGAACAATTTAACGGTACCGCGGCGTATGACATGGTGTTGTTGAACCTCAACGGTACCCGTGATCTTTCATTCAATACCAACCTGGGTTTTAACGGACGCGTAAACGATTTTAAATTGCTTGCCGATGGAAAAGTTATGGTTTGTGGCGACTTCTCAACCTACAACGGAGTAAAGAGGGTCGCCCTGGCCCGCCTGAACAGCGACGGCACATTGGATACAGATTTTGATGCCGGCGAATTCAGTATCTACAACGCCGCCTATCTTAATGCCGTGGTGGTGCATCCGGATGGAAGAATATTCGTGGGTGGATTTTTCAACAGCCTCAATGGAAAAGATTATCGCTTCCTCGTTGCCCTCACCGCCAATGGTGCTGTCGACCCCAACTTTAAGCAAGAGTGGGGCGCCAGCTTTGTTGTGGAAAGTTTAGCATTGACGGCAGATAACAAAATCCTGGCGACTGGTGGATTCACCTCCTACAACGGGGTGACCCGCGAACGCATAGCACGCCTCCATGCCGATGGCTCCCTCGACGATTCGTTTAACACAAACGACACCTACCACTTCGACGATCAGGTGACGGCCGTGGCCGTTCAGAACGATGGTAAGATTATTGCCGGCGGATATTTTACATCATACCTCGGGAAAGCCCGCAATAAAATTGTGCGGATCAACGAAGACGGCAGCCTCGACGAAACGTTTGCTGTCGGTAAGGGCTTTAATACTTACTTCAGCGATCTCATCGTCCAGCCCGACAACAAGATTTTGGTGGCCGGCCAATTTTCGACTTATCAAGGCCAGCAACATCGAGGGTTAATCCGGCTAAATCCCGATGGAAGTGTAGACAACGCCCTGGCCGCAGGTACCGGCCTCGACGGCGGCGTGTTTTCGATGGCCTTGCAAAAGGATGGAAAAATTCTGATCGGCGGATATTTCTCAAATTACAATGGCACGCCACGTGGAAATTTTGCGAGACTTTTACCTGGCGGGACACTCGACCCCGCATTTGACGCAGCACTCACCTTCGACCAGGAGATCGAAGTACTGGCCGTACAGGAGGCCGACGGAAAGATTATTGCGGGCGGCAGTTTTACAAAAGTAAACGGCAATGCTGCTAACCACATCGTACGGCTAAACGCCGACGGTACGGTTGACAATACGTTTTTAATGGGAAGCGGCGTGACCGATCGCGTGTTTGCATTGGCCGTTCAAGCCGATGGGAAAATATTGGTCGGCGGCACCTTTTCGTCCTATAACGGCACGGCGGTTAAGAATATCGTTCGCTTGAATACCAATGGCACCATCGACAACACCTTCAACAGCGGCAGCGGCTTTGACCTTGGCGTATACAAAATTGTATCGCAGCCCGATGATAAAATTCTGGTGGGTGGTTACTTCACCAAGTACAAGGGCAACACACAAAACAATATCGTAAGACTCAATGCCGACGGCACGGTAGACCCTACGTTCGATGCCGGAACCGGATTTGATGGCGCGGTAAACGCGATAGCCATTCATCCCAACGGCACGCTTGTAATCGGGGGGTATTTTTATACTTACAACGATGGGCCCCGTTCGCATCTGGCTTCTGTTTATTCCGGCTTAAAGACCGGTCAAACCATTACGTTCGATCCGCTGCCAGGCAAAACTTATGGTGACGCACCTTTTGAAGTGCATGCCACCGCCACCTCGAATTTGCCTGTTTCGTTTTCCAGTTCAAACCTCGCGGTCGCCACCGTTTTGGAAAATCAAATCACGGTGGTCGGCGCGGGCACCGCGATCATCACAGCAACGCAGGCAGGCAACGAATCGTTTGCCGCAGCAAAGGCTGTGCCGCAGACGTTAACGATCCAAAAAGCCACGCAAGTCATCACGTTCGGTTCATTGGAAGAAAAAGATACCGACAGCGTGCCGTTTGATCTTACAGCTTCAGCTTCCTCGGGGCTGGTCGTTGCGTTCACCAGCAATCATCCCGAGATCGCATCCATAAACGGCAACACCGTTACCGTTCTGAAAAGCGGCGAAGCCACGATCCGGGCTTCCCAGGAAGGCAACGCCAACTACCTGCCGGCCACGCCGGTAGAGCATACACTCGTCGTAAAGCTGATCACAGCAACGGAACAGTCAACGAACGAACCGCTGGCGGTGTATCCCAATCCGAGTGCCGGATCGTATTATGTAAAAATTCCTGCTACAGGTTGCAGTACAAGTTATGATCTCTTTAATGCGATGGGGCAACTGCAGTCGGCCACGGCAGTGCGGTCCGGTGATGAACTCGTACTGAACCTCACCTATCAACCTAACGGCGTCTATATTTTGAAATGGAAGGATTGTGGCCAAACCCTGCAGGTGAAGTTGGTGAAAGAATAATCTCTTACTGCGCAAAAAGACTGCGTGATTAGATGATTCATTTGCCTAAAAAATGTATGAAAGACTCAGCTTTTAATTCAGGCCAAAAAGATAAAGTGGCCAGGTTACTTACGAGGCTGTTTGACCTTTTTTCGGCGAACAAGATCACATTACGTGTAACGCTCCCCAAGGGTCTAAACATTGAACATTCAGAGGAGAAGGTGACATTCATAGGGACAACGGATGAGATATCAGCGTTTGCCCACGAAATTCGAAAAATAGCGAAGTTCAAGGATGGAGCGCTGGTAAGCGTGGACCGGTATATTTTTAAAGTATCCGACTACAAGACGGAGGATGGCTTCCGAAACAACTGGATTGAACTCCCCGGAAGGGGATGGGGCGTGATGTCGAGTAAGTTCTTGGAAGTTGTTGAGGGATATGAGGAAAATCCATTTTGGTTCAACAGCTGTGGGTACACCGACAAACTTCCGCTGGACATCGGCGTCGAAGTTACGGACTTGAAGAAAGAGATGAAGGACGAACTACAGCATGCACCGCCAGCCGAATTAGACGGAGCACAGGTAATCAAATGGGCCTGGTCTGGCGACAGACCCTTTGGAGTAATGCCCTTTGTTGATGATGAGCGTGAAATAGAGATATACGGGCTGGCCATTTGCCGATACAAGGATACATCGCAAGTATATCGTTTTAGCTGCTCCAGCGATTGGGAAGTTCAGAATGACGCTCCTTACGATTCGATAGAGGAGGCGATGAAACAACTCCCTGATCAATACCGCAACGTGGAGGCTGAATGGTATGATGCATAAAAAAAATGTAAAAAAAATGGCTCCCTGATACGATTGCTTGCCAATTTTTTACGTTCATCAGCCTAAACATAGTTAAGCTCGAACCCATGAAGACAAAACTCGCTTTGTTATTTCTGCTGTTTTCTATTGAATCCGTTGCGCAACGCGACTCGGTCAGTGTTGAAAGGGGAAACCTGTTGATTAAGTTTTTGAAACCCGGTAAATCAACCTACCTGGTGACCTCTGCAAACGCCAAAACGGGAGCGGTTACTCAAATTTCAATGTGGAACCGCGAGACGCGATTTGAAAAAAAAGAGGGGCGGGACGTGGTCCTTGTGAAACAGATGAGATATTATGCGGATACTGTAAATAACAAGTTTGTCTATACCCTCTCTGATCGTGGCAGCCTGAGGACTATCTATGACTACACGAGGAGGCTAAGATCCGGAATTGAGGCATTCAATTATTTGCCTGGCCGGATCGTTGGAGCAGATACGGTTGAGCACAACACGAAAGCTGGTTTCGCCACGGAATTTAGGGATTTTCCATTTTGCTTCGAAATGGATTTGGAGACGCTGGCGTTGTTACCCATTAAGAAGGTTGGGCAGAAGTTGGCCATTAACTTCTATCACCCGGGAGGCGAAACGCCACCCCAGTATTATCCGGTAGAGGTTCTGAGTGAAGAGGATTTTTTGGGGCCGAATGGTGTGAAAATAAAGTGCTGGAAGATAAAACTGCAGTACGACAGCGAGAGCTTTGACTATAGCTGGATCAGTAAGGAAGGCCATGAGCTGTTAAAATTGGAAGGGCACTATCCGGGGATAATTTTTACGAAGCTCAAAACGATAACCCATTTTCAATAGTATGCGCCGGCGCGTTCAACTCTGCTGTCTCTTTTTAGTCCTGCTGGAGGGTTGCTCCGACGCAGGCCACGATTTGTCAGGGACGTGGATACGATCCAAGAACGGGAATGTAAGCGAAATCTTTATTGTTTTACCCAACGGCGACTTTGTCTCCAATCTGATCGACGACTCCAACCAGGTCGCTATCGTGGAGAAGGGTGCCTGGCGAATTCAGAACGATAGTGTCACCTTTCAGTTTTTGCAGGTAGTTCAAGTGAACGACAGTACACGACTAGTAAAATCCCCGGGAGACGAGCCACCGGTGACCTACAAGTTCAGCTTTGATTCTTTTGAAGAACTTAAAATCGGATCAACACTATATAAAAGGCTGTGAATATTTTATTAGCCGGCATTTTTCTCTATAAACGTGATCAAGCGGCGGAACATCCGTGCAGATTGAAAGCTGGAGATCATAAAAAAGAATTCCGATTTTTTATGTGATGCTTGGGAATTTCAAGGTTCCCAAACGACTCTCCCCGACCATTCGATGGAAGCATCATTCGCCACAGTCTCGTCTTGATTCCGGCCGGATGATCATTAATGTTTGACCTGGCGAAAAGCGTTATCTTGTGTAGTTCTTGCACGAATGATGCGCTTTTCTCAATGTATAACCTTCAAAGTCAGCATCAGGAGAAAAAGCGAAAGGCCGATTAAAAAGCTGATCATTTTTCTTGTCATTGTTTTTATCTTTGAATAGTTGAACTATGATTCCTTCTAAGGATCATTCGGAGCGGTCTTGTCTTGATTCTGGCCGGATGATCCGTCTTAATGTCTGACCCCTTGAAAAGTAACCCGTTGCCCAGTTGAGCTTTTCTCCACCCGATAACAGCCATGGTACTTTTGTCAAAGTAAGAAAAGGGTTTCCCCGTTTTTCCTGATTCGATTGCCAATTGAGTTTTTTGCAAGCTGCCTGCCTCGCTGAATACCGGGTTGCGCCAGTTGAGGATGCCGGCTGGGGAATTTATGATCAGCGGTTTGAAGATTGAAAGCGAATGCAGGTGATTGGGGAAAAACTATCAAAAAGAGAGATGGGAAAATAGCTGCTTTGGAACGAATCAACCCTTCGCTTGATGGGCGTCGATAAACTCAGAGGGCGACATTTCGAACTGTTTTCTGAACTCCTTGCTAAAATACTTGCGGTCGTTAAAGCCAACGGAAAACGCAACGTCGGCCACGGACATAGAGGGCTGCTTCAAAAGTTCGGCAGCCTTTTTCAGCCGCATTTCTTTAATAAGGTCTGCAACCGAATAGCTTGTAAGGGTTTGTACTTTCTTGTAAAGGACAGACCGGCTCATGCCAATTTCAATGACCAGTGCATCGACATCAAATTCCGGGTTATCCATTTTTGATTCAATGATGGCCATGAGTTTGCCGATAAACTTTTCCTCTGGCGAATTTGAAGTTAAAGAGATCTTGCTGGGCTGAAGGATCAGTTGTTGCGAGAACTTCTCGCGCATGATCTCCTTCGCCATGAGGAGATTTTTTATGGTAAGCTCGAGTATTTTCGTATTGAACGGCTTCGAGATGTAGGCATCGGCGCCAGTAGCCAGGCCTTGTACCTGGTGCCCGATAGAGGAACGAGCCGTCAGCAGGATTACCGGTATGTGATTTGTGTTCTCCGTGGACTTAACAGAAGCGCACAGTGCGAGCCCATCGGCGCCCGGCATCATGATGTCGCTGATGATGAGATCGGGTATGTTGCGCTCCATGGAAAGAAGGGCATGCGATCCGTTAGCGAACTCGATGATATCATAGTTTGGTCTTAACGTATCGGCTATAAATGACCGGACGTCGTCATTGTCTTCCGCTATCAAAATGGTCGGTTTCACCTGCGCTGCAAAGACCGTTTCCAATGCGTCGTTCTGCACGGGATCCGGAAACGATTCGATTTCCGGGTAATCATCCGGATAGAGTGACTCGGAGACGATCTGGGTCTTATCAAAATGGTCTGTCCCTTTTTTTAGCGACACTGTAAAGGTGGTACTACCGGCTTTTTCGTCGGTCCACGTATGGCTCTTAAAATGCAACATGCCCTTGTGGAGTTCCACGATAGTCTTTGAAAGCGCCAGCCCAACCCCGCTCCCCATGTTCTGCCTGCCCGAGTCATCGACCTGATAAAAATTCTTAAATAATTGATCCTGGTGCATTTCGGGAATTCCCTTCCCGTTATCAGAAACATGAATATCCACCCAATCCTGGCGGGATTCGATGCTCAAGACGATCCTGCGATGGTCTGGTGTGAATTTAAAGGCATTGGAAAGAAGGTTGAAAACTACTTTTTCAAGATGATTTGAATCGAAGTAAAGTCCTATCGATTCTTCATGGCTTAAAAACTCATAAGCAATGCCTTTGTCGTCTGCAAGCCCTTGGAAGTGTTCGAATATCTTTCTGCAAAAAGGGACGATGTCGTGTTGCGATATATAAAGTGACATATGCCCCTCTTCGGCCTTGCGAAAGTCCATGAGTTCCGTGACAAGCTTCAGGAGGCGCGAAGCGTTATTCCGGATCAGGTGAAGTTGCTTACTGGTGAATCCTTCACCGGGAAAACTATCCATCAGTTTTTGTACCGGTCCAAGAATGAGTGTAAGCGGGGTTCGGATCTCATGCGAAATATTTGTAAAGAAATTCATTTTCATTTGGTACAACTCCTGCCGGCGTTCATTCAGAAGATGCTCCATTTGCAAGTCAGCACGCATTCGCCGCCGATAATCCATAAGGCCCAGCACGGCCGTTACAAACCCCATGGCCAGTAAAACGTAAAGGGCATAAGCCCACCAGGTTCTCCACCAGGGAGGGAGCACGATCAACGCTACTTTTCTGATTTCGTCACCCCACTGCTTGCCATCGTTCGATGCCTTGATCTGAAGGGTATAACTGCCCGGCTGGAGGTTGGTGAAATTGACGAGCCGCTGATTGCCTAGGGGCTGCCACGCGTCATCGCCTCGTAGCCCTGCAAGTTTGATGGCATATTGGCTCTTTTCCGAATTGATGTAATTAAGGGCAGCAAACTTAAAACTAACGAGGCCCTGGTTATAGTTCAACGTTATTTTGTCAACCCGTGTGGGTGACTTTGCTATGGGAGATTCGCTTCCGATGGGAACGCGTTTGTTGTTGATCAATATTTCCGTCAACACAATCGTTGCTGGACTGGTGTTTGTCAGCAATTTGTCGGGAGAAAAAATAGACAACCCGTTCGGTCCGCCAAAGGCCAGTTCATGCGTTTGAAGCGACAGACCACAGGTGTTGGAAAATTGATTACCCGACAGTCCGTCGGACGATTTGTATACCGTAAAGTGGAAATCATCAACATGAAATGGGGCACTGAATTTTCGAAACGACAATTTTACAATGCCCAGATCGGTACTAAACCACAAGTTCTGATCCTTGTCTTCCGTGATGGCGTGAATGAATTGATCGGGTAGACCCAACAGGTCTGTGATGGGGTAGAATTCCTTTGATTTTATGTCGAAGTAGTTTAGCCCGCTTTCAGTGCCAATCCACATCCTGTGCTTCGAGTCAACGAAGAAGACCGTGACGTGATTGTGACTGATGTGGCTTTGAATGTCCCGACTCCTTCTATAGAGTTGCGTAAACGCCTTCTTTTGGGTATCGTAGTACGACAAGCCGTTCTGAGTGCCTACCCAAATATTTTCCAATGAATCTTTTAGGAGTGCAGTAACGAAATTGTCTGCGATCGATCCTGCGCCGCCTTCATTTAAGTACGAAAGAATGGTTTGCCCGTTGCGGAAGAATTTCAATCCACCTCCGTTTGTACCAATCCATGCGCCACCGTCATACGGTAATATCGTATTGACGATCTTCTCACCGAGTCGCCCCTGCCGGATGGGAATATCGAAATGGGTGATTTTTCCGGACGGTTTTTGTAAGACGCTTAATCCCTCCAGGGTGCCTATCCATAAATTCTTTCCGTCGTCGGCCAGTGATTTGATACCATTGATGATCCTTCCGTGGCGCGGCGACTTGACTGAATAGTGCGTGAAAGAATCTGATTTTCTATTGATATGACTTACGCCGCCGCCATAGGTACCCACCCAAAGCGAACCATCAGCATCTTCCACCAGTGCGTTCACCAGTGGATGCAACAGCCCCTTTGGACCGACGGCTTCACCGATATTGCTAAAGTTTGAATTTCCGGGGTAATAGAAATCAATGCCACCGGAGAAGGTGCCTACCCACACACAAGATGCGCGATCCTTCATGAGGCACCGCGTTGCATTGTCGCTGATCGTGTTCGTATTGGTAGGATCGTGCAGATAGTTGGTAAACTGATGGGTTGTGGTATTCAATTGACTAATGCCATTCTGTGTGGCAAACCACAATGTGTTGTTATCATAGATCAGAATATCCTTGATCCAGTCGGACGACAAACAATTAGCGCAATGCTCTTTGAAAACATACGATTGTATTTCATTTCTGACAGCGTTGAACCGAAAGACGCCGGAAGTTTCCGTGCCAAACCACAGGTCGCCATCGGCGGTTTGCCGGGTGACAACAACTTTTGTAGCCTGGTGTAGCTTGCTCGTCTGAATAGCATCGGGCAGGGTGAGCATTTTTCTTGAACCGGGATCAAATCGGTTCAGCCCACTTTTTGATCCAACCCACAGTTTGTCTTCGTGGTCTATGTATAAGGAGTACACGGCCTCGTTGGCGATCGAAAGGGTGTCCGTTAGGGAGGCCTTTTCCAGCGTTTTAGTGGCTCGATTCAATTTCTTCAGGCCCGCGAAAGTACCGATCCACAAGTTTTTCCGGCCATCTTCGGCGATCGCAGAAATGTAGTTTCTGCCGCCTTTTGCCTTGACGATGTCAATGGATTCAAAGGTTTCAAGATCGCGATCGAAGCGATTTAGCCCATGCGCGGTGGCCACCCAGATGGTTTTCTCATTATCCATAAAAACAGCATTCACGCGATCGTTGCTGATGCTGGTTGTATCGGAAACGTTGTGCACGAATGTTTTGAATTCATAGCCGTCATAACGGGTAAGGCCTTTCAGATTGCCGAACCAAATAAAACCCTGATCGTCCTGCAGGAATGCCGAAACCGGACTTTGCACCAGGCCTTCGCGATAGGAAAGGTGTTTGAAATTGACAGGGCCTGTTTGTGCAGCCAGCAAACCGGACTGGAGCCCTGTGATTAGTAATACAAGGTAATATTTACGCCTGGCCGTTACCGTAAAATTCATAGGCTGTAGGTGCAACTCAAGTTAAGCAAATTTAAAAAAATGTGCCTTCAATCAGTGGCGATGTGTTCAATCAGGACATTTGTACCCCTATTTCCAAACGAATTTCGCCCCTTCCTCGCCCGTCCGTCTACAATATTTGTGCAGGCAAAAACAAATAAATCGATCACACTAAATCTAAATCTTATGACACATCAACATCCATCGAACTGGCCTGCCGCCACCAATGAGAATTTGAAGAAGGGCTTCAGAATTCATCTGCTTGTTTTTCTGCTGGCCACACCGGTCCTATGGCTGGTTTGGTACCTCACCGACAGAACGTATCCGTGGCCGCTCTGGTCAACGCCGGCATGGGCCATCGGCGTACTCTTTCACTACCTCGGCGCATTCGTTTTCAGAAAATCAGTAAACCATTAATACCCATCGCATGAACGAACAGCCAAAGCTATTCCGGCGCATCGTGACAGGCCATGACGCCGAAGGGAAAGCCATTATCATTCCCAACCTGCCGCCGATGACGACACAGCTTATCGGCGGGCCCGGTGGTCCTACTTTCTTTGAAGTATGGCACACAGTGGAAACACCTGCTCTGATCACGGCACAGCCTGGCGCTCCAGACGAGCATAGCCTGGTGCTGGCGCCTCCTGGAAACGGGACCCGGATACGGGTTATCGAATTTCCACCGGAAGGCGATGAGATCCGAAAACTTACCGGGGCAGATGCCCAGGCAAAATTCAAATCCATGGGCAACGAAAGCGCCTCGACTTCACAGGCAGGCGCGCCTCACCCCTTAATGCACCGTACGCAAACCGTGGACTACGGCATCGTGCTCGAAGGCGAGATCACGATGGTTCTCGATCGCGGCGAGACCACCCTCAAGGCCGGCGATGTCATCGTTCAAAACGGTACAAACCACGCCTGGGCTAACCGGTCAGGAAAGATCTGCCGCATGGCTTTTGTCCTGATCGATGGGCGATTCTCCCATGACCTTGCACCAAAAAAATAATAGAACGATGCGCATCAAACCGTTACCACCCCATACCCTCGGTGTCGAAGCCCGCCACGTGCATGACGAGATCGCCAACCTCATTGGGCGAAGTCAAGGCCCGGTGACCATGATCGACGAGCAAGGCGCGTTGCTTGGACCCTTTCCGCCCATGCTCCACTACCCACAGTTCGGTGTCCCGGCGTTAAGCTTTATACGAACGCTGGACATTCACGCGACACTTGAAAAACGGGTACGTGAAGTTGCCATTCTCACGATAGGGGCAGCGTTCGGTGCCCGCTTCGAGCTTTATGCACATGAGATCATGGCGATTACGTTCGGTCTTCCTCCCAATGCTATCGCAACGCTCGCAGCAGGAGGGAAGCCTCATGGATTGAACGAACAGGAAACCGTTGCCCACGACATCGCCAGCGCGCTGGCAAGGGGACGCATTGTTCCTGACGCAACCTATCAATGGGCAGTACACCTGTTCGGGCGTGAAGGCGTGGCTGAGCTTTTCTTCCTGATCGGTGGCTATACTCTTGTGGCGATGATCTTGAACGGATTCGATATGCCGGCACCCGACAACATCCGATAGACACGGTTTTACGAAAGCACTCATGAACAATCAAAATTTTAAAAAATGGAAAAGACAATCTTAGCGCTGCTATCGGCAGCATTTACATCATTTGCATTTGCAACCTATACAGGCGAGGAGAACACCACCGCCGCCACAAACACGTATGTGCTGGTACACGGCGCTTGGCAAGCGCCCTATGTCTGGGACGCCGTGCGCACCGACCTGGTCAACAAAGGTAACCAGGTGATCATTGTCCAATTGCCGGGTCATGGCGATGACCACACCCCGCCTTTGAACCTGACGCTCGATGTTTACAGTAATAAGGTTATCGACGCCGTTTCGAAAGTAAACGGCAAAGTGATACTGGTGGGACACAGCATGGGCGGAATGGTGGTGACCAATGTAGCGGAAAAGATTCCCACCAGGATCAGCAAACTGGTTTATATCGGCGCGTTCCTTCCTGCTTCCGGACAAGCGCTTACAGACCTGGCCTATTCGGATCCCGATTCCCAGCTAGGCCCCGCGTTGGTTCCCTCAGCCGATAAATTAACACTCGATGTTTTGAACGACAAGGTAACCGATCTGTTTGTAAGCGACGGTTCGCCAGCCGACAAAAAACGGGTGATGGAAAATTATCGTGCAGAACCCGCTATTCCATTCTCCAACAAAGTGAGCCTGACCAATGATCATTTCGGCATCGTCAGTAAGGTCTATATCAAGACGCTTCATGATGTCGTGATCTCACCCGGCCTTCAAGACCGGATGATCGCGGGGGCAGGTATCAAAACCATCTATCAGCTCGAAACCAGCCATTCCCCTTTTCTGGCCAAGCCGCATGAAGTGTCAGATCTATTGCTCAAGATCGGGCGATAACGCAGCGACCACAACATGGAGACAAGCATGCTACTATCATTTTCAAAGAAACGCATGGCGATTATTTTAACCATGCTGTTCCTACTGTGTCAGGTGAACCCAAAAGCACAACACCCCGATGACGCTGTTGCCGGAGAATCCATCCAATCTAACCACGATGACTTCGCGGCAAGGCTAACCCGGTTTGATGTTAAACCGGATCACAAGGTCGCATTCCGAAAAACTGTAAGCGACTATGTGGCGCGTTCCCTGGAACAGGAAAGCAATGTTTTATCGGAAGCCTATTATGAGCAGGAAGATCCATCCGTGTTGTGGCTCATCGAAAGATGGAACAGTAAAGCAGCGTTGGAAAAGGCAGGCAGGAGCTCATCCTTTCAAGCCATGGAGTCGTTAGCGAAAACCGCGCTGTCAAAGCAACCAAAAAAAATCGATGTGAAAGATCTCGAACCCATCTCCAGACAGCAATGGCGGAGTGTCGTCAGAAAAACAGATGATCCGATCACCATCATGCTGTTTGTGGATGCAAAAGCAGGAACGGAACACCATTTTAAGACGGTGTATCACACGGCCATGCCGCAATTCCGCAGTGAGCCAGGTGTTATTACTTATCAGCTTTCACAATTGGAAACGGACAGTACGCAGTTTGTTACCTATGAAAAATTCAGAAATGAAGATGCCTTTCAATACCACCTGAAATTTCCACCGATACAGCCTGTGATCGACTATCTGAACACCAGCATAAAAAAGCAACCCTTCCGGGCTGGCCTTCACAAGCTTATCGAATTCGCGCCCCTGATCCGGAAGTAACAGGATGGTCTCAAACATCACCCGTAACAACAAAAATGAAACCTATGAAAACAATAAATCAATTCATTATAACAAGTATGATCATGATGCATGCTGTCGTTAACACGAAGGCCCAGGTTAAAGTAGCCGCCGGCCAAATCAAATCACATGAACTGGAAGTGCTGAACCAATTGACCACTCGCTCCGCGGTGGTCAATATGCCCGTATCGCAATTGCTTAATGCTCCCGGAAATGAAACGTTGAGGGCGTTCTTTTTTACTCCGGTAACCAATAGAACAGTATTAAAAGGTAAGAAGATAGCGGTGCTTGCCGCCGATGGTTTCGAAGAGATAGAACTGTCGGGGCCCGTATGGTACTTCCGGGAATTGGGCGCCCAGGTGGAGATCGTTGCGCCTAAATTCAATCCCGCTCCTGAACGATACGGCCTGAGCACACCGGAAATGGCAAAGACACATATCATGGCCATTCAATACCTACAACCTGTAGGCTGGATTAAGTTTGACCGCACGGCAGACCAGATCAAGGTCAGCGATTACGACGCCATTTTCATTCCGGGTGGCGCCTGGAACCCGGATAACTTGCGATTAGACAAAGACGTGATCCGTTTTATTCAGGATTTCAACAAGTCGGGAAAATTAATTGCTGCGATCTGTCACGCGCCGGTGGTGTTGGCATCTGCCGATATTCTTAAAGGGAGAAAACTTACGGGTTACTGGAACATCCAGGTTGATTTGAAGAATGCAGGCGGTACCGTGCTGGAAGAACCTGTAGTGATCGATGGGAACCTCATCACCAGCCGTCACCCCATCGATGTCGCCGATTTTTCGAGGGCCGTTGAAAACTGGCTGACCCGGCACTGACCACCAGAGAAGACCCAACACCGGGTGACGCCGATGACAGATTGGTTTAGAAAACATCAAAGCATTAAACGCATAGACATGAAAGCCTTAGTGATCGGCGCCACCGGTGCAACGGGGAAGGACCTTGTTGATAGCTTACTCCATGACGCGGACTACACCGCGGTTGTGATCTTTGTTCGTACGGCTACCCAACGAAGTCACCCCAAACTCACAGAGATCCTCACGGATTTCGACCACCTGGACGCTGTATCTCCATTCATCCATGGAGATGTTTGGTTTTCATGCCTGGGGACAACGCTGAAGACAGCCGGTTCCCGCGACAGACAATGGCATATCGATTTTGAGATCCCGTTAAAGTTTGCAGAGATCGCTAAACGAAACGGCGTCCTTCGTGCCGTGTTATTGTCTGCGTATGGAGCGAAAGCCTCCAGCCCCCTGTTTTATTCTATGGTCAAGGGTAAATTGGAAGATCAGATCGAAGCCCTTGCATTTCATCAATACATTATATTCAAGCCCGCGATGCTGTTGCGCAAGGATACCGACCGGTCGGGCGAGCGGGTGAGCGCACCGCTTCTAAACCTTCTAAGCGGCTTGGGGCTATTCAGAAAATTCAGACCATTGCCTACGTCGGTACTCGCTGAAAAAATGGCAAAAGCTCCAAAAACGCTCTCTACAGGACTACACATCATCATGCCCGATAAAATCCGCAATTTTTAGCTAAGGTTCCCTGGGAAAAAGTGCATTAGCCTGCCAAGAAGGAAGGAATTACTGAAACATTCGATCAATGGTAACGGGTATCCCGTGTCGTGTTAATAAGCATTTGGTTTGCTGGGCGCATGGTTTCCGTAGCCAGTTATAAAATGAGACCCGCCAGATACAAGGTGGAACTAGCCAGCATCGTGACGTGACATTACTTTAGCCTGAGAAACTTTCAGGCTCGAAAGACCCGCTATTGTCCTCCAGAATCTTTTGCATTGCTGTGGTAACACGTCCGTCCTGGCATGCACCAGCGACGAGACGGATTTTATATGCTGTTTTTCCGTCAACATAATAATATGAATAGCAGTATGATCATGAATTTGCAGACAACTCGTCATGAGCTCTTCGCGAGCTTACGGAAAAAGGAATTCGCCCGGCTGGATGAAAGTGGGCATACCTACCTGGATTATACCGGTGGCAATCTCTATCCCCAATCGTTGGTGGACGCCCATTGCGATTTTTTGAGTCGCGGCGTTTATGGGAATCCTCATTCCAGGAATCCTGCTTCGCTTATGTCGGAGGAATTTGTGAAGGAAGCGCGTGATCGTGTATTGCATTTCTTCCGGGCGCACGACTACTATTGCATCTTTACCGCAAATGCCACGGGAGCCCTGAAGATCGTTGGAGAATGTTACCCGTTCTCTTCGAGCGCTCACTTGTTGCTGACGACGGATAATCATAATTCTGTGAATGGCATCCGGGAGTATTGCAAGAACAAGGGGGGTGCCTATACCTATAGCCCTATGAACCGGAAGACCCTCACGATAAACGAAACGGAGTTGAGCCGGCATCTGCAAAGTCATCCCGATAAGAACGAAAAGCTGTTTGCGTTTCCGGCACAGTCCAATGTTTCAGGCGTTCAACATTCGCTGGAATGGATCAGCAGGGCGCAGGAGGAAAACTGGGACGTCCTATTGGACGCCGCTGCTTTTGTTCCAACATCAGCATTGGATTTAACCATTCACGGCCCCGATTTTGTCTCCCTTTCGTTCTATAAAATGTTCGGCTATCCAACCGGTATGGGATGCTTGCTTGTTAAAAAAGAAAAATTTCATAAACTGAAGAAAAGCTGGTATGCCGGAGGCACCATTACCTTCTCAGCCGTGGCACACGGTGACTTTTTTTTAAAACACGATCATGAGCGATTTGAAGACGGCACCATTAACTATTTGAATATTCCCGCGATCACGAACGGACTGAACTTTATCGCTTCCATCGGGATGGAGAATATCCATAGTCGTATAAAGGAGCTGAGTCGGTACATGCTTTCCGAGCTAAACAACCTTTATCATGATAATGGATCGAAGCTGATAAAATTATATGGGCCCAGGCATGTTGAAAACCGGGGCGGCATCTTTATGATGAACTTTTTTGACGTGAATGAACAATGTTACTCACCGCAACGCATTGAGCAACTGGGAAGTTTTGAAAAGATATCCTTTCGAACCGGATGTTTTTGTAATCCGGGCATTGATGAATTGAATCATGATATTTCATCGGACAAGTTGAGAAATTATTTTGACGAAAGGGATCACGGCGATTACGATGATTTTGTCGCCTTTACGGGCAAGACCCGGGGCGCCGTTCGGATCTCCATCGGAATCCCGACCACGAAATCTGATATTGATAGGTTTATAGGTTTTGCACGAACCTTCCTTGATAAAACAATTTCCTAATTTCTTTGACGGTTGCATCGGAAACAGCACCCGCCAATTTGCTACTTTTTTGTCTGTTGGAGATTGGAAGCCGAGGGCTTGCATTTAAGAGCATTAATTTGCAATTTGCAATACGCGAATTAAGAATTTATGCGAAAACATGCCGGAATGAGGCCCCAGGATGTGCCCATTCTATTAAAAATACTGTCCTACGATTATGCCGGCCAATCCAATTGGCAAATGAAACAGATTGCCCAGGATCTTCAGGTTAGCCCCTCTGAAATCAGCGAATCCTTAAACCGGTCCTTCCAGGCAGATTTGATCAGTCAGGATAAACGAAAGGTCAATAGGCTCGCGCTGCTAGAATTCCTCAAACATGGAATACGATACGTTTTTCCTCAAAAGCCGGGCTCAATTGTACGTGGTATCAAGACCGCTCATAGTGCACCGCCGCTTAATCGCCTTATCATATCAAATGACTATTATGTATGGCCCGCAGCAGAAGGCGACGCCAAGGGACAGGCTATCGAGCCTCTTTATCCTTCTGTAGTAAACGCGTCCCAAAAGGACCCCTATCTGTACGAGTGCTTGGCGCTCATTGATGCCATTCGTGTTGGCCGCGTTCGCGAACAGGAGGCCGCACGGGAAGAACTGTCTAGACTCCTTCAGCGAAATGGAAAACAAAACGATTAATATCGGGGTCGTTAAGAAGATCGCCATCGCATTAAAGGACCTGCGCGAACGAGTGGCTTTTGTTGGTGGTGCTGTAATCAGTCTCTATACCGATGACCCGGCGGCTGACGAGTTGCGCCCGACCAAAGACATCGACTTGAGTGTGACGCTCGAAAACTATTCAGCCTGGGTAAAACTTCAGGATGAGCTAACGAAATTGCAGTTTCTTCCGGACACCTCGTCCAGTGTAATCTGCAGATTTCTTTATGATGACATAACCGTGGATATTATGCCTGATGATGAACAGGTTTTGGGATTTTCGAACCCCTGGTATAAACCAGCGTTGCAGAACATGCAAGAATATTTGCTACAAGACGGCCCGACAATCAACATATTTTCGCTTCCGTATTTTCTGGCGACTAAATTTTCGGCATTCAACGGACGAGGTAAAGGTGACAATCGAGGCAGCCACGATTTCGAAGACATCATATATCTAACGGATAACTGCATAGGAATTGTCGCCTCTATACAAAACACTGACGCCGATGTTCAACAATTCCTTCTCGAAGAATACAGGAAGATCTGGACTCATCCTTATCGCACAGAAATCATTTCTTGTCACCTTTCACCGCTTATTAGGGACGCACGATATAACGTCATAGAACGAAAGATCGAAAGCATTATCGCATTGGAAAAATAATTCTATCCAGTACTCAGGTGTTCAACTTTTAGTAGACAAAAATGCCCGCTGAAAAATGGCAAGAGCTCTCAAAACGCCCTCTGCAGGACTATACATCATCAAATCTGCGATTTTTCGCTAATGTCTCCCTCATTACGCCTGATGTTGATCAACAAAAGGCAAAAACCAATCAGTTTATCCGTGATTTCAAACGGGTCGTCGGTCTTTAGCTATTGAAAATCAGACTGTTACAATTGTTAACATTGGATCTCTCATGGAATGCTGTCGTTTCTTGGAAAATGTGCTAAAATAGATGCTCTGTCTGTGGCGGCCAGGCGTCGCAGAAATAGGGTTCCAGGAGGTGGTCGTTAGGTGTTGCCGAAGGCACAATTTATCGCTATACTTCTACCGCATAGAAAGGGCTGCAAGAATAATGACGATAAATGCCGGATTGGTCAAAACTTCCCTACACCGCTTGGTTCAAGGTTCACGGATGAAATACGCTCTCGGCATCCTTGCGCTGCTAGTGGCCCCGGTCGCCTATTCGCAAGAATACCTGGGCGATGTAGACAGTCTTAAAAGGGAATTGGGATCCCTGCGCATGGATACTAACCGGGTGCTGGGCTTGTGTGATATTTCCAGTAGCTATCATTCTGTGAACGTTGATTCATCATTACATTATGCCCAACAAGCGCTTGCCTTGGCCAAGCAACTGCACTATAAAAATGGAATGGCATGGTCCTACCTTTTGATCGGCCAGACCCACTCCAGGAGAAACCAGATTGCGCAAGCCATTTCCTGCTATCAAAAAAGTATTGATATCGCCGACTCGGTTAACAATGCAACCATTCTGTGCCGCGCATTCGCCAATATTGGCTGGTGCATGTTTGATCTGGAAGATTATTACAGGGCTATTGATTATTTCAAAAGGGCACTCGATTTTCAGAGTGTATTAGGCGACCAGGACGCTTACTTCATCACCCTTAAAATAAATATTGGACAAACATATCTCGCCAATAACCGGTTGCCCGAAGCGGAGAAGTACTTGAATATGGCGCTCGCGTATGATCCAAAGGAAATTCCAAACTACGGATATTTGCTCAATATGCTGACCGCGCTGCGCCTGGAGCAACAACAATACGCCAGGGCCGATTCGTTGTTAAACGCCACGTGGAATTTTATCAAACCCCTTCCCGATAAAATAGACAAAGCGGACAACCGATACTATTTTGCAAAACTCAAGTTGATAAAGGGTGATGTTCAACAAGCTTTTCATTACGCGGAAGAAGCGTATCACCATTATGTGCAAATAGGCTCTAAATCCGACATGGAGCGCATCTGCATTTTGCTTTCGACCATTGAATCCAAACGGGGAAGAACACAACAAGCCCTCGACTACCTTCTCCAAAGCAATGTGCTGCGCGATTCTGTTCACAGCAGTCGGGCGAAGTACAGCGAACATTTATTCAACGACCGCGAGCAAACGCGAAGGACGTTGCTTCAAGAAAAAGACAAAGCATTGCTTCAAGCCGAAAAGAGAAATCAGCAACTTCTGGGAATAGGTTTGTTGTTCATTTTCGTGAGCATTATTGCAGGCTTGTTATTTTTCGTCCGGCAAAGACAACAAACCTACAAGAAGCTTTTGGTGCTGAACGAAAAGCTGTCCGCACTAAACGGTGAGTTGGTTGAAAAAGAGACCGCCATTGCCAACCAAAACAGTTTGCTGCTGGAAACGATCCATTCAAAAGACAAACTCTTCGCGATCATTGGTCATGATCTGCGCAGTCCGCTCAATTCACTAATGGGACTTATGGATTTATTATCCCATCACGATGATGCGTTGACACCGGTGGAACGTCAGCAGTACCTCGGTGATTTGAATAGATCATTGAAAAATCTGAACAACCTCACCGGGAATTTATTGGAATGGAGTTTCTCACAGACCAACACCATTAAATATATCCCCGAAGTTTTTGATATGGGTCAAGCGCTCAATGAAAGCGAAGAATTGTACAGGGATTTAGCGCAGGTCAAAAAGATAACCATCGTCAACGAGAATAAAACAGGGTTGTGGGTTTGGGCTCACCCGCACTCGATCAAAACCGTGATCCGCAATTTGCTTTCAAACGCCATTAAGTTTACCCGCGAAGGCGGAGAAGTTATGCTGCACGCAGAGCTATCAGAGGGCTTCATTAAAATAGCCGTGATCGACAACGGCGTTGGCATTCGAGATGCGATTTTGGAGAATCTCTTTAAAATTGGAGACAAACGCTCCACACCGGGAACAGCCAACGAGAAAGGAAGTGGATTGGGATTATTGCTGTGCAAGGAATTCGTAGAAAAAAACGGCGGGACGATCACCGTGGAAACCGCCGTGGGAAAAGGCTCTGCATTTTATTTTACCGTACCGGTCGCTTCGCCTGCGCAGATCGAAGACAATTTTTCGTGATGGGTAGGGCCGAACGACCAATGAAAGAGGCAACAATGTCTGGCGGTTCGTCAGAGCCACGGATGAAAAAATAATTAGTGGTTATAGACCAATACCCCAGTCTATATCTTCCCAGGGCTTAACAACATTGTTGGTAACGAGTTTCATTGTTGAAAAAAAATCCTGCCTGTTCATTAGGTCTATTCGAATATTGTTACGCACGAGATTTTCATTCACTGCGTTGGATCGCGATTGCGCCGAAAATCTGTCAGCTGATGACACGATTATACCGTGTTTTGAATTTTCCATCACGCAACTTCCTATTAATTCGCGAACTATACTCGGAGCCTCGACTGCCTTCGGATCTTTTCGATGTTTCACCTGAACAAGAATTGGCATATTGTTCAAAACCATATAAATATCGACTCCATTGTCACCCGGCCCACCGACGTGCCGAACTTCACAAGAAAAGAAATCTTTAAACACTGATGCCACCAGCATCTCAAACTGCTGAGGTTTAATCAAATTGTACTTATCGTGATTGGCATTCAAATAATGACGAATTAATTCAATGGGGGTGGCGTAATCGTCAATTGCGTAAGATTTTATAATCCCTTCATATTCCTCTCGAACAGTCGTTATCAATTCTTTATTATGCAGGCGCTCGCTACCATGTGTTATTTTCAGATATTTAGCATTCCACCAGTTGCATTTCTCACAGTACCTAATCTCAAGAGACACGGAGGACGTATCAAGCGATCTTATTGAGTTCTTTTTGTCGATTATTGACAATACCTCATCACAATAGATACAGGTACTTGAATCAGTAACCGCCTTCTTTAGTCGATGGTAATTAAGTGGAGAAATCTCTTGACCCGAATAGTAGTATCTTGAATGTGAGCTGTCTCTGATTGAAAGTATATCCTCTGTGTGTGAGGATTCATATGTAACATAATCCTTATAGCTGATGATTTCATTCATGTCGTCCGTATTATCGTCAGTAGAAAGAACAGAAAGAACTAAATAAGACGTAAGTGCCTTGAATACGATTAGCCGGTTCCTCCTGGACATTGACTTCTGATTGCGGATGGCTGAATACTCGTACCAAGAAAATAAAAAAAGCCCTATGATATCACAGGGCTTTCTCCAGAGGTGGAGCCGGAGAGAATCGAACTCTCGTCCAGAGAAGATAACGCCGTACCTTCTACATGCTTAGTTGACTTTGATTGTCGGGTGTGGCAAGGCAGGCAACAGCCAAACTACACCTTAGTTACTGTGTCTTAGCCGTGCTTAGCAACATCGCACGGAGCAGTTCTGCATAACGACACCGCTAACCAACGCCTGCAAAACAACAGCGCTGAGCGATGATGGCTTTCCCGATCTTATCGGGACGAGGCTAATTTATCCTATCGGATAAATTAAGCAGCCATGGCGTAGTTAGACTCGCCAAGTATGGTTTGGAACTATCTTTTAAGGCTCTCATCCCATGAGCCTGCATGCTTATATACGTGGTTAAACATCCTGTCAAAACCGGTCGGCCCCAAATGTCAATGAACACTTCGGCAGGTCGTTTCCTGCAAAAGGGAGACAAATATAGAGATAAAATAGTTCTATTTCTTATCCCCCCGCTCAATCGCCTTCGTGATCGAACTCACGATCTCATCCAACTTATCAGCCGAGCTTTGTAAATGATCCAGAACATCCTGACCTTCTTTCGTGGTCGGGAGCTTTTTTAGCAGGTTGATCAAACCCAGGATGCTGGCCACGGGACTCCGCAGCTTGTGGGCGTTGATGAAGGCGTATTCTTCCAGGGCTTTGTTCTTTTTCTCCAGTTCGGCCGTGCGTTCGTTCACGAGGTTCTCCAGGTTCTCGTTGATGCCGCGGATCTCCTCACCCTGGGCCTGGATCTCCTGGTTCTGCGCCTTGATCTCTTCGTTCTGGGTTTGGATCTCGTCGTTTTGCGCCTGGATCTCTTCATTGCTTTTTTGCAACGCGAGTCGCGCCTTGATCTCGCGGATGGTGAGATTGTAGCGCGTTTGAATGAGCATCGTCATAAAGGCGAACGACGAGAGGAGGATCAGCCCGCCTTTCACAAAGAATGCGTTCAGTTCGAGGGCTGGATTTTGTTGGATGAAGTAGGCCGTAGCCACCAGCGAAAGGGTGGTGAGCACCACGGAATAGGGCCAGTCCCAGGCCACGAACAAAGCCGCGCCGATGAGCAGCGCGGTATAGTTCAGGTTGTGCCCCACCAGGTTTGCATCGCCGATGAGACTATAGGTATAGGCATTTTGCAGGGAAATGAGCAAGAACGGCACCACCGCGATGATGTAGGACGGCAAGTAGTATCGCTTGCGCAGGTATAGGGTGGACAGTGTAACGAGGGATACGAAGACCCGGATCGAGAACACATATTGCCAGCTCGCAGGGATGTTGAAATAGTCGGTGATGGCAAACAGCGGATCGAAAATGATGGCAGCCCAGGCGGCGACGATGTGATACTTGGTGGATGACTTCTCCAACTCGTACTTCCACGACGCACTGGGCACTTGCGAAATCAGGGCCTCCTCCTGAAGCGGCGGCTTAAACTTTTTCATCCCGTCCGAAGTATAACAAAAACTAAACTGAGGTAATAGTTTATGTAAGAGATATGATCAGAATATGCGGTTGCCAACGATAACCTGGCCACCACACGACATTAACAGCGCAAACGCAATGCCACGGATCCATTCCGCCTATCTTAGCGTCTTTGCGTGTCGGCGGTAAAATTATTCATCCCCGCTCTCCCAATTTGAATCGAATCCCTATATTCGGTATCCTTAAACCGAACCCAGACGCTCCATGAAAAAGGACCTCTTCATCCTGCTCTTATTATTGCTCGCCGTGTGTTTGCCTCCCGCTGTGCGCGCGCAAAAAATAACACCGGCTACCACCCCCGAAGCCGCCGGCTTTTCTTCTGAACGGCTAAAAAGACTCGACACCAATTTCAACGACTGGGTGGCCAAGGGTTGGATGAACGGCGCCGTCGCCCTGGTGATCCACGACGGAAAGATCGTCTACTACAAAGCCTTTGGCTATAACGACATGGCCACAAAGGCGCCGCTCGCCAAAGACGGCATCTTCCGCATCGCCTCCCAAACCAAGGCCATCACCAGCGTGGCCGTGATGATGCTGCACGAAGAGGGCAAGTTCCTGTTGGACGATCCGGTTTCGAAATACATTCCCACGTTTGCCAAGGCCAAGGTGCTCGTCAAGTACAATGCGAAAGACACGACCTACACCAGCGCGCCGGCCAAACGCGACATCACCATTCGCGACCTGCTTACCCACACCTCGGGCCTGGACTATTCCGACATCGGCAGCGATACCGCCCGGGCCATCTACGCGAAAAACAAACTGACCGCCGGCCTGTATGTGACCGACGACAACCTGGTCGCCGCCATGTCGCGCCTGGGCACTTTGCCGCTGATGCATAACCCTGGCGAACGCTGGATCTATGGTCTGAACATCGATGTGCTGGGTGCGTTGGTGGAGATCTGGTCCGGAATGTCGCTCGACGATTTTTTCCGCACGCGCATCTTCGAACCGCTGGGCATGAGCGATACCTACTTCAACATTCCCCCCGCCAAGGCCAACCGGCTCGTAAACTTCTTCCGGGAAGATTCCACGGGCCACATCGTGAAGGAACCGTATGCTTTCGGCCGGTTGGACATGAGCTATCCCCTGCACAAGAAGACCTACTTCTCCGGCGGTGGCGGATTGTCGTCGACGATCTTCGACTACGGCATTTTCCTGCAAATGATGTTGAATGGAGGCACCTATAACGGCGTGCGACTGTTGAGTCCCACCTCCGTGCGGCTGATGACCATGAACCAGATCGGCAACCTGTCGCTCGGCGACGGCAAGTTCGGTCTTGGGTTCAGTGTTTTGACGGAGGCGGGCAGCCCGCATTCGCCTGCCAAACCGGGAACCTACGGGTGGGGCGGCGCTTTTTCGACGACCTACTATGTGGACCCCGCTTCCAAGCTCGTCGTGCTGCTGTACCGGCAAATGTGGGGCTCGCACATGGGGGAGATGTCCGGAAAATTCGATGTGCTCGTCTACCAGGCCCTGAAGGAGTGACGTCGGGCTGGCCTGGGATTCGGCGAAAGTTCGGCCGGGCGAATGGCCCTCGCTTGCCGATAATTGCTTACCTTGCAGAGATTTAGACGACGGCAGGCCACCTCAAACCCGGTTTTCGGAGCGGTGGCCGAAAACAACATAAGGTACTTATATTTTTTCCGGCCGGATTGCGTTTGTCCTCCTGACGGCGCCATCACATTTTTTATGACGGAAACGTATGGACCGGAATTTGTGCAAGCTCCTTGTCACACGGAACAGACACAAACTTATTTTTTAATAGTTTAGCACCAGAGCCTACAAACACAATTTTTAAAACATGAATCTCCTACTCGGTATTTTACTTCAGATCACCACAACACCCACTGTAACACCCGAAGAAACGCCAGAAGGCTTGTCGATCGCCACCTTGCTGATGAAAGGCGGATTTATCATGATCCCCATCCTGCTGCTGTGGTTTATCGCCACCTATATTTTTATCGAACGCTTTTTATATCTGCGCACGGCCGCCAAGGTGAGAAAAGATTTCGTCCCCCAGATTGCGCGCCGTCTTCAAGTGGGCGACATCAGTGCCGCACGCGCGTTTGCCGAACAGGATTCGTCCGCCACAGGCACGATCATCAAGAGCGGCCTCGACTATGTGGGCAAGCCCCTGAAAGATATCGAGTCGATGATGGAGTCGGCCGCCAACATCGAGCTGGCGGAAATGGAAAAGAACATGGGCTACCTCGGCATCATCGCCGGCGTGGCGCCCATGCTCGGCTTCATCGGAACGATTTCGGGGATCATCAACATCTTCTACAGCATCTCGCTGTCCGACAACATCAGCATCGGGATCATCGCGGGTGGTTTGTATGAGAAGATGATCACCAGCGGTTCGGGCCTCATCGTCGGGGTGTTGGCCTATTCGGCTTATCACTTGCTGCAGCAACGCATCGCACGCTATACGCTCCAGATGCAGAAAGACGTTTTTGAATTCATGCGCTCCATCCTAAGTCCGGCGAAATGAAAATAAAAAAGAACAATCACTTTCAGGCGGAAGTAGCCACCTCGTCGTTGAACGACATCATGTTCTTCCTGCTGTTGTTTTTCCTCATCATCTCCACGGTGGCCAACCCCAACGTGATCAAAGTGCTGTTGCCCAAGTCGAACTCCAGCCAGGCGCTGAGCAAGCAACAGATCTCGCTGACGGTGACGGAAGACAAACATTTTTATATCAACAAAAAAGAAGTGCCACGCCCTCAACTGGAACAAAGCCTCGTGGAGGCGTGCGCCGGCAAGGAAGAACCCACCGTGGTGATCCGGATGCCGCATTCACTGTCCGTCCAGGACCTGGTAGACGTGATGCAGATCGGCGCGAAGCACAAATTCAAAATGGTATTGGCTACGGCAAAGAATTAAATGACGGCTACGGTTTTTATCCTCCCCGGTCTTGGCAATTCCGGCGAAGCCCACTGGCAAACCCGCTGGGAAAAACAATTCAACTTCATCCGCATCGAACAACGCGATTGGGAAACACCCCACCGCACGGACTGGATCGACGCCATCGACAAGGCCATCGCACAACACGATCCCGCCAACATCATCCTCGTCGGCCACAGTTTGGCCTGCGCGGCCATTGCCTTCTGGAGCGATCAATACAAACGCAAAATAAAAGGTGCGCTGCTGGTCGCGCCGAGTGACACCGAAGCCGACACTTATCCTCCCGGAACGTCGGGCTTCACCCCCGTGCCGCTTCAACCCTTATCGTTTCCATCCATCGTTGTAGCCAGCGCCAACGATTACTATGTTCGCCTCGAACGCGCACAACAGTTTGCCAAGGCCTGGGGCAGCAAACTGGTGAACATCGGCGACGCAGGCCACATCAACGTGGCCGCTGGATTCGGGGCCTGGGAGCAAGGGCTCGAATTTTTGAAAGAACTCGATCGCTAAGAAACTATAACCCTTTGCCGCGGGTTGTTTATCCATATTTCAAAAAGACTATGGATCTGCAACTCAATCAAAAGACCGCATTCATCAGTGGCTCAACCTCCGGGATCGGATTTGCTACAGCAAAAAAATTAATAGAAGAAGGCGCCACCGTCATCATCAACGGCCGTTCACAGGCTGGGGTGGACAAAGCCGTGCAGGAATTGAAACGACAAACCGGCAAAACAACCGTACGCGGCATCGCCGCCGATTTTTCCAAAGCGTCCGATGTGGCCAACCTCATCCGGCAGCTTCCCGAAGTAGACATTCTCGTCAACAATGCGGGCATCTTCGAACCCAAGCCCTTCGCAGAAATTCCCGACGAAGATTGGTTCCGCTTTTTTGAGGTCAACGTCATGAGCGGCGTGCGCTTGTCGCGTCATTATTTTCCGCTGATGTTAAAAAAGAATTGGGGCCGCATCATTTTTGTCTCGAGCGAGTCCGGCGTGTTCATCCCCGAAGAAATGATCCACTATGGCACCACCAAGACCGCTCAGTTGGCTGTGAGCCGCGGACTGGCCGAACTCACCAAGGGTACCGACGTAACGGTAAATGCTGTGCTCCCCGGACCAACCAAATCCGACGGCGTAAATGTGTTTCTCAATGACCTGGCCAAAGCCGGCAATTCCACGGCCGAACAAGTCGAAAAAGATTTCTTCAAGAACGCCCGACCTACTTCGCTGTTGCAGCGTTTTGCTTCGGTCGAAGAAGTGGCCAGCATGATCGTATACCTGGTCAGCCCGTTAGCGTCGGCAACCAACGGCGCCGCGGTGCGGGTGGATGGAGGTTTGATACGGTCGGCGGTGTGATGTGGTTCGTCAGGATTTTTTCCGGAGAACGATGGGTTCAGTTTGTTTCGCGATGATGCGTGTATAAAACTCGCGCAGGCTTATATATTCGTTCGGCAGAAAATACGTTTCGTTGATCTTGAGATTGCTCACTACTGACAGCCGGTTGCCATCCCTCGAGATGTTGAAGGAACATTTAGCGGCATTGTTCGGCAAGGTGATATTCTTGTTTTCGGGAAGCGATTCTACCTCATACCCTTCCGGTATAAGGATATGACACAATAGAATTTTCTCTTTTTGAAAAGGGAAATCAAGCGGGTATATGCGAGCGACTTCCGGAAACGGATTGGCATCCTCCCGCAGCGCTACATAGGGGTTGATATACAACTTGTCGTCGGAAACAATCACCTGATTGGGGATGGACAGTTCATATTGCTCACGGACAGCAGCGCTCACATCCTCCATTTGCAACAACGCTTTCTGGGTAACCGTCCATGATTTTTGAAGAACCGTGTGTTCAAAATACTTGTCCTTTTCTATTTGTTGGTACTGGCTCCGGGCCGCAAAAGCATCATAACCGAACCGGTCGACGGTTAACTTTCCCTGGAGATTCTCGTCGCCGGTCAGTGCGAATTCTGCAGTAACGATCGTCTTATCCTTGGCCGGCGTGATCACAGGCAGCCAAAGGTAGCCCATGGGAAGGCAGTAGAATGCCTTGCCGTTCAGACAACGTTCGGGCAGCACGTCAAATGGCAACAGGGGTTCGGTGGCGTCGAGGAAAAGAACTTTACCTTTCAGGCGGACCACATATACCAGGTAGTCAAACTGGGATGCATCCGGGTATTTGTCTATGAATGTCCCGTGTTCACGCGTACTTAGAAAAGCGGGTACCGGCTTAAACCCAGCGGCCTCCAGCAGGCATCCCAATAAGAAGTTGATGTCCGCGGCGGTGCCTTTCTTTTCTTTCAATACCTCCTGGGGATTTTCCGGCAAACAATCGGACACTTCGTTCCACTTTACCTGGGCTTTGACATAAGCTGACAGCGCCTTTACCTTTTCCGTGGAATCGGTCAGCGCTCCCACAATCGCCAATGCTTTTTCTTTCAGAGCTTTTGCACCCTTCGTTTGAGGTATAGGCCCGATGTAATCCTGGAATGCCCCGTGTACATGTCCCCAGGTGACGTCCTCGGGCCAAAGCATAATGCTAGCCTGACGGTCCTGAGGGGAGACCATAAACGGTTCTTCCTTTAGTGCCGGAACATCTTTCAGCACCCAGCGGTGATAGTGCCCGTCGTATTTGCTTTCGGTTTCCGTAGGTTTGATGTCGCCCAACAGCACCGGGATGTGAATCCATAGGGTAGCGTGATGAAAGGAATATTCACTCCACAGTACGGGAATGGGCCACTGGAATACCCAGGAAGTCCAACGCGTTTTTTCCGTGGCTTCATAGCGGTAGTCAATAATGGAGCCCTCCTGAAGATTGGGGAAGGTGAAACGTATTTCTGTGCGGCGCCGGCTATAGGGCACGCGAAAAATGGCATTGTCCTCCAATGCTGTTTTCACAATTTGCCCGTTCACCAGGTTGTACGTTGTACCCTCTATCTTTTTTATGTTTGTGCCATCCTCCAACAAGAAGACCGTACCCCATGAATTGAAAGCGTCTTTCTTGAGGATCTTTATTCGTCGATGCCGCTTAAAGGACAGATCGCCCAATTTAATGTGCTCACCCTTATCGAACAGGATGACGGCCACGGCGCTGGTGTCCTTGGCGAATGTTTTCATTTGCAGGTCTTCAACGGTCACCTCGCGTTCGGTGGGATTGTTCTGAGCAAAGAGGGGAAAAGCTGCCAGCAACGAGAAAGAGAAAAGAATGGACTTCATGCCAACCTAGGGGGATTTCGAATCCTTAAAATAGCTTTTAATACCTGACAAAACCATTTCTGAAAGACAGAAAATTTGAGCTGCATAATCCTTAGCAGGATAGGACTGTTATAATTTTTGCCAAGCCTTCTTCGATTTCCATATATTGCTTTCATGGAAACCCTCACCGACAACCAAAAGAACAAACTTCTGAATTCGCGCGATGTCTATGCCGTGCTGCAACCGCTGCTGCTCCGCGAAAATGCCATCCGGAAAAGCAAGGGTCATACCTGGGTCATCGGCATGAACAGCGCGCACCATGTTCTCTTTGTCGAATTGATCAGCATGGGCCCTGTCAATCGCATGAGCATCGCGCCAAAAGAGATCTTTCGCATGGCTATCTATAAAATGGCCGTGAAGATGATCCTCGTCAACAGCCGCCCGGAAGGGACGATGGAAATTTCCGAAGCCGATAAAACGATGACTGCGCTCCTGATCAAGGCCGGGGAGCGGATCAATATCGAAGTGGTGGACCATCTCCTCATCAACGAAAAAGATTTCGTCAGCTTTTCACAGAAAGGATTACTGTCCAGACTAAAGCGAGCCAAGCTTCCCGTGCTGACCGAGGCCGACCAGGAACAACTGGAAGAGCTTCAGTCGGGAACGGAGACCATGCTGGCGCTGGCCATAAAGATGAAGTCGAGAGGCTATGATGTAGATGAGATCAAGGAAATGACCGGTCTTCGAAAAACGACGATCGCAAAGCTTTAAGCCGTTACGATTGGGGTTTCATCAGGTTGATATTGTAGGTCACCATCACCTGTATGCCCGTGTTGTTTTCCTGTTGAGCGCCGTTGGCTTTGATGAGCATGTGGTAAAGGAAACCGGCTTGGATCGAGAGCGGCGATTTGAACTGGTAGCCGAAACCACCAAAGAGCCGGTTTTGGTCGGGCTCGTGGAAAGTAACGGGCTTGCCCCAGTCCAGGAAGGCTTCGTCATAGGCGCTCGCAAAGAAAGTCTTGGCTTCGATCTTTGCGTGATTCAAAGGAAGCATGGCCTGAAAGCGATAGCGCACCCGGTTCATGTACATGTCATACCCGTGGTTGACAATTCCTTCTTGACCATCGTTCGAATGCACTTGCAGGAAGCGTTGCTCCAAGCGTGCACGATGGCTGAAGACGAACCGGCCGATGGCGTGTTTATACGTAACCTGCTCGAACAAACGGTGCTCGTTATTTTGAAAAGCTGCGGGTTGCTTGCCGTACTGGAAGTTCCAGGTGTACACATAACCCAGGGGTATGATCGAGAAGTGCTTGTTCAGACCGATCTCCGCCCCGGTGCGAAACTGGTATTGCATGGGCTGCATGTTCTGGGCCTGGCGAAACTGGCCTTCCAGAATGAGCGACGTGCGTTTGGAAACTTTCAGGTTGGTAGTGAACGAAAACCATTCGATGGATTGGTTAACTACCTGGCGACCTTTGGGTTGCGCTAAACTTAATGAGGTGGACGCAACCCACACCAGGGTGCAAATCCAACGTGAAGTTAACCTTAACACTACGCTATACTTTTGTTATGTTTCTACAAAAGAAGCGACTCTAAAATTACCGTAATTTTACATTTTTAACATATTCTTAACATTAACTTAACATTGATGATTTTCCCCGAATTTAAGCTAGAAACGCTACTTTTTGGCTGATAATTTTTGGGATTTCACCGTCACCGCCTGCCCGTTTCGCAGTTCTTCGCTGGCTTTCAGCACAATGTTCTCGCCTTCCTTCAACGGACCGAAAACCTCCACCAGCGAATCGAGGCTGTTGCCTTTCTGAACCCCCAGCCATTCGGCCACATTCTCCTGGAGGCGGATCACGAACACTCCTTCCGTGGATTGAATGAGCGCCGTGCGGGGCACAAACAAGGTCGCTTTGTTGCGTGTCACGGGCAGCTTCACCTGGGCATACATGCCAGCCTTCAAGGCGCCATCGGCATTGTTCACATCAAACTCGGCCATCATGGTGCGGTTGTTTTCCGACAGGCTGTTGGCGCTGCGGGCAAATCGTGCTTTGTATTCTTTCTGTGGGTCGGCTTGCACGACAAAGGAAACTGCGCTGTTGTCGGAAATGGAATTCGAAAGATTTTCGGGCACCGCCACCGTTAACCTGAGTTTGGAGTGGTCTTCCAAAACAAACATCGGCTTGATGTTGCCTTCGGGTCCAACCAGTTCGCCAGGACTGATGTTGCGTTCCGTCACCGTGCCGTCGAACGGCGCGCGCACGGTGAGGTAGCTGACCAGTTGGCTTTGTGAAGCATGCTGTGCCTTCGCCGCGAGCAGGTTGCTCTGCGCCGCCCGGGTCAGGGCACTGTCGGCCGACATGCGGGAGAGCGCCTGGTCCATTTCGTTGGCCGACACCGCGCCTTTCGTGCGGCTGGTCTCCATCATGCGTTGGTAGGTGAGTGTGCTGGCCCGGACCTTGGCGCGCTGTTCGATCAGCGTAGCCTCGGCCGAGGCTACTTGCGCCTGCGCGTGATTCAATGCCGAAACAATTTCAGGTGCTTCCAGCACGGCGAGCACGTCGCCTTTCTTTACAACGGTCCCTCTATCTGCCTTCACGACACCTACATAACCCTTCACGCGGGGAAACATCGGCGTTTTGTTCCAGGGTTTGAGTTCGCCCGGCAACGCCGTTTGCAAGGCGGGCTGCAGACTTTTCACGGATGTTATTTCCACCTCGGGCACGACGGCGGTGGTGTTTTCCTGTTTTTTTTCCGAATGGCACGAGGCCAGTAGAACGATGCCAAGCGCGAGGGGAAGCTGTGTTATTTTCATAGGATTCATGATGCTCATTTTGCCTTGTTGTTGAAATATTGACTTTCACTGTCCTCGGGGTCGAGCGACACCGAGACGAGCGATGCTTTTTGTTGCACGAGGGTGAACACACCGGGAAGAATGAGGAGCGATGCCAACGTGGAGGCAATCAGTCCGCCGATCACAGCCTGACCCAACGGGGCCACCTGGTCGCCGCCTTCGCCCATGCCGCTGGCCATGGGGATCATGCCCGCGATCATGGCGATGCTGGTCATCAGGATCGGACGGATCCGGCTCCCGGCCGCCATCAATCCCGCCTTCCGTGCATCTTTCACTTCCAGCCGCAGGTTCTCTGCGTTGGTGATCATCAGGATGGCATTGGCCACCGAAACGCCCACCGACATGATCATGCCCATGTACGACTGCAGGTTTAGGGTGGCCCCAAACAGCAACAACATCAGTAGCGACCCTGCTAGCACTGCCGGCACAGACGAGAGAATGGCGAGCGATAATTTGAACGACTGAAAATTCGCCGCCAGCAACAGGAAGATGATCACAATGGCCACCACCAGACCACCTTGCAAACTGTTGAGCGTTTCGGCCAGCAACTTCACTTGTCCTTTGAATTCGATCGCCATACCCCGCGGCGCCTGGCCCGCGTCGTCGATGGCTTTGCTCACCGCCTTGCTGGCCGAGCCCAGATCTTTTTTGTGGATGTTGGCCGTGATGGTCACCAACCGGTTTGGACCGGACCGGTCGTATTGACCAGGGGCAATTTCTTCCGAGAAGGTCGCCACATCGTTGAGGGTTGGGTGGAGGTTGCCGCTTTGCAGCGGGATGTTGGCGATGTCATTGACCGAGTTCATTTTATACTCGGGCACTTGCACCTGCACCTGGTAGGCGAGGCCCTTGGCATTGTCGAGCCACAGGTTTTTGTCGGTGAAACGGCTGGAGCTGGTGGCGGCCACCAGGGAGCGCGCTACTTGCGTGGGCGTGACACCCAGTTGCCCGGCGCGTTCGCGATCCATGTCGATGCGCAGGATCGGGTAGGCCATGGGTTGCGCGATCTGTACGTCGCGGAGATAGGGGATCTTTTGCATGTTGGCCATGATCTTCAAGGCAAACTTCTCGGCTTCCCGGATATCTTTGGCGGCCACGTTCACTTCGATGGGAGTGGCAGCACCCTGGCTCATGATCTTGTCCACCAATTCGATGGGCTCGAACGAAAGGCGTAAGCCGGGAATTTTCTGCGCAATGCTTTCGCGAAGCCGCTCTTTCAAAGCATCCATGCGCACGGGAAACGCTTCCGATAGCGACACCTGCAACACCGCCTCGTGCGGCCCGCTGTTGAAGACGAAGATCTGGGATGTTCCATAGCTGGTGGGCACATTGCCGACATAGGCTGACGTGATGGCTATATTTTCCGCGCCCACTTCCTCCTGGATAATGTTCAATACCTTCAGCGTGATCTCCTCCGTGCGTTCCACCCGCGTTCCATCCAAAGCCCGCAGCCGCAGCTGGAATTGGTGACTGTTGGCTTTGGGTAGAATGTCGGTGCCGATCAGGAAGAAAGCACCGGCGATCAAAACGAACGAGCCGGTCAGGTAGACCGCCGTCCAGAATTTTTTGCGTTCGATGATCTTTTCCAGTGTGCGGATGTATTTCACTTTGAACTTGTCGAACCCCGTTACCGGATGCGGATGACGGCTTTCTTCGATGATGCTCTCGGACTCCGCATGATCAAGGGCCAGTGTGGGTTCTTCCGGGTAATGGGTATGTACTTTCAGCAACCAATTGGACAACACCGGTACGAAGGTTTGCGACAACAAAAACGACGCCGTCATAGCAAAGCCTACCGCCAGCGACAAAGGAAGAAACATGGATTTCGGCACGCCGCTCATGACAAACGCAGGAGCAAATACGGCCAATATGGAAAGGAGGATAAGCAATTCGGGAAAGGCGATCTCTTTGCAGGCATCCCAGATGGCTTGCGCTTTCGGCTTATTCATCTCCAGGTGCTGGTGTATGTTTTCGATGGTCACGGTGGCCTGATCGACCAGGATGCCCACGGCCAGCGCGAGTCCACTCAACGTCATGATGTTGATGGTTTGCCCGACGAGGTGCAGCAGGATCACGGCGCTCAACACGGAGATGGGGATCGTAACCACCACGATGATCACACTCCGCCAGTCGCGAAGAAACAACAACACCATCAATCCCGTGAGCAACGCGCCAAGCGCACCTTCCGTGACCAGGCTTTTCAGCGAGTTGGTCACATACGACGACTGGTCGAACTCATACGAGATCTTCACATCTTCGGGAACGGCGTTCTGCAATACCGGCAACGCTTCGCGAATGTTGTTTACGACGGAGAGGGTGGAGGCGTCCGATTTTTTTACGACGGGGATGTAAACCGCGCGCCGTCCCTGCACGAGGGCAAATCCAACGGTAATGTCGGCGGCATCTTCCACTGTGCCGATGTCGCGGATGAAGACCGTGGGGCCGGAGCCGATCCGCACGGGGATGTCCAGAAAGTCGGCGGGCTTGTCGATGAGCGAGTTCACCGGGGTCATGAGCGTTTGGTTGCCGATGCGGATGTTGCCGGCCGGTGAAGGTTGGTTGTTCACGCCGATGGCGCGGATCACTTCTTCCGGGGTGAGCTTGTAGCTGGCCAGACGTTGCGGATCGACCCGGATCACAATGGTGCGCTGGTTCCCTCCCAGCGGCGGCGGACTGGACACGCCCTCGATCTTTGAGAACATGGGGCGAATGCGCGAGGAAGCAAAGTCTTGAATTTCATTCAGCGAACGTGTAGCACTGGAGAACACCAGTTGCCCCACGGGCACGGAACTGGCATCAAAGCGGATCACTTGGGGAGGCACCGTGCCTTCGGGCATATAGGCCTTCGCCCGCGAAATGTTGTTCGCCACCTCCGCCGCCGCTTGCGCCATGTCGGTGCCGGGATAAAACTGAAGCTTGATGAGCGACATCCCCTGGATGGTCTTCACTTCCACATCGCGGATACCGGAAACGTACAGGAAGTGATCCTGGTAGCGCGTGGTGATGAATCCATCCATCTGGTCGGGCGCCATCCCGCCATAAGGCTGCACGACATAGATCGTGGGTAGGTCAAGGTCGGGGAAAATATCCACGGGGATGCTCCGCATGGAAAGGAAGGAGAAGAAAGCGATGGCGATGATGCCCACCATGACCGAGATGGGATTTCGCAAGGCAGCACGAATGAGTTTGTACATAAGCGTGTGTTATGGTGTCACCTTCCGTTAGCGAGGGCTTCCGGTCGACGATTAATTTTGAACCGAGTTTAAGAATAAGGAAATGTCGCCCTGGGCGGCAGCCACCATCAACCACGAGCGCCATGCATTGCTGTAGGCGATGGCCACGTCGGCTTCGGCCCGGTTTAGGGTGACGATACTCTGCAGGAGTGTCGGCAGGTCGGTGAGACCGCTGGTGTAGCGCGCGCTGGCCTGGTCGTAGGCCTGGCGTGCAGCGTCCAATTGAACGGGTGCCGTGCGGGCCTGTTCGAGGGCCACTTGATATTGCATGTCCGACTCCTTCCACTGACGTTGCACACGCAGCGATTGTTCGTTATACAATTCTTCATCGCGCCGGGCTTTGAATTGCTCGCTCTTGTAGCGGTGCCGAAGCGGCACATAGTCCGTCAAGGTCCAGCGGGTGGAGATGCCTACCAGGTAGTTGTATACCTGATACTTTGTGCCCGAAGAAAAGTCGGTGCGATACGCATCATTGACGTTGGAAACACCGGAGCCGCGAGCCCATCCGGCCGCCACCAGCGAAATGCTGGGAAGGAACGAACGGCGGACGGCCGCGCTGCGGGCCTGTGTCGCTTGCATGCGCGTTTGATAATAGCGCAGGATTGGATTCGACTGCGTATTTAATGCGGGACTGGCGCCGCCGGGCAAGGCCGTATAAAAATTCAAGCTGTCGATGATCAATCCGCTGTCCGTAAGCGCGCCCGTCAACTCCTGGAGACGATATGCCTGCGTTTGCTGGTTGCGTTCGCTTTCCAGCAACAGGAGTTTGGCTTTGGTGTATTCGGCTTGTGCCAGGGCACTGTCCACCCCAGGCCGGAGTCCGGAATGAACACCGGCATTCACCACATCGCGAAAGCCTTCGGCGCGCTCCAAGTTGGATTGCTGAATGGCCTTGAGTTTTTCGCTGATGAGCAACAGCAGATAAGCATCCGCCACGCGGATTTGGTGTTGAAAGATCTCGTTGTCGTAGGCCGCCTGCGCCGAAGCTTCGTTGAGGCGTGCAGCTTTCACGTTGGTGGCTACTTTGCCGAAGTTCACCACGTTCCATTCCAACAAGGCCGAGGTGAAGCTGCCAAACGTGCCGTCATAAATGTTGGTGGCGCGGATTCCTCCGGAAGGCGAGATCACCGTTCCGCCGTTGGGATAGAACGAACCCGTCACACTGTTGTTGGTGGAGTAGGTATATTGATGTTGCACCGACAGCCTGGGGATGTATTCGCTCGTGCTCGTTTTTACATCCTGGTTGGCGCTGCTCACTTCGGCTGCGCGTGCTTTGAGCAGCGGATATTGCCGGACACTCTGGTCCAGCAGCGTGCGCAGATTCTCCCGCTGTGCCGAAGCAGCAGACAACCCCACAACGAGCAGGAGCAGGATGCTAAGAGAAAAGACGGTTAACCATTTTGATTGCATAGCGTGCCACACGTTTTATAAAGATTCGGCAATACTATGGCCCGGATTCTGGAAACATTTAGGAATTCGAGGGGCCCGGAAAAATCGGGATCGTTGGTTTGTTATGCGGTCGTTTTTGGTTTTGGATGGATGCGGGTAAACCGAAAAGAGAGGCCTTTTCCTAAATTTCTCCAAAATCGGGGGCGTATCTTTGAAAGAAAAACACCGCTTGAAAGTTCTGGTAGTAGAAGACGAAATGGGACTGGCCGAAAGCATCGCGGCGCACCTCACCAAAGACGGTTTCATCACGGAAACGGTTTTCAACTACGAATCTGCCCTGGAAAAAATAAGCCTCTATACCTACGATTGCGTGGTGGTCGACATCAATCTTCCCGACGGCATCGGGTTCGACATCGTGGAAACGTTAAAGAAGATCAAGGCGTCTTCGGGCATCATCATCATCTCGGCGCGTCACGCGCTGGAAGACAAGATCAAAAGCCTCGACATCGGCTCGGACGATTACCTGACCAAGCCCTTTCATCTTTCGGAATTGAATGCCCGCGTAAAGTCGCTTTTGCGCCGGAGGCATTTTGGGGGAAGCAACGAGATCAGCTTTCAGGAGATCCGCGTCAACTACATTTCGCGCAAAGTATTTGTGGGTGAAACCGAAGTGACACTCTCCAAAAAGGAATATGACCTGTTGTTGTATTTTATGTCGAACATCGAGGTGGCCCTCACCAAACCCGCCATGGCCGAACACCTCTGGGGCGACAACATCGACTCGGCCGATTCGTTCGATATGTTGTATTCCCACATCAAAAACCTGCGAAAGAAATTGACGGACAAGGGAAGTAAGGATTATATTCATTCGATCTACGGCATCGGCTATAAATTCGGCAAAAATTGAAACTGTTCGACCGCACCAATTTCTACTACATCGTTTTCTCGGTCATCATCTATGTGCTGGTGGGCGCCTCGTTCTACCTCGTGGTGGAACATGTGATCTACCAGGAGGTGGAGCAGCGATTGAAAGTGGAGCGACGCGATTTTGAAAATTTTGTACAGGCCCACGGCGTGTGGGACGAGAGCTGCTACTTTGTCGAAAACAAGATCGAGCTCACAGCTTTGGCCGAAACGCTGACGCCGGTCACGGAGTTTAAAGATACCCTGCTCTATAATCGCTACAACAGCGAGTATGTTCCGTTCCGCGAATACAGTTTCATCAGCAAGGTGGGTGACGCTCCCTACAAGGTGACCATCCGGAAGTCGCTCATCGAATCGCGTACATTGCTGAAATCCATCACGGGCATTATGATGGCTGTCCTCAGCTTAGGTTTGCTGGTTTTGTTTTTGTTTCAGCGTCGCATCGCGCGGCGGATCTGGGCTCCCTTTTATCGAACCCTTTCCAGCGCCAAATCTTTCGACCTCAACGAGGGCAAGGGGCTCATGCTGACGCCGGAAGAGATCTTCGAATTCAACGAGCTGAACTCCGTCTTAAACAAAGTGACCGATAAGATCGCCCGCGACTACACCAGCCTGAAAGAGTTCACCGAAAATGCATCCCACGAAATTCAAACCCCACTGGCGCTCATCAACAGCCGCGTGGAGGAATTGATCCAGCAGCGGAATTTTTCCGACGAGCAAATGCGCTGGATCCAGGATATTTACCAGTCGGCCTTGCGACTTTCCAAATTGCACCAGGCACTGTTGTTGCTCTCCAAGATCGAGCACGGCCACTTTTTCGAATGGGAGACCATCAACCTCACGGAGACCCTGGCGGGCAAGCTGGAAGAGTTTGAAGAGATCTTTACGCACAAGGCGATAAAGGTGCAGTTCACAAAGACGGGCGCATTCCACGCAAAGATGCATCCCGTATTGGCGGACGTGCTCATCACCAATTTGCTGAGCAACGCGGTAAAACACAATCACGCGCAGGGCGTCATCGACATCACCAGCACCGGCAACATGCTGCAAGTCGGCAACACGGGTAACGCCCTCACCACGTCGCCTGAGCGATTGTTCGAGCGTTTCAAAAAACAGAATCAATCCTCACCCTCTTTGGGACTGGGGCTGGCCATTGTAAAAAAGATCTGCGAAAGCTATCACCTCGTCATTCAGTATTCTTTTGATAAAGGGATGCATATACTGACCATCAGTAGCCCAGCAGCTGGTCAATAATCAAACCGGCCAGCGTATTGTCGCTGGCATTCCGACATTTCCCGGGATTCGTTATCTTTAGACGTTGCCTTCATAAACCTAAAACGAAAAGCCCATGCCTACCGCTCTGAAAATACTCAACGCCATTTTCATACTCTTCGCTTTGTATATGGGTATCAAACAAGGATGGGCCATGTTGTCGGGAAAACCGGAAATGGTCGCGATGTTCAGCAAATGGAATTTCGGCAAGACCGGGCTCACCCTGATGGGAATCGCCACCATCGCCGGCGGCGTGCTGCTGTTGCATCCCAAAACTTTCGTCTGGGGAAATTATATCACGGCAGCGGGTATCTTACTGATCATCGCTTTTCACCTCAACGACCGGGATTTAAAAGGCATGGCCATCGAACTGCCGTTCCTGTTGCTCTCGTTGGTGATACTTTATTTGCAATATCCCTTTCTGGGCCTTTTCCAACGCGATTAAGAAAATCGTTTGACAGTATCTTAGGGTGAGCGGTATCCCGAAACGTCTTGACTTTATATCCTTCAACGAATAGATTCGAAATATTAACCCAACCCTGACATGACCAAAAACATCCCTTGTAAACCCCTCCTGCTTTTTGCGGCCATCGTAGCGCTCGCAGCAGGAGCTTGTCAAAAGAAAGCCGAAACAAAAACGGAGGCCGAAACCGCCCCGAAGAAGGACTCCACCGAGCAGTTCCCGAAATCCATTGCCGAACCCCTTGTCACCGACATCTACACGGCCGATCCCTCGGCACACGTGTTTGATAACAAGATCTACATCTACCCCTCACACGACATCGAAGCGGGCATCCCCGAGAACGACAACGGCGATCATTTCGACATGCGCGACTACCACATCCTGTCCATGGATAGCGTAGGAGGGCCGGTGACCGACCATGGCGTGGCACTGGACATCAAGAACATTCCCTGGGCCGGCCGCCAATTGTGGGCACCGGATGCCGCCTTCAGCAAAGGCACCTATTACTTATATTTTCCGGTCAAGGACAAGGAAGACGTGTTCCACATCGGTGTGGCCACCAGCAAATCACCGGCAGGCCCGTTCACAGCCCAACCTAAGCCGATCGCCGGAAGCTACAGCATCGACCCCGCGGTGTTTGAAGACACCGATGGCAAGCACTACATGTATTTCGGCGGGATCTGGGGCGGACAGCTGCAGCGTTGGGTCACAGGCAAATACGATACGCTGGGCAAAGAACCGGAAGGCGACGTACCCGCCATCGGTCCGCGCATGGCACGCCTGAGCAAGGACATGCTCAAATTCGACGAGCCCGTAAAAGAGATCAAGATCATCGACAAAGACGGCAAGCCGCTCCCAGCCAAAGACCACGACCGCCGCTTCTTTGAAGCCTCGTGGATGCACAAGTACAACGGCAAATACTACTTCTCTTACTCTACGGGCGACACCCACTTCATCGCCTATGGCATTGGCGACAGTCCCTACGGACCCTTCACCTACCAAGGTGTGATCCTCAAACCGGTCGTCGGCTGGACTAACCACCACTCCATCGTGGAATACAAAGGCCAATGGTATCTGTTCTTCCATGACAGCATTTTGTCGAAAGGAAAAACACATCTGCGGAGCGTTAAAGTGACGCGCCTCCAATACCGTCCCGACGGCACCATCGAAACCATCAACGCCTACAGAGAGGAATAACGTCTAAGGTCTTGAAATGCTTTCGCGTCTCGGGTTCACGGGACCGAAAGCATTTTTTTTTTGCGCCGCTTTCGCGATATGGCTGTACCGGTAGCAGGCACGATGTAAGATTATGGCCAACTTCACGTGAATAAGGTCTCGGTTTTTTCTCATTTTTGACAAAACTTTATACGTGTACCAAGGCCTCAAATTTTTTCTGGGCGTATATGTGCTGCTGTTGACGGTGCCCCTGGCGGCCCAACCGGCAAAAGATCCTGACCTCGTGTGGTATGAGAGCTTTTTCCAAGGCAAGAAAGCTCCGGTAGACAAAGCCCTCGCCAAACAACAAGCAGCCTTGAAGAACGCCGTGTCAAAGAACGACAAGGCAGCCGAGGCGGCTGTGCTGAAGGAGATCGGCATGCTCCACCTCACCGGCACGGAGAACCGCGAACAGGCCATGGACTACTTCATCCGCGCCCTGGCTATCGAAGACTCCCTTGCGCTGAACAGCAAACAAGTCTTCACCTACATGGCCATCGCCCGCGTGTTCAGTGACATCGGCGACTACAACAAAAGCGAAGAGTCCCTGGAGAATGCGCTGGTGATAAATCGTACGCTGCGCAACACGCTCGTGCATGTGACGATCCTGAATCAACTGGGGCAGGTCCGTGCCGTGCAGGGTGAACGTGAGGCGGCCCTCCGCAACTACGAAGAAGTGTTGGCGTTCAAAGACGAGATCAATGATCCGCGCACCGAAGCCGCGGCGCTATTCAACATCGCGCACTTGCAAACACAAGAAGGAAACTATGACGAAGCCCTGGCCACGCACAAACGGGCGCTGGCCCTCAGCCGCTCCGTCCGCGACAAGGCCGGTGAAGCGCTTTCGCTGAACGACATCGGAGAGCTTTACCGCCTCATGAAGAACAACGACAAAGCCCTGGCCAACCACGTGGCTTCGCTGGAGGTACGGCAAGCGTTGAAGGATAGAAAGGGGATCGCCGATTCGTACAACAACATCGGTGCCTTGTATTACCAACAAAAGAATTATGCCCGTGCCGTGGCCAACTTGCAACTGGCATTGGATGCCGCCCGCGAAGTCCAGGATCAATCCCAAACTTTGAAAAGCTACGAATACCTCAGCGCTTCCTTCAAAGAGCTTGGCGACTACAAGAAGGCCTGGGAGTTCAAAGACCAGCAGCAACTGCTCCAGGAGTTTATGAACAACGACAAGAACGAGCACCAGTTGTTGGAAACCCAGAACCGTTACGAGATCGAAAAAAAGGAATCGCAGATCGGCCACCTGCAAACGCTCCGGCTCCAGCGCGAGAAAGAGTTACGGACCCAAAAGAAACTGCAGAATTTTTTGTTCCTGCTGGTCGGGCTAACGGTGGTGGTAGCCGCACTCGTGCTGTACCTGTATTTGGTAAAGCGGCGATCCAACAAGATATTGGAAGCTGCCCATGCCACGGTGAACGAACAAAACCTCAAGCTCCAGGAACTCAACGCCACGAAAGACAAATTCTTCTCCATCATCAGCCACGACCTGAAAGGGCCTTTGAATTCGCTGACGTCTTTCTCGGGCCTGCTGCTGCATCACACCGACAGCCTCAGCAAAGAAGAAATACAAATGCTGGCGAAAGACCTCGACAAGTCGGTGAAGAACTTGTTTGCCTTGTTGGAAAATCTGTTAGAATGGTCGCGGTCGCAAACGGGCAACATCGAGTTCAAGCCGGAGGTGTTTGACCTGAATGCCGTGGTGGAAGAGAATCGCGCGCTGTTGAAGGCCCAGGCGCAACAGAAAAAGATCACCTTGAACAACGCCGGTGAAGGAGCCTGGATGGTGCGGGCGCATAAGAATTCCATCAACACCGTGGTGCGCAACCTCATTTCCAATGCCATCAAGTTCACGGGCGAAGGCGGCCAGATCACCACCCGCCTGCGGCGGCAAAACGGCCGGGTGATCATTGCCATAGCCGACAACGGCGTGGGCATGAGCCCCGAGGTGATGAAAAAACTGTTCCGCATCGAAGCCAAGCACTCTACCAAGGGAACGGCCGATGAAAAGGGGACCGGGCTGGGGTTGATCCTTTGCCGGGAATTCGTGGAGAAGAACGGTGGCCAGATCTGGGTGGAGAGTGAAGAGGGGAGAGGCTCCGTGTTTTCATTCAGCGTGCCCCCCGAAGGCGCCTTTTGACGTCCTACCTAACGCGCATTTGCCTTCCGTGTTTTCACGCGTATTTCCTGGAAAGTCGAAAATCTTCAATAAATTTCGCCCCGGTTTGCCGGTTATGAGCCCCTCGCGGGCGCGATTCCGCATTCTTTTTCAGATCTCTAACTCATTTTCTTCATGACCAGAATTATTTTTTTACTGATCCCCTTTATGACATGCGTGGCTGCTTGGGGTCAGAACACACCCTTGTCGGGCAAAGTGACCGGCGCAAATGACCAACCTATACCGGGTGTAACCGTGTATGTCCTCAACACAAACGTAGGGGCTTCCACGGATGCCGATGGCGCGTTCGCCTTGGGTAGTTTACCGGCCGGTACGTATAAGATCCAGGTTTCCGCCATCGGCTACGCCACCCAGGAGCGCACCATCACGGTGGGCGAGGGCAGCACCGAACCGCTGGCGATCGCACTCCAGGAATCGGCTACCGAACTGGATGCCGTGGTGGTGACAGCCGATAAAAAAGAAGAGAACCTCCAGAAGGTACCCTTCACCGTCAACGCCATCTCCTCGCGCCAGGTGGAACAATACCGGTTGTGGAACAGCAAAGACATCACCGCCATCGTCCCCAACCTGTACTCCGCCAATCCCGGCGACGGTCGTAACGTGACCTCCATCCGTGGCATTACCTCCACCTCATACGACCCGGCCGTAGCCACCTACATCGACGGGGTGAACCAGTTTGGGTTGGACACCTACATCGCGCAGTTGTTCGACGTCGAGCGCATTGAAGTGCTAAGCGGACCGCAGAGCACGCTCTATGGACGCAACGCCATGGGCGGTGTCATCAACATCATCACCAAAAAACCGACAAACGTCACGAGCGGTTTTGGCGAGATCAACATCGGCAACTACGGACAGCAACGTTATGCAGTGGGCTTCCGCACGCCACTCGTGAAGAACAAACTTTACCTGGGCGCTACGGGCATTTATGATCGCATGAATGGTTTCTATAAAAATGATTTTTACCAGAATGATTTTGATAAGAAACACAGCCTCACCGGAAATTATTACCTGCGCTACAACGCTTCCCGCGCCTGGGCCGTCACATTGAATGTGAAACACAACGCGAACCGTAACAACGGCACGTTCCCGCTGGCCTCGAGCAAAGACGAAGCCTTCTCCAATCCATTCCGTGTCAACCAGAATGCGGTCACGCAATTGGTGGACAACATCTTCAACAGCTCCCTGGTGGCGAGCTACGCCGGTCGCGGTTTGAACTTTACCTCGCAGACCTCGTATCAGTCCAACTATCGCTACTACAAAGATCCCATCGACGGCGACTTTTCGCCCATCGACGGTGTCTCCATCATCAACAACTACGGCAGCAAATGGAACAACGTGAAAGTGTGGACGCAGGAGTTCAAGTTCTCGTCGCCGGCAACGGCCTCGAATTTTAAGTGGACCGCCGGAACCTATATGTTCCATCAGAAAAGCCCGGTGAAGCAAGCCACCCGTTTTGGAGAGGATGCGGGCTTGATGGGCGTGCCGGATACCAACTTCTCGACCATCAACACCAGCACCGGTACGGGCAGTGGCATCGCTTTCTACGGACAAGGCACCTATACCTTTCTAGACAAACTCGATGTGACCTTGGGCATCCGCTATGACTATGAGCACAAGAAGCAAAGTGTGAAAGGCGAGTACCAGCACGATCCGGATCCCAACCCGATGTTTGTGACACAACCCGACACCAGCGCCACCGCCAACTTCCACGCCGTTTCGCCTAAGGCAAGTGTCGCTTATCACGCGTCGGAGTTCAATACTTTGTATGCTACTTACAGCCGTGGCTACCGCGCGGGCGGTCTCACGCAGTTAGGGGCAGATCCTTCGCAGCCGCCCTTGTACTCCTACAAGCCTGAGTACAGCGACAACGTGGAGGTGGGAACGAAGAACGTATTTTTCGACAATCGCTTGCAGCTCAATGTTTCGTTGTTCTACATTCACGTGACCGATGCACAGGTGCCCACACTGGTGTTGCCTGAAGCCATCACGATAACAAAAAATGCCGGCACACTCACCAGCAAGGGAGTTGATCTTCACCTGGCCACCATGCCCGTGAAAGGCTTGCAGATCGAATACAACCTGGGTATCAGCCAGGCGAAATACACAAACCTGAAAGTGGCCTCCAACGGAGCCGAAGTGGACCTGACAGGCAACAAGCAGATCTTCACACCGGCTTATACTTCGATGGCAGCCGTTCAGTATAGCGTTGCTGCGGGAGACGTGAAACTTCTGGTGCGCGGCGAATGGATGGCGTTGGGCAAGCAGTACTTTGACCTGGGCAACACCGTATCGCAGTCGTCCTACAGCTTGTTGAATGCGCGCGCTGGCGCATCTTACCGCTCGTTCGACCTCATGTTCTGGGGAAGAAACCTCGGCGATCAAAAATACATTGCCTATGCCTACGACTTTGGCGCCACCCACCTGGGCGATCCGAGAAACTATGGCGTGACACTGCGCAAAACATTCTAAAGTTGACAAGAGGCCGGCCGTTTGCCCGGGGAGGGTCAGCGGCCGGCCATCCTAAACCAGCGATTTTCATACACGCGTGTCAACTTTATAGCGACAGCAAGTTACCATGCCAAAATGATTTGTATTTATGTGGTCGTATTGAGTTATGTATAAACGAGTTATGTTTAAACCGGATTCCCGCTATGTCGAGCAAAATCGCTAACCTCTGGATCATTGACGATGACCCCATGTCGTCGTTTTATATCAAGCGGCTCGCCGAATTGGGGGAACTGGCCCACATCATCACCATCTACAACAGCGCACAAGGCGCTATCGATTACCTCCTTCATCACAAAAATTCACAGGAACACCTGCCCGATGTCATTTTGCTGGACATTTATATGCCCGAAATCGATGGCTGGGAGTTTCTCGCAGAATTAAAGAAGATCGAATCCTTGCTGGTGAAGCAGCCGGAGATGTACATCATCAGCTCGTCCAACCACCCCAAAGACCTCAGCCGCGCCGATACCTTCCCGGAGGTGCGCGCCTATTTCCAAAAGCCCGTCACACTCGACGTCCTGAAAAAAGTGGTCACTGCTTTGAAGTAGGTTGCGCTGTTATCGCAGGCATTTTCTTACTCGATGATTTCAATTTCCGTACGGCGGTTGATCTCGCGACCGCCGGTCTCGTCGTCGTTGGAAACGATGGGGCGTTCAGAACCGTAGCCCTTGGCCGTCACGCGATCGGCGGCAATGCCATGGGCCTCCAGGTAGGTCACTACCGATGACGCCCGTTTCAATGAAAGCGCCTTGTTGCTAGCGGCGTTACCACTGTTGTCGGTGTGTCCGTTGATCTGCACCTTCAGGTTCGGGTTGGTGATGAGCAGCTCGCGGATATTTTCCACTTCGGCCACCGACTCTGTTTTCAGGTCAGCCTTGCCAATGTCGAAGAAAATGTTTTTCAATACCACTTTCGATCCGACCTCTGCCTTCACCATGATGATGTGCGTGTCGATCTCCTGGTACTCGGCAAATTCCGGCAACGCAAAGTTGATGGAGTTGAACAGGTAGCCCGCTTTCTCCGTAGCCACCCCGTAGTTCCCACCGTGTGGAATGATCAGCTCGAATTCACCCGTCAACGGGTTGGCGTTGATCTTTGCCATCACTTTGTTGGTCGCGTTATCCACGAGCGAGATCACCGCGCCGAGGGGAGCGGCATTGCTTTCATCGATCACGCGTCCCTTCAACAACGTCACCACCTTCTGCTCCTTCTTGGCCTGGATGCTGGCGTCGATAAATTCTTCGCTTTTCGGGATTTCTGTTTTTACTTTTTCTTCGGCAGCCTTCTGCACAGCCGCCACCACTTCGGGTTTGGGCTTCACTTTATACTTGGGCTCCAGGAATGTGATGGAATAAATGTCCGCATCCCCCAAGCCGCCTTCCTTGGCCGTGGAGAAATATCCTTTTTTCTTATCCGGCGACAGCGTGAAGAAGCCGTCATATTCCCACGAGTTCAGCGGGTAGCCCATGTTCTCGGGTTTCTTCCATTTGTTGTTGACAAACTCGGTAACGAAAATGTCGCTGTTGCCCAGCCGGGGATGTCCGTCGGAGGAAAAGTACAACGTCACGCCGTCGTGGTGGATGTAGGGTGAGTCTTCGTTTTCGGGGGTGTTGATCACGGGGCCAAGGTTCACAGCCTTTCCCCATTCACCCTTGCCGTCGAGTTGGCTCACGTAAAGGTCCAGTTCGCCGATCCCACCGGGGCGGTTGCTGGCAAAGAAAAGTTTCTTTCCATCGGCCGTCACGCTGGCGCAGGTTTCCCAGAACATCGCGGTGTTGATGTTCTTGTTGAGCGGCTCGGGTTTGGACCATTGGTCACCCGTCAGCGTGGAGGTGTAGATGTCGCCTTCGCCTTCTTCGTAGTATAAGAACAAGGTCTTCCCGTCGGGTGAAAGTGATGCCGCGGCATCATTGTATTTGATGTTGATGTTGGGGCTTATCGGCTTGGGGGCGGCCCAGGTGTTGCCTTGCTTGGTGGTGAAGAAAATGTCTTCGAAATTTTGATTGGCCTTTGCCTTGGCGGGATCGTCGGTGCGGTTCGAAGTAAAGATCAGGGTGTTGCCGTCCGCGGAGATGATGGGAGAGTAATCACTGTACGGCGTGTTCACAGCGCCCAGGTTTTCGATGATCACGTTCAACTCATTTTGTGAAAGGGAGTCGGCAATGTGACACTCGGCGATCTTCTCGTCTACGATGCTCGACAAGTTGGCCTTTTTCTTTTTGAAGTTTTCAAAATGCTCGATGGCCTTCTGGAATTCGTTGGTATTCTGAAAGGCAATGCCCAGGTGATAGTCGATGTCCGGGTTCACCGCCGGGTTCAAACGGTAAGCCTTGCTGATGTAGGACGCGGCTTTCGACTTCGTTTCCGAATACAGGTAGGTGAGGCCGATCTTGAAATTGACGGCGGCATCATCGGGATTGAGATCCTGAGCCGCCAGGTACGCGGCCAGGGCATTTTTATAATCCTTCTTCCCATAATATTTATCGCCGGTAGCCACCAGGGTCTTTTGGTCCTGGGCATGCGCCACGATGCTCAGCAAAACGATCGCAAAGAGTAGAAAATATTTATCCATGATGATGGATAGTTATAGGTTAAGTAAAAATATGATCACTAAAGATAAGCCTATTCACTTCCCAACGGAAGTAGCCCATCCCAAATTAACGTCAGTTCAACTTCCTTAACCGCGCTTGCCTTTCCACCCGGGACCGCGCACAACACGGCCGGGCAAGGCGCCGGTGTGTTCTCCCTGGTGGAGCACCTGCACGCCGTTTACAAAAACGTGTTGCATGCCCGTGGCATATTCCTTGGGCGAATCGAACGTGGCGTGGTCGGCAATGGTACGCGCGTCGAAAAGGGCCAGGTCGGCATAGTAGCCCACCTTCAGGCTACCTCTCTTTTTGAGCTTCAGGTTGCTCGCCGGCAAGGCGGTGAGGCGGCGAATGGCTTCGGGCAACGAAACCACTTTTTCGTCACGAACATATTTTCCCAGGAAGCGCGCAAACGTCCCATAGGCCCGGGGATGTGTGCCCCAGTCGGCGAAGATCTTGGCTTCTGACATCGACGCGGCATCGGAGCCGAAGCTCACGTACGGCAGCGTCAGCATGCGTTTCACATTGGCTTCGGAGATCAGGAAGTACACGGCGGCGATCGTGGACTTGTCGCGCACCACCAGGTCGATCACCGTTTCGTCGGCGTCTTTTCCGTGGAGGCGGGCCACTTCGTCAAGCCGCTTGCCGCGGTAGAGCTTGTTGAGCGAGTCCAGGCGGAAGCCCAACATCATCACGTCTTTCGGTTCGGAATTTTTTGTAGGAATGCCCAGGCGCATTTCCTCCAACACCTTCTTGCGCGTTACCGGATTCTTTAACCGCTTGCGCATGGCACTCGCGCCGCCCTCCTGCACCCACGTAGGCAGGCGCGATGTGAGACCGGTGGCACTGGCAGTATAGGTGTACATGTTGGCGGTTATTTTCAAACCGGCATTCCGGGCACTGTCCAGCTTGGCGATGACCGTTTCTACTTTGCCCCAGTTTCTTTCATGGTTGATCTTCAGGTGATAGATCTCCGCTGCAATGTGCGCCTCTTTCGAGATGCGGAACGTTTCGTTCATGGCCGAAAGAATGTTGTCGCTTTCGCTGCGCATGTGTGTGATGTACATACCGCCATTTTGTGAAGCCACCTGTGCGAGGGCGATCAGCTCATCGGTGGAGGCATAGTCGGCAGGGGCGTAGATGAGCGACGACCCCAATCCCATGGCGCCGTCTTCCATCGCTTGTTGTACGAGGGCCTTCATGCGTTTCAATTCTTCCGCGGTCGGCGGACGATTGTCGTGACCCAATTCGTGGATACGGATCGACGTGGCCCCTACAAAGGAAGCCACATTCGGGGTCACCCCTTTCTTCTGAACATAATTAAAATATCCTCCGAGGGTAGTCCACAAACTATCGACCGGTTTGCTGGTAGGCTTTCGCTTCACAGGGCCGGGCGACCATCCTTCGCCAAACACTTCCAGCGTCACGCCCTGTTTGATGTCGCTCATGGAGTGGCCGTCCATCAGCAGGCTGCGATCGGCCCAGCTGAGCATGTTGATAAAACCCGGCGCAACGGCGAGACCGGTAGCATCGATTTCTTTTTTGCCCGCAGCATCACCCAGGTCGCCGATGGCGGCAATGGTGTCGGCTTGCAAGGCGATGTCGGCGGTGAAAGGTTCGGCGCCGGAGCCATCGTAGACGGTGCCGTGCCGGATAATAACGTCAAAGGTCTGCTTGGGCTTGGGCCGGCAGGCCAGCAAGATCAAAAGGGCAACACCCAACACAAAACAATACCGCATGATGAAAAAATATGAATGGCATGATAGGCACCTTTACGGAGAAAAGAAAGACGATGTAAGGTATGAGCCCAGATGGTATAAAACAGTTCGCTCTCCTGGGCGGAAGGCCGCAGGGGAGCGAACAGGGAATTGCTTTTTAGATTACTTTCTACCCCAAACCTCTACTTCAGCTTTGCGGTTGGCGGCATCTTTGGTGTCGTACCAGAATTCGATCCGGTCGATGTTGCGCTTGTTGCCCTTCAGGTCGATCACGCGGCTGTTGGAGTCTTTCGCAAAGTTGTGACGAAGTTCTACCTCTTGCTGGCCGCCATTTTCAAAATAGACGGTGCACTTGTGCATGTTCAGGGCGCCATTGTTCACGAGGATTTTGATGGCGCTGAGCGCATTGTCGCGATAGCTGACGTGGATCACGTCGCGGTCAAGTCCAAAGTTCACTTTTTTGGAGCCGAGGTTAACCCACGGATCCTGGGCAAAGGCCGTACAGATCACGGTGACGAAAAGAAACAACACGAGAGATTTTAGCATGAGACGATTCATGTGTTTTTTGGTTTAGGTTAAGGATATTGAATAGGGGGGAGAAAATTTGATGTTGACAGATTGATTCACTGGAACAGTCCCGGCGTGAAAACCATCGGCTCATCGCGAAGGATGCTTATCAAAGATATCAAAATAATTTTTGTTCGGCGAAGGATTTTGAGGTGAAAAACAACTGTCCCCATAGGTAAAAAAGTGCTGTTGCCGTTTGGGGTTGTAAACGCTCACCCAACCGGTATACGCCCGGGTTTTTCGTGAGTTTCTTAACATAGATTTAATGTCGGAACTTGGATATTTACCGCGTACAGTGGTTGGCCAGGCTGAATTGGGATGGGCAAAAAAGGACACGTCGCAAGAAGCGATATCGTTGGTATGCAGACACCCGTGCAATGAATCCTTTAAGCGATAATCGCCACCCGGGTGAACACGGGGAATCGGACACGCCGCGAACCCTGGCCCCAAAGGATGGCCAACTGCTGAATGAATTCAGGCACGGGATCGTATCCTTTTTGCTGAATGAATTTTTGGGTCGCCGACCAACTGGATAAATACCCCGACAAATGATCGAGCGTCCATTCGGTTTCGATGGCCAGTGGCGGCGAGGGGATGATCGTGAACGGAAAAGCAATCGTTTTGTATTCGTCCTCCACCAGCCGGCGGGCATTGTCCCAATAGGGCCCTACGGTGTTGTCGTAAAAATTCATAAAGGCTTCATCGATGGCGGGTTCAATGTACAGCAACCCATAGCCCCAAATGGCCAGCAACCCACCGGGTTTCATCACACGCCTTACCTCCGCATAAAATTTATCGAGATCAAACCAATGGAGCGCCTGGCCCACGGTGACGAGATCGAATTGATGATCCGGAAACGACGTGCTTTCTGCGGGACTCACCGTGTAGTGAATGTTATTGGCCGGCGAAGCCTGGTCCAGTTGTTTCTGACTGATGTCGGTGGCGTAAACCTTTTTGAATTGACGCGCCAGACGTTGGGCCACCTGTCCATTGCCTGTGGCACAGTCCCAGGCATTTTCATTTCCACGAACATGTTGAAAGATGAAATCGTACAACGCCTCGGGATACGTCGGGCGGAAGGCCGCATATTGTTTGGCCTGGGTGGAGAAGAGGTCTTTCATTTTTTTTTTAAGAGATTATACGGAAGCGGCTGGCAAAAGCTTCACCAATAGCTCCTTAAAAAATTTGGCCGCTACCATGGCCGTCATGCCGTTGATGTCGCGGGTGGGATTCAATTCCACGATGTCGGCCCCGACGACGGTAGCATCCAAACCCTGCAGGATGGCCAGTACCTGGCGTGTGGTAAAGCCGCCGGGTTCATAATGCGACACACCCGGCACAAATGCGGGATCGAGCGCATCCAAGTCCAGCGAAATATACAGCGGCCCGTCAAAGTGCAGCGCCGTGCCGTCTTTCCAATCCTTCATTTCGATGGACTCCACACCAAAGCGCCGGGCTTGTTCACGCTGATGCGGATTGTAGGTGCGGATGCCCACCTGCACCAACCGCAATGCCAGGCCCTCTTCCATGATCCGCGCAAACGGGCAGGCATGCGAAAATTTGTTTCCCTCAAAATCGTCGTACAAGTCGCCATGGGCGTCAAGGTGGAGGATGTTGAGGTTGCGATATTTTTTTGCAAACGCTTTTATAATGGGATAGGTGATCGAATGATCTCCCCCCAGACTCAGCACGTGGTGGTCTTTGCCAAGCCAATTGAAAACATTTTGTTCGATCGACGGAAAGGCTGCCGGCATGCCGGGAAGCTGCAGGTCACCCTGGTCTTTCCACGACTGGATTTGGTTGAGATCCATTCCATTTTCTGCGCAATAATTGGCGGAAGCCGAGTGATAGGCTTCACGGATCTTTTGGGGTGCCGAGGCCGCACCCGATAAAAAGGAAGAGTTGCTGTCCAAAGGAATTCCAAGTACGGAGACCATGAGATGTAGGGGTTAAGACGTTATCAAAAATAGAAGTTTTGGCCTGATATGGCGGCTCTTTACGGCCCGGAGTTGATGTCCTGTGTATGGATTTTAGAAATGATTCGTTGCTATCATAATCTTCGAATACTTTCCTTTTACATAAATTGACTTACAAAATCTTTTTTTATTTACTGAAAGCCGTAAATTGAAATACACTTTTACCCCCTTCCTATGAGCACCTTTAAACGAAGAGACTTCCTGAAGAATAGCATGATGGCCGGCATGGGCGTGTCCGTTGTAGATCCAAAATCATGGTTGGAAGACGGTCTGAAGGCAGACCCGGAAAAAATGGAAATCGCCTCTTCGGCCAACCCTAAAAAAGTGATCGTTGGGGGTGGGGGACTGGCAGGGCTTTGCACCGCCTATGAGCTCACGCGCCGGGGTCACGACGTAGTGGTCATGGAAGCCAGCGGTCGCCATGGCGGCCACGTGTTCACCGTACACGACGGTCTCTCTGATGGTCTATACGGCGACGGTGGCATGGAACATATTTGCAAACCAGGCTATGACCGTTACTGGGGATACATCCAGGAATTCGGACTCACCGCGTTGCCCTATCCCCGCCGCAAGAACCTGCTGCGCCGCATCGACGACAAGTTCTACACGGAAGAAATGCTGGCGGACCCGGTGGTGCTCAAAAAATTTGGGTTCAACGATCGCGAAGTAAAATTTCTCTCGCAAAACCCGTGGTGGGATCTGGAGTCGCTCTATGTGAAACCCTACCTCGATAAATTCAAAGACGAATATCAACCGTTTGGTGTAGGCTACGATAACATGGATAGTACACCCATGGCCGAATTATACAAGAAGGATGGCGCCTCCGCCACCGCCTTGAAGTTTTTGGGAGGCGCCGACTATTCCGTGCAATTTGAATTGTGGCGCGCGGCGATTCTCCATCTCCGCGGTGTGCCCCTGGCGCCGCCGGAAGTGTTCCGATTAAAGGGAGGCAATCAAATGCTGCCCAACGCGTTCGCGAAGCGCCTCGGCTCGAAAGTGTGGCTCAACACCCCGATCCTTTCCATCAAGCACGGCGACAGCGGCGTGACCGTTACCTACAAACAATTAAACGAACAAAAAGAAATGCAGGCCGACTACTTCGTGAACTGCATCCCACCGCCGGCATTCAAGAACATTCCCGTCACGCCAGGCTTCTCGCCGGAGAAACAATTCGTGCTCGACAACCTTGTCTACGATTCCTACCAACGCTTCGTGTTCCAGGCGTCGTCCAAATTCTGGCTGGACGACAAGCTGAGCATCAACATGGAACTCGACCTGCCCGATCTCTGGTCGGTGTGGCAATCGGCCGATGAAGTCGAAACGCATCGCGTGGTCATTCTGGGCACAGGTCCTGGAGGTGTTTCGCCGCAGCGGGCTTTGGCGGCCTTTCGCTCGGTCTATCCCGGCAAGCACGACACCATCGAATTCGCCACCAGCCGCGATTGGACCAAGGAGACCTATGCCTCCACGTGTGAACGGACACCCTTTGGCATCGGCACGCTGAAAAAATTCTGGCCCGAGGTGATGAAGCCTTTTGGTCGCATTTACTTTGCCGGCGCCTATGCCGACAACCTGAACTGGGGCACCGAGGCGGCTACACGCTCGGCCAACCGCGTGGCCCAGGAAATCGACAAAGCCTGATCGCGCGAATGAATACGTTTCGAAGAGCCTTTGTGGGCGGTGGCGTGGTTGCCTTAACGATTCTGTCGGGCGCAATGCTTTCTTCTTTCCGCGAAAGCGAACCCGCTGCCGAGAATACCGCGCCGGTAGTGCGCATGACACTCCCCGCCGCCAACGCAAAATTCCAGTGGAATGCGATGGTCAACTACACGATCCATGTCAACGACAAAGAGGACGGCAATTCGGAATATGATGAGATCGCTCCCCATGAAGTGTTGTTGCAGGTTCTATTCCTTTCCGACTCAGCACAACTCCAGGCCTACCGTTCGGAACGATCCAAGACGGAACCCGAGCCGGAAGCGCTGCTAACCATGACCACCCTCCCGTGCTTCAATTGTCATACGGCCAACGACAAATTGATCGGCCCGTCGTTCCAACAAATTGCTGCCAAGTATCCATACAGTGCAAGTATGGAAGACGCGCTGTCGAAGAAAATAATCGGCGGTTCGCTGGGCACGTGGGGAAACATTCCCATGCCGCCGCATCCCGAGGTGCAGGCTGTGCAGGCGAAAGAGATCGCGCGATGGATTTTGAAAAGCAACAAGGATGCTGATCATTTTTATTTGACGGGCATCAGCGGCGCATTCAAAACGAGGATGAAGCCGGTGAAAGATGCGGGCAAAGGCGTTTATCTTTTGCGGGCCAGCTATACCGACCACGGACTGAAGGATAATCCACAACAACGCAAACGGGGGCAGTATACCCTCATGCTGAAGAATTGAAAATAAACTTTGTTTGAAGAATTGAAATAAAAATGTCTTCGCGCGTCCCTCAGGGTTTGCGCGAAGACAGGATATGCTTTGATTATTTTTTGTAAGGATTACTTCCGTGTCAGCAAGGCCAGTTCCTTCATCTGCTCTTCGGAAATCGTCGACGGCGTGTCGATCATCACATCGCGGCCCGCGTTGTTCTTGGGGAACGCGATGAAGTCGCGGATGGAATCGGCACCACCAAAGATGGAGCACAGCCGGTCGAAGCCAAACGCGATGCCACCGTGTGGAGGTGCGCCGAATTCGAAAGCGTCCATAAGAAAACCGAATTGTTTCTTGGCCTCTTCTTCCGAAAAGCCCAGGTGGCTGAACATCATTTGTTGGGTAGGCCGGTCGTGGATCCGGATGGAACCGCCTCCAACTTCCGTGCCGTTGATCACCATGTCATAGGCATTGGCGCGCACTTTGCCGGGATCGGTGTCCAGCAACTTGATGTCTTCGGGTTTCGGCGATGTGAACGGGTGGTGCATGGCGTGGTAGCGCTTCGTTTCTTCGCTCCACTCCAGCAGCGGGAAGTCGACTACCCACAGTGCAGAGAATTTTTGTTTGTCACGCAGCCCCAGTTTGTCGCCCATCAACAAGCGCAGCTCATTCAGTTGCTTGCGGGTGGTGTAGGTCTCGCCGGCCATCAAGAGGATAAGGTCTCCGGGCTTGGCGTTGAATTTGTCAACCCACGTCTTCAGTTCTTCCGGCGTATAAAATTTATCTATCGAAGATTTGACGGTGCTATCGGTGCGGTATTGTACATACACCAAACCTTTTGCTCCGATCTGCGGGCGCTTTACAAATTCTGTCAGCTCGTCGATTTGCTTGCGCGAATATTCGGAACATCCCGTGGCATTGATGCCGACGACCAATTCGGCGCTTTCGAACACGGGGAAATTTTTGCCTTTGGTCAGTTCGGTGATCTCCACAAACTCCATGGCGAAGCGTGTGTCGGGCTTGTCGGAACCGTAGCGTTTCATGGCTTCGTCATAGTTCATGCGCGGCACCGACGGCATGTCGATCCCTTTCACATGCTTGAAGAGATGGCGCACGAGGCCCTCGAACATGTTGAGAATATCTTCTTGCGTGATGAAGGCCATCTCGCAGTCGATCTGCGTGAATTCCGGTTGACGGTCTGCGCGCAGGTCTTCGTCGCGAAAACATTTTACGATCTGATAGTAACGGTCGAAGCCGGAAACCATCAACAATTGTTTAAACGTCTGGGGCGATTGGGGCAATGCATAGAATTCGCCGTGATGCACGCGCGAAGGCACCACAAAGTCGCGCGCGCCTTCGGGCGTGGACTTGATGAGCACGGGCGTTTCCACTTCGATGAAGTTCTGTCCATCGAGGTAGGTACGGGTTTGCTGGGCCATCTTGTGGCGGAGCTGGAGGCTTTCGCGCACGGGGTTACGGCGCAAATCGAGGTAGCGGTATTTCATGCGCAGCTCGTCGCCGCCATCGGTGTCGTCTTCAATGGTGAAGGGGGGAAGTTTGGCGGCGTTGAGGATGTTGATGGCCGTCACTTTCACTTCGATCTCGCCTGTGGCGATCTTGTCGTTTTTGGAAAGGCGCTCGGTGACGACGCCCTCTACCTGTACCACAAACTCACGGCCGAGGCTGCGGCCTTTTTCCACCAGATCGGCGGCGCTTTTGCCTTCTTCAAAGATCAATTGGGTAATACCGTAGCGGTCGCGGAGGTCGATCCACAAAACACTCCCCTTGTCGCGTACGCGCTGTACCCAGCCCGCCAGGGTAACGTGTTTATTTGCGTCTGATAACCTCAATTCACCGCAAGTATGAGTCCGTAACATCTGAGTTTTAATTAATTTAGCCGCGAATTTAACAATACTTTGTGTCTGCGCCTTATATGCTAAAAATTAAAAGTGCCACCCCCATGGCCCTCTGTCTGCTGGCCCTCCTGTGCCTGGCCGCAGGGAAGCCTAAGATGAAGAAAGTGAAAGTGAACGACGCCATAACGGTTTCGGTACCCCAGGACTGGCATCCTATGGACGATATGGATTTCAACGAACGCTATCCGTCGATCCGGGCGCCCCTGGCCGCCTACACCAACGCCGAGCGGGAAGTGGATTTTAGCGTAAACATTTCCGCTACACAATGGCCCGACGCCGACCTGGCCCTGGCCCAAAAATTTTTCCGCGCCAGCATCATGAACATGTTCGACCGCGTGAACATGATCGACGAAGGCATCCACGATGTGGGTGGTAAAAAATTGATATTCTTCGAGTTCGATGCACGCCTCAACGGCAGCCGGAAACAAGAAGGGCTGCAGGACCCCGTGTTGCGCTATACCTACATTCAATACCTCGTGGAACCCCGCCAGACCCTGGCATTTTCGTTCAATTGCCCCAAGCGCCTGCAACAGGATTGGCAGGAAACGGCCCGGTCGATGATGATGAGCATCAAGATAAAATAGGTCTCGACCCGCGAAAGGAGCAGACATGCGCTTGTCATTTTGCCCAAGGCGTTTAGCTTTGTGACCCTATGGAGCTTTTTACGGACGAATACTTCATGCGCGAAGCCCTAAAAGAAGCCGACAAGGCGTTAGCGATCAATGAAGTGCCCGTGGGCGCGGTGGTGGTTTGCAAAAACCGGATCATTGCCCGGGCCCACAATCAAACCGAAAAGCTCACGGATGCCACCGCCCACGCCGAGATGTTGGCGACGACCGCGGCGGCAAACTATTTAGGTTCGAAATACCTCAGTGAATGTACCCTCTACGTCACGTTAGAACCTTGTGTGATGTGTGCCGGAGCCCTGCACTGGGTGCAGTTGCAGAAATTGGTCTACGGCGCATCCGACGTGCAACGCGGCTACAGCCTGGTGAGCACACCGCTGTTGCATCCGCGCACCACGGTGGAAAAAGGCATGAAAGCCGAGGAGTGCAAGAAACTGATCGACACGTTCTTTGCGCGTATACGCAAAGCGGGAGAACGGTGAAATAAATAATTATAAACAGCAAAACGATAAATCAATCATGGAAGTAAAAGGAAGAGTAGCACAATTGCTGCCGTTGACAACCGGGATGGGAAAAAAAGGTCCCTGGAAAAAGCAGGAATTCATCTTGGAAACCCCGGGACAATATCCCAAAAAGATCTGCTTGTCCATCTGGGGCGATAAAGTGGATCAATACAACCTTGCCGTAGGCGAACTCATTAGCGTGGCCGTGGACCTGGAAAGCCGCGAATACAACGGCCGCTGGTACACCGAGGCCCGCGCCTGGAAGATCGAGAAGACCAGCGGTGGCGGAACACCTCCTCCTCCCGACGAAGAGCCGTTCATGGCGTCGAACACGGCTACGGACGACCTGCCTTTTTAAAAAGGAAGAACAAGAACGGTGTGCTTTTGTTAGAAAAATCACCGGTGATCGATAAGATAATCGCGCCCGCATGAAATTTTCTTCAGCAGCGAATGGTTGTATATTTGATTCCCAAAAAAATATTGTTAAACCCTAAAAAATCATTCATCATGGCCTTTACCCTTCCCGCTCTTCCCTATGCGTTTAATGCATTGGAGCCGCATATCGACGCCCGTACCATGGAAATTCACCATGGCAAACACCATAACGCTTATGTCACCAACCTGAACGCTGCCGTCGCCGGCAAGCCCGAAGAGAGCCTGAGCATCGAAGAGATCTGCAAAAATATTTCCAAATACCCCGCAGCCGTTCGCAACAACGGCGGTGGTCACTATAACCACAGCCTGTTCTGGACCGTACTGGGTCCCGGTGCTGGTGGTGCGCCTACCGGTGCAGTGGCCGACGCCATCAACGGTGCCTTTGGAACGTTCGACGAGTTCAAAACCAAATTCGCTGCTGCCGGCACTGGCCGCTTCGGTTCTGGCTGGGCTTGGCTCGTAAAAGACGCCAGCGGCAAACTGCAAATCACCTCCACCCCGAACCAGGACAATCCCCTGATGGACGTTGCCGAAGTGAAAGGCACCCCTGTCCTTGGCTTGGATGTATGGGAACACGCTTACTACCTGAACTATCAAAACCGCAGACCCGACTACATCACCGCTTTCTGGAACGTGGTGAACTGGAGCGAAGTGGCAAAACGCCTCGCTGCTGCGAAATAATTTTGATCATTGATAAAAAAAGAAGGCCGCCTCGAAAAAGGGCGGCCTTTTTTTATGATTGCCGCTGAGGCATTAATCCAATGGATACCCCAACCGTTGCAATACCAGAACTCAGCCTGTCTGCTTATTTATGCGGAACTACATACATCACCCCCGCACGCATCGCGAAGTCACCCTTAAAATAAAAATCAGCCATCGCTTCAAACCGCCAGCGATCGCTAAGGACCTGGTTCCACCCAGCGCCCAGCGCTATATCATTTTCACCGATGAGACCACGAACACGCGTAAAGAAATTATCCATTGGATACCAGCGCCCACCCAACACAAAGCTCACACCATCGCTCGTCCAAACGTCGAAGCCCGCCGACGCGGTGATGCTGCGGGTAAAAAAATAGTGGCCTTCGGCAGAGAACTGTGCCTTCTTGAGGATGCCCTCATAGTCGGTCTTGGCCAGATCCAGGGCCGTGCCAAACATGAAGTCCTTGGCGTCTTGAGCGTGACAGAAAATCGTACAGCACAACAGCATGAGAAAAAGAAACGATCGTAAAAACATACACCTGCATTAACGCACAAATATAACGTTAATGCAGGTGTGTAGTTGATGAACGGACAATGACCGGATAGCAAACCCGGTCAATTCCATTTATTCGTAGCTCAGGCGAAGTCCTCCACCCCAATCCAGATCGGACTGGCTATCGGAAAGGCTTGACCAATCCGATGGGTTTGACTTGGCAGGCTGATCCATATTCTTCGCCGGGTTTGCATTGACTGGACGACCGGAAGAATGACTGCTTGGCTTTCCCGAATGACGACCAGGGCTGGCGTTGCCATTCCCGGAGCGACCGCCGTTGTTTTTATTTTCGGAACGACCGCCTTGATTTCTATTGTCGGGGCGACCACCGGTGTGGCGGCCATTCTCCGGACGACCTGCGTTGCCTTTGTTTTCAGGACGCGGTGTCCGTGGGGTGTCCGTCGCGGGGTTCAGATCGGGAAGGTCCGTTGACCGGCCCTGGCGACCTCCATCCCGGGCGTTGCCCGGACGCGCCTGGTGACCTTGATTACCCGGACGGCGTGAACGATTGCCTCCACCCGGACCTTGACGGCGTTGTTGATTGCCCTGGTTACCCTGACGTTGTGCCGGAGCAGCGTTCGTCTTGGGCATGCCGGCATGCAGCAAGGGATAGGGATGATCCTCTACCACCGGTATGGTCTTCTTGATGAGCTTGTGAATGTCGCTAAGATATTCCTTCTCTTCTTCGTCGCAGAACGAATACGAAACACCACTCGCACCGGCACGTCCCGTGCGGCCTATGCGGTGAACATAGGTTTCGGGAACGTTGGGCAACTCGTAGTTGATCACGGTCGACAGGTCGTCCACGTCAATGCCGCGGGCGGCGATGTCGGTGGCCACGAGTACGCGCGTGTGCTGCGACTTAAAGTTGCTGAGCGCGCGTTGGCGTGCGCCCTGCGATTTGTTTCCGTGTATGGCTTCTGCCCGGACGCCGGCTTGATTCAGATCTTTGGCCACGCGGTCGGCACCGTGTTTGGTGCGCGCGAACACGAGGGCCGTGGCAATGGTCTGGTCTTTTAAGAGGTGAAGCAACAATTTCTTTTTGTCGCGCTTCTCCACAAAGAACACCGATTGCTGAATGGTATTGGCCGTAGACGATACCGGTGTCACCTCCACGCGCTGCGGGTTGGTGAGGATGGTGTCGGCCAGCTTGGCGATTTCGGGGGGCATGGTGGCCGAGAAGAACAGCGTTTGGCGTTGGGTGGGGACCTTGGCGATCACTTTCTTCACGTCGTGGATAAAGCCCATGTCCAGCATGCGGTCGGCTTCATCCAAAACCAGCACCTTCAGGTTTTGGAGTTTCACAAAGCGCTGGTCCATGAGGTCCAGCAACCTGCCGGGGGTAGCCACCAGGATCTCCACACCGGCGCGCAAGGCGTCGGTTTGGGAACGTTGGGGCACGCCACCGAAGATGACCGTGTGGCGGATGCGCAGGTATTTGCCATAGGCGGCGATGCTTTCGCCGATCTGGATGGCCAGCTCGCGCGTAGGCGTAAGGATCAATGCTTTAATGCCGGCGGGGCCTTTTACGAAGAGCTCGTCCTGGTGAAGCAATTGAAGAATAGGGAGCGTGAACGCTGCGGTTTTGCCGGTGCCGGTTTGGGCGCAGGCAAGCAGATCGCGTCGTTCCAGGGAGATGGGTATCGATTGCTCCTGAATAGGAGTGGGTGTCGTATAGCCTTCTGCTTTCAAAGCCCTCAAAAGGGGCTCAATGAGATTTAATTTTTCAAATGACATGATTGGATTTTAGTGCTGCGGAGGACTTGAAAGCGTTGTTTAAATGAATGCCTCCTGAAAAATGTGGCGTGAAAAACGCCTTTTTTATGTGATTTAATCGGAATGATGTGCAAAGGTACGAAAATAAACCGAGAGAACCGCGCCCGTACGGCCGCCCGACCACTTCCGGGGCATTCCAACCGCCCGACACATCCTTCGCGCCTATGAAACCTGTTTTTCTCTAAATTGATTCCCCGACACCTAAAACACCTAACCAACCCTTTCCATGAGATCTTTCATCCTTCTCCTTTGCATCCTGGCAACGAGTGCAGTCGCTGCCCAGGAGCGTCCGGTGGGCATCTTCCAGGACTACACCGACGTGGGCAATCCCAAGCTGGCCGGATCGACCCAATACGACGAGGCCACCCAGACCTACACGCTGAAAGGCGCGGGCTACAACATCTGGTTTGCCCGCGATGAATTTCAATACGCCTACAAAAAATTGAAAGGCGACTTCATCCTCACCGCCAACTTCGAGTTTGTGGGCAACGGCACCGACGCCCACCGCAAGATCGGCTGGATGGTCCGCGAATCGAAAGACGACAACGCCGCCCACGTCACGGCCACCAACCACGGTGATGGCCTCACCGTGTTGCAATGGCGTTTGCTGAAGGGCGCCTTTATGCGGGATCCGGAAGATGAAATATTTACGACCAAGAAAAACTACAACATCATTCAACTCGAGCGCGCCGGTAAAAAGCTCACCATGCGGGCAGCGCACCGCGGCGAGCCCCTGCAAGTGATCGGCTCCGTGACGATGGAGAGCATGAAGGACGAAGTGCTCGCCGGCTTATTTATCTCGTCGCACAATCCGGATGTGGTGGAGGAAGCCCGGGTATGGAATGTCCGCATCGATCAGCCTGTACCCGAAACCTACAACCCCGGCAAGGAAGGATGGATCGGCTGCCGCATGGAAGTGATGAACGTGTGGGACGGCAAGCGCAAAGTGATCCGCGAATCCACCGGCCGTTTTGAAGCACCCAACTGGATGCCTGGGGGCCAACACCTTTTGTTCAACGAGAACGGTTCGCTCTACAAAATGCCCATTACCGGGGGCACACCCGAAAAGATCAACACCGAATCCATCAACCACAACAACAACGACCACGTGATCTCTTTCGATGGGAAAATGATCGCGCTCAGTTCTCACCGCGAGGGATTGCCGGGTGGAGGCTCAACGGTATATGTCGTGCCCATTGGTGGCGGCACACCGAAACAAGTGACGGAGAAAACGCCTTCTTACCTGCACGGCTGGGCGCCGAATGGAAAAGAGCTCGTCTTCGTAGGCCAGCGCGATGGCAAAGTATACGACATCTACAAGATCTCGGTGAACGGCGGCGAAGAGATCAAACTCACCAACAACGTGGGCACGCACATGGATGGCCCCGAATATTCGCCCGACGGAAAATACATCTATTACAACGGCAATCAATCGGGCACCATGCAACTCTGGCGCATGAAACCCGATGGCTCGGCCAAAGAACAACTCACCTTCGACGAATACAACAACTGGTTCCCCCACATTTCGCCCGATGGAAAATGGATCGCTTTCATTTCTTTTCCCCCGGACATTCCCGTAAACGATCACCCGTCCTACAAGCGCGTGATGCTGCGGCTGATGGGCGTGTCGGGCGGTGCGCCGCGCGTGATCGCCTATTTGTATGGCGGTCAGGGAACGATCAATGTGCCGTCGTGGTCGCCGGATAGTAATTCGATTGCGTTCGTTAGTAATTCGGGAAAATAAAAGGTCGTTGCTTTTCCTTTGAAACAGTGGAGATTGTAGAGAACGGTAGATGATCGAAATAAAGAACGCAGACGTAGTGCGGTCGGGCTTGCGCCTGTTCCGGGATTTTAATTGGCAGATCAACGATGGCGAGCACTGGGTGATCACCGGCCCCAACGGCAGCGGCAAAACCGTGTTGTTGGAAATGCTGGCGGGTATGACCCATTTGCCAAAAGGAGAGATCCACTGCGATTTTATTTCCGGAAATTCTTGGGACGAACGCCATGCGGAACGCAAGCGCAAGATCCACTACATTCCCACGCATGCGCTACAGGCCTTTCTCAACAACAATCCCAACCTGTTCTACCAGCAGCGCTACTACACCATGGCTCCCGATGACGTCGTCACCGTGCGCCAGATCCTGGGAGAAGGTGTAGAGGCGTTGTCGTCGTTGTCCATGCCGGCGAACCTGTCGATCCTGCACTTGCTGGACGTGGATGTTACGCGGCTGTCGAACGGGCAGTTGAAAAAAGTTTTGTTTCATAAAAGTCTTATTCGCGAGATCCCACGCGTGTTGCTGCTGGACTATCCGTTTGAAGGGCTGGACCCGGGAAGCCGCAAAGACCTTTGTGAGTTGATCGACTTTATGGCGAACACCTATGGCATCCAAATGATCATGGTGGATCACTATCACCGTCTTCCCTCCGTGATGAACCGCAGGCTGGTGTTGGAGCATTTTTCCATCCGGAAAAAGGAAACGATCGCGGCGCTACCTTTTGATGATCTTCATCCCAGACCAAGTGTGGCCCGCGAAACCGTCGCGGAAGGAGAGCCGGTCATTGTCATCACCGACCTGAGGATTCAGTACGGGCAGAAAGTTATCCTGGAACATTTCAACTGGCGGGTGAACAAGGGTGAGCGTTGGGCGCTGGTGGGACGCAATGGCGCGGGCAAGACCACGTTGTTCAGCATGATCTTTGCCGACCATCCGATGGCCTACACGCAAGAGATCTTTTTGTTTGGTAAACGCCGGGGCACGGGCGAGTCGATCTGGGATATCAAGCGACGCATCGCCTACCTGGGGCCGGAATTGATCAACTACCTCGCACCAAAGACCATTGCCGCGACGGGGCGCGACTACATCCAGAACATTCACCGGAAAGCCGAAGCACAAGCCCTGAACGCGTTGATCGATTATTTTCAGGCCGCTTCTTTTATCGACAACCCCGTGCGGTTCCTGTCGTCGGGCCAGTTGCAAATGCTTCTAATGATCAGCACCTTTCTCACCGAAAAAGAATTGATCCTCCTGGACGAGCCCTTTCAGTTCCTGGACCTCGACCAACGCGCGCGGGTCACAGCCTATTTGCAGGCACACCTGCACCCAGAGACCACCCTGATCCTGATCACCCACGACGAACAAGACATTGCCGACTGGACATCGCACACCTTGCGGCTTTGATTTTTTTGCGGCGATGGAAATCGGCACTTCTTTTGCGAACCTTCTGGTTCAAAGTCAATAGAATCATCCGGGAAGAGAGCGATGGACAAAATTGTATGTGCGTGATCGGCATGATGCGCTTCTTTTTGTCGCTTGTTTCTAATGGTTTCATCGCCAACGGCTGCAAGCCCTGTACCGCAAACCCGGAAACTTTTTTAAGGGCCTTTGTGTAATTAGCTCAGATTAATATATTTACATTGATCTATACATGATCATGGCACTGAACTGGAAACAAGTAGAGAAAATCTCGAAGGCTTTGGGCGATTCCAATCGCCTGAAAATCCTGCAACACATCTCTAAAAAAGGTGGTTGCGGTCAATGTTCCGAAATACAGGACGTTATCGACCTCACACAGCCCTCCATTAGCCATCACATCAAAATATTGGTGGAAGCCGGCCTCATCGAAGCCGAAAAAGAGGGGAGACATCACAAATACAACCTGAACGAGCAATTGGTAAAAGAGTATACCAATGCCGTAAACGCGTTGAAATCAAGCTGATCCTTTTTTTTGAAAAAATAGATCGAAAAATTTAAATGAGTCGATGAACCTTTTTGTTCCCCAGCGCATTTATAGGATCAGAAGCCTCCACCGGGCTTTTTTTTGAAATAACACATCGAAACATTTAAATGTATTAAACTAAGAAATTATGAGTACATCAACCGCTCTAACACCCTACGCCCTTGGCGCCCATACATTGACCAGCAGAATCGTGATGTCGCCCATGACGCGCTCCCGTGCTATCAATAACCTCCCCAACAACCTGATCGCCGACTACTATGGCCAACGCGCTTCGGCGGGGTTGATCATCACGGAAGGCGTCTCGCCGTCGCCGCATGGGTTGGGATATGCACGCATCCCGGGCATCTTCTCTGACGAGCAAACGCAAGCCTGGAAGCCTGTAGCAGAAGCGGTACATAAAAAAGGTGGCAAGATCTTTATGCAACTCATGCACGCAGGCCGCATCGGTCACCCCCACAATCTTCCGGCCGCCGCAAAACTGATTGGCCCCTCGGCCATCGTAGCCAGTGGCAAAATGTGGACCGATAAAAGCGGCGACATGCTGGAACACCCGACCCCCGAGGCCATGAGTGCCGACCTGATCGCATCGACAAAAGCAGAATATGTAAAGGCCGCACAAAATGCTATCGCCGCGGGTTTCGATGGCGTGGAGTTGCATGGTGCGAACGGCTATTTATTGGAACAATTTCTCTCGCCCTTTTCCAACCAACGCACCGATGAATATGGTGGCAGCGTAGAGAACCGCACGCGCTTTGTGTTGGAAGTGGCCGAAGCCGTGAGCAACGCGATCGGTAAAGACCGCACGGGCATTCGTCTTTCGCCTTATGGTGTCTTCAACGACATGCCGCACTACGATGAGATCACAGCAACCTATCATCATCTCGCCGAACAACTGAACAAGCTGGGCTTGGTGTATATCCACCTGGTGGATCACAGCGGAGGGGGTGCTCCCGAAGTGCCCCAAGCCATCAAGAAAGGAATCCGCGAACGGTTCAACAACACGCTGATTCTTTCCGGTGGCTACACGCTGGCCCGCGCCAACGAAGACCTCGACGCCGGTCACGGCGACCTGGTGGCTTTTGGCAAGCCCTTCATCAACAACCCCGATCTCGTGGATCGCTTCCGTAAAAATTTCCCGCTCAACCTCATGCTGGACTTCAGCACCTTCTACACCCCGGGGGCAAAAGGTCTTATCGACTACCCGGTGTTTGCAGACGAAACGGTGAGCGCCTGAACACCTGTAAAACTTTATTCTGAACAATAATCTAAAATCTAAAAAAATTATGTCAACAAAAATCAAATCCATCGGCGTCGTGAGTGCGCGCATTGTACTCGGGCTGATCTACTTTGTCTTCGGACTGAATTTCTTCCTGCACTTTCTGCCCACACCTCCTTCGGCAGGTGGACCGGCCGATAGCTTTGCCGGCGCATTGTTTCAATCCGGCTACTTCTTTCCTTTTCTGAAAGGTTTGGAAGTGGTGGTGGGTATCTTGTTACTGGCGGGTGTGTTCGTGCCGCTGGCCCTGGTGATCCTGGCGCCGATCAGCATCCACATCTTGTTGTTCCATGCATTCCTCACCGACAACGTGGTGATGGCCGTCGTGATCCTGGCCTTGAACCTGTACCTGGCCTGGTCGTATCGCGACTACTACAAGCCTTTGTTCTCGCCGAAAGCAACGGCAAGTATATAAGGCCTTCTCTATAGATCGGAAAAGCTGCGGCGGAGTTTATCTTTCGCCGCAGCTTTCTTTTTTGTATGAATTCTTTCGATCTTTCGCGCCATCATGACAGCGGCAACACCCCTTTATGTTTTTTTTCGCGATGCCATCGTGCCGCAAGAGAAAGCACTGGTCCACGTGAGCGACCTCGCCATTCAGCGCGGCTATGGCATCTTTGATTTTTTCAAGATCGAAAACGGCCATCCCTTTTTCCTTCCCGACTACCTCGACCGGTTCTATGCTTCGGCGGAGATCATGCGGCTGAAGGTGCCTTACGATCGCGCGCAACTGACCGACATCGTTTACGCGCTGATCGAAAAGAACAACCTGCCTTCTTCCGGCATAAAGATGTTGCTCACCGGCGGCTATTCGCCGGACGGCTATGCGATCGTGACCCCCAACCTCATCCTAACCCAGCACACGCTGACCTTGCCACCGCCGTCACAAATTGAAAAAGGCGTGAAGATCATCACACACCACTATGTGCGCGACATTCCGGGTGTCAAAACCATCAACTATTCCATGGGCATCTGGCTCACGGAAAAGATTATCCAACAGAATGCCATTGATGTGCTGTATCAAAGCGCCGGTTTGGTTTCGGAGTTGCCGCGTTCGAATTTCTTTATCGTGAAAAAAGACAACAGCGTTTGGACGGCGGCCGGAAATGTTTTGCGTGGCGTTACGCGTAAAAACATCCTGAGCCTGTCAACCTACACCATCCGCGAAGGCGACGTTTCGTTGCAAGATGCCTACGACGCCAAAGAAGCCTTCCTCACCAGCACCACCAAACGCATCGTACCCATCGTACAGATTGATGATCAGGTGATTGGCGATGGCAAACCCGGTGCTGTTTCGATGGGCCTGTTAAAGGAATTGGTGCGCTTGGAGGAGGAAGATGTCCGCAAAGCCACCTTTGCAAAAAAAATAAGTTAAAATTTTCTGATTCCTGTTGACATAGGGCTGTCAGCCCTGGGTACGTGATTAGCATAAAAAAAGGATCTTTATGCAAATCAAGGAAGTAAAACCCATCACGTTCCTCTTTTTCAGGACCGTCACGCAACTCAAGGACCTCATCAACTACTTGCCGGTGGGGCAGGAGCTTTTCCGTGAAGCCGTGCAAAACAAGCTCGACATCACCGGACCCATTCACTGGCATTATTTCGGGTTCACCGGCGACGAAACAAAACCCTTCACATTGGAAGTGGCCTTGCCGGTTGCCACCGCGCCGCAAGAATACGACGGCACCTTTCATTTCAAACGCACCGAACCGTTCAAATGTGTTTCCACCGTGCACGAAGGCAGCTGGACATCGATGCCACAGGCCTATGAAGAAATGGTGGCTTTCATTTTTGCCAACAAGCTGGAACCGCTTGCCATGAACCGTGAGATCTATACCAATGTCGACTTCACCGATCAGACTTCCAATGTCACCGAAATTCAAATGGGTATTGTCTAAGGAAATCATGAAAAGAATCGTGCTCATCGTTATCGGCATCCTGGTGGGTGTAGTGGGTATGCTGGTGGCCTTTTCCGCCTGGCGTTAGGATAACGATTTTCCTGGCGGCAGACGGAATCCCGCAGGCAAATCGTTACCTTGTTCGCTATGCCAGGAAACGAACAATGCATCCGCCAGTTTTATGCCGCCTTCCAAAACAAGGACTACGTTACCATGCAGGAGCTCTATCATCCGGAGGCGACGTTTAGCGACCCCGTGTTTCAAAACCTCAGCAGTGCGGAGGTGAAGGCCATGTGGGAAATGCTGATCACGTCGGCAAAAGATCTGGAAGTAACGTTCAGCGAAATAGAAGCAGACCAATCCAAAGGCACCTGCCGCTGGGAGGCGGTCTACACCTTTTCGCGCACCGGCCGCCGCGTGCACAACCGGATTCGGGCGGCCTTTGAATTCAGGGATGGCCGGATCGTGAGGCACCGCGACACGTTCGACTTCTGGCGCTGGTCGCGGCAGGCTCTCGGCGCACCCGGGCTGTTCCTGGGATGGACCCCTGTGGTGAGAAATGAAGTGCGCGCCACCGCCCGCAAAGCGTTGGACAAGTTCATGCGACACGCCTAATCCCCAAGGTTTAGATTCTATTGCTACCTTTGCAGCATGTTGCTAGAAAAAGTGCGGGCGGTTGAAGAGGTCTTCGAAAACCTTGACCGGGAAATTTCAACGTTTCAGTCCTGGTCGGGATTGCACTGCGCCTGGGGTTGTGGCAAATGTTGTTTCAAACCGGACATCGAAGCCACCATCCTGGAATTTCTTCCCTTCGCCCATTATCTCTACACGCAGAACCTGGCCTTCGAATGGCTGGAGAAGATCAAATCGTCCGATTCGGCCATCTGTCACATCCTTAACCCAACCCAACCCGGTGCCGGCTTGTGCAGCGAGTATAAACACCGCGGTTTGATCTGCCGTCTCTTCGGCTACTCGGCGCGCACCAACAAATACGGCACGAAAGAGCTGGTGACGTGCCAGATCATCAAGACCGAACAACAACAGCAATTCGAAGCCGCTGCGGCGCAAATTGTAGAGGAGAAACCTGTGCCGGTGATGAATCAATTCTACATGCAGTTACACGCCATTGATTTCGAGCTGACGCGCGAATTTTTCCCTATCAACGAGGCCATAAAGCGCGCAATAGAGGTTATATTGCATTACTATGCTTACCGGGAGTAAATATGGGTTGTACATATTTTTTTGCGTCTGTTTTCTCAGCGCCGGCAATGCGTTTGCCCAACCCAGTGACTCCGTTGGCACCAACCGTCCGTTCACAGAATTTTGGACCAAGCCCCTCATCATTCCTAAGTTAGGGGTGGGCGTTCAAGACAGGCTTTTTGTCGAGATGGGGATTCAGTGGCATACCATCTATCGGCATCCCCTCACGTTGATTTCCAAAGGCCCGTATTGCACGGTGGATCTTTTTATCAAGCAAAGCAATGTGCTCGTAGGCCCTAAACTGGGATATGAGTTTACCGCAGGGTTGCTCGGCGCGGCTTTCGATGTGACCTACTTCATGGACCACAACTACAATGCCGAGGGAGCCAACCGCAAAGCCTGGGTGGCCACCCCCAAGGTGGGCCTTTCGATACTGGGATTTGCCGACCTCTTTTACGGCTATTCCATCCCCATCTCAGACGAGCGCATCACCAGCATTTCCCGCAACCGGTTCTCGCTGGTTTTCAACATCAACACGTATTATTTTGATCTGAAGGGGGCGCCCCGCAAGCGCTAGAACAGGGTATCCAAAACCACCCGGAGGATGGCCTGACCAAGAGCGGGTTTTTCCGGCAGGGAGAGTCCCAGCGCGTGGGCCGGCAGAACGGGCACCGTGAGCACCAGGACCACGATGACGGCCACCAGGATGCCCAGGATGATGGAGAGCTCTTTATAGGTAAATCTTCTGTTCACGTTTTTCGACTTTGCCAATGCCATGCCAGCCCTGAAAAAGCCGTTTAGGGCCTTATTTTTGTGGTAGAGGGCGATATAGCGTTCATATGTGGACATTGGATCTTGTTGATTCGTACAGTAGATACTGCACTGCGGAACAGAGGTTACTCGGCGAGTCCGGAAATTATTAAAAGGACATCTCCGACCTTTTCTCTTTAGATTTGTTGTTTTGGGATTAGCTTTATTACAGGTTATGAAAAGAATAATTGTATTGATCGCTGCTATTGGCCTGGGGGCGTGTAAGCCCAATCAAGGTCTGATCACCACCAGCCAAGCACCCCAGCAAGCTCCTGGCTCCGTGAGCAAAGCCCCTGACAAGGAGGAAAGCACGGTGGCGAAAGTGGATGCAACGAAAGTGGATGTAAATTGGATGACCCTTGACGAGGCCGTAAAGAAAGCCGATGCTGAGAAAAGGCCGATATTTATCGACGTCTACACCGACTGGTGTGGCTGGTGCAAGGTGATGGACCGGGAAACTTTTAACGACCCGGTGGTGGCTAAACTACTGAACGACAAGTTCTACCCGGTGAAGTTCAACGCCGAGCAAACGGCCGATGTAAAGTTCAAAGGACATGTATTCAAATTTGTGCCCAGCGGCGACCGGGGCTATCACCAATTGGCGGCAGCTTTGCTGAACAATCAACTCAGCTATCCGACGGTGGTTTTTCTGAACGAGAATTTTGATATGCTGCAACCACTGCCGGGCTACAGAAAGGCACCTGAATTTCACATGATGGCCCAGTTCATTGGCGAAGGCCATTACAAAACCGAAAAATGGAACGAGTGGCAAAGCCACTACAAATCACCCTACGGAAGTCAGCGGAACGAACCCTGAAACTGCGTTCTATACCTCTAATAAAAAAGCCTTGACATCGTTACTGCCAAGGCTTTTTCTTTGGTATTGTTAGCAGTTGATTTCAATCCTTCTTGCCTTCTTTTTTGGTCTTCAAAAAGTCGATATAGCCCAAAGCTGTGGCAAATCCGACTAGAACCGCTACGATGGCGATGAAAATGTTTGCGCCGTCCCCGATAAATTGATGAAACATGGAAGTAGTTTGTTTACTCGACAAAGGTATAGGTTGAGGGGAAACCTTGAAAGGATTTTGTATTAATTATTAGTGAAACTACCCCTGCTGTGCAACCCCTTCTGCAATCGTTTTAACTACCGGATATCGCCTGAAAAACAGTGACGAACGGTTGGGCGTTGTGATGATGATCGTAGGGAGGGATGTAAAATATTTTCCGGCGTAGAAAAACTGGTGTTCACACAATCCTGATCCGGCGATCTCCGCGAAGCGTCTATGCCACCGGTGAGTTTTTCTTGTGACGTACTTTCTTGTTGATGTAGAAAAAGTTAAGCGCTCCGATGATGCCCAACACGGCCAGGATGATGAGCAAAATGAACATGCGGGTGTTGCGCAGCTCGAGCTTGGTGATCTCGCCTTGCTGTTGCATCATGTCGTACTCCTTTTCCTTTTCCTGGAAGTCGATCACCATTTCCATCTGGGCGATGTTGCGCGTGCTTTCTTCGCCAAAGATCTTTTCGCGGGCGTCGTCGTACTTCAGCATCATGTCGTAGGCCACCTTCCAGTTGTTTTGGGTGGAGGCGTTTTCGGCTTGCGCTTTATACAGCGGGGGCAGGAAAGAAAAGGCCTGCACGTCCTGGCAGAGCTTTGTGGCTTCGTCGAGGTATTGGGCTGCAGGTTTGGGTTGCTTGGCTTTGGCGTAGGTGATGCCCAGGTTGGTGAGCACGTTGAGGATGCCCAGCTTGTTGTCGTTGGCGCGTTCGATGGCCAGGGCTTTCTCGTAGAATTCTACGGCGTGTTGGTAGTTGCCCTGCCGGAAGTAGATGTTGCCCATGTTGTTGAGGGGATCGGCAAACTTGATCCCGAGCTTGTCGCTGAGCTGTGAGGCTTCCGAAAAATATTTCATGGCCTTTTCATACAACTGGATCTCCAGGTTGAGGTTGCCCAGGTTGTTCATGGATCCGATGATCTTGCGATCGTCTTTGAGTTCGACAAAAAGAGCATAGGAATCTTCCAGGTACTTCATAGCCTGGCCGTATTCTTTTTTGATCGAATAAATGGTGGAGATGTTGTTCTTGGTGGAAGCGATACCCTCTTTGTTCCCCAATGTTTCGTAGATCTTCATCGAGGTGATGTAGTAGTCCAACGCCTTGTCGAGGGCGCCCTGGTTGCGGTAGATGATCCCCAGGTTGTTGTAGGATGCGGCCATGCCTTTTTTGTCACCGATCTCGGTGGCTAGGTTCAGGGCTTCGCGGGTATAGCCCAAGGCCTTGACGGGATCGGTGCGCAGGTTGGCACGGAACAGCTCGTTGAGGGTCTTCACTTTATGGTCGTTCTTGGCGGTGTCGAGCACGGCCTGCAGGCTGTCGATCTTCTGACCGAAAGCTGAAAGAGACAAAAAGAAAGCTAAATAGAACGAACCGCAGACGTTTGGCTTCATGGCTTGAAATGGGAGTCTAAAATTAACAACTATTCTCCATATTTAGCATCCCGATGGCAAACCGGGTCGCAAATCCAGGACTTTGGATTTGATTGCCTTCGAAGCTAGGGTAATAAATGTAATCAATATATGATATACCGAAATGCTCTTCTTGCTATTCTGTTTGCAGCCTGCAGCCTTTTTGCAGTAGCACAACCACCATCGCCCGATCCGGCCATCACGACCACCATCCAGCAGCTTTTCAAAGGCATGGAAACCGGCGACAGTGCCCTGGTGCACGCCACCTTCGCGCATGAGATCACGATGGCGACCGTGCGTCGCGATAAGGCCGGCAATCCCATGTTACAACGCGAGGCCTCGGCACTGGGGTTTCTGAAGGTGGTGGGGACGCCCCACCCGCAAACCTGGTATGAAGAAATATGGGACGTGAAGGTGCAGCAAGACGGCGATTTCGCCCAGGTGTGGTGCGACTATGCGTTCTACATCGGCAACACCTTTAGCCACTGCGGCGTGGATGCTTTCCAACTGCACAAACAAAAAGACGGCTGGAAGATCTTCCACCTGGCCGATACGCGCCGCACCGAAAACTGCACGATCCCAAAATCCATACAGCAAAAACATACTCCCTAGTGTTATGAAGAAGATCCTCTCCATGCTCTTTCTGATGGCAATGTTCACCCCCACAACGGCCCAGCAACCGATCACCACGGTGATCCTGATGCGCCACGGCGAAAAGGTGAACGACGGCACCGACGATCCCGGCCTGACCGCCCAAGGCCTTGAACGCGCTACCCGCCTGGCGGAGTTGTTGAAGAACACCACGGTGGACGCCGTCTATGCATCGCCCTTCCAGCGCACGCGAAACACGATTGCCCCATTGGCCCAGGCAAAGGGTCTGACCGTTCAAACGTATGACCCCAAAAAGCCGGAGGAGATCGACGCCATTCTGAAAAAGCATGCCGGCCACACGGTGGTGGTTTGTGGGCATTCCAACACCACGCCACGCATGGCCAACCGGCTGCTGGGCAAAGCGCAATTCAAAGACTTTGAGGAAACCGAATTTGGGAACCTGCTCGTGATCGACGTGTTGGAATCGGGAGCGGCAAAAGTAACGGTGCTGAATTACTGAGTTCGGATCGACTTTTAAAACGCGTGTTTTTTAATCTTCAATTTTTGAACGATCCCGATCTTTTAACGCCGCAGGTTGTTTATTCTTCATGAAGCGCAAAGCATAAGGCATGAATGTACTTGAGTTTACCGCCAAAGGAATTTACTGCCCCGCCGCCGACGTCTACCTCGATCCGTGGCAACCCGTAAAAAAAGCATTGATCACCCACGGCCACTCCGACCACGCGCGCTGGGGGCACGAACAATACCTCTGCACCATCGCCGCAGAACCCATCATTAAACATCGCTTGCAGCTAACAGACAATATCCAATCCGTTGCGTTTGGCGAGAAGGTGATGATCAATGGCGTGCAATTCTCTTTTCACCCGGCCGGTCACATTCCCGGTTCGGCCCAGATCAGGGTGGAGTTGAACGGTGAAGTGTGGGTCTTCTCCGGCGACTACAAACTTCAGCACGACGGCCTGTCTGAACCCTTCGAGCCCGTGAAATGCCATGCCTTCATCACCGAATCCACGTTTGGGCTGCCCGTGTATGCGTGGCAACCCCAGGCCGATGTGTTTGACGACGTGAACCGGTGGTGGCGCAAAAGCCAGGAGGAGGGCAAGGTGGCTGTTTTGGCGGGCTATGCCCTGGGCAAAAGCCAACGCATTTTAAAAAACGTGGATGCCACGCTGGGAAAGATCATGGTGCACGGTGCAATTGAAACCGTGACCAATATTTTTCGCGAGCAAGGCATGACGCTTCCTCCAACGGTACGGGTAGTGCCTGAAATGAAACGCGCCGATTTTGAAGGTGCCTTGGTGATCTGTCCACCGTCGGCTATTGGTTCGCCCTGGCTGCGAAAGTTCGAGCCCTTTTCGCTGGGTATTGCTTCGGGGTGGATGGGCTTGCGGGGCACACGCCGGCGGAGGGGCGCCGACAGAGGTTTCGTGCTTTCTGACCACGCCGACTGGCGCGAGCTGAACCTGGCGGTGCGCGAAACAGGTGCCGAAAAAGTGTTTGTCACCCACGGCTATTCCGAGATCTTTGCCCGCTGGCTGACCGAACATGGCCTCGATGCGCGCGAAGTGAAAACGCAATACGAAGGCGAGCTGAGTGAAATGGCGGAAGCCACCGCCGCGGAAGATAAAGCCTTGGAAGCATGAAGCGCTTTGCTCAATTGTTTACCGAACTGGACCAGAGCACCAAGACCCTGGACAAGATCAAAGCCCTGGTGTCGTACTTTGACGTGGCAGCAGCACAAGACCGCATCTGGACCATCGCCATTCTTTCGCATCGCCGGCCCCGGCGCACCGTGAGCGCGGGCTACCTCGGCACATGGGCCACGGAACGCGCGGGTTTGCCGATGTGGTTGTTTGAAGAATCCTATAGTGTGGTGGGCGATCTGGCGGAAACCATTTCGCTGGTGCTTCCCGAACCCGATGAACGATCGGACGAAACGCTGACGTTTTGGATCAACTTCATCAAAAGCCTTGAACCGTTGGACATCGAGCAAAAAAAGGAGAAGATCAACTGGGCCTGGCACCGGTTGGGTGGCGTGGACCGCTTTGTATTTAACAAACTCATCACGGGTGGTTTTCGCGTTGGCGTGTCGCAGCAGTTGATGGTGAAAGCGCTGGCCAAATATGCGCAAGTGAAAGAGAACGTGGTGGCGCATCGGTTGATGGGCAACTGGTCGCCGGAGACGACGACCTATGAAACGCTGGTCTTGGCGGACGACACACAAGACATTTCAAGACCCTATCCGTTCTATCTCGCCTACGCGCTGGAAGGAACGGTGGAAGAATTGGGTGACCCAAAAGAATGGCAAGCTGAAAGAAAATGGGATGGCATTCGCGGGCAGGTGATCGTGCGGAACGGCGAATTGTTTGTGTGGTCAAGAGGAGAGGAGTTGGTCACGGATAAATATCCCGAGTATGCGGCCTTCCTGGAGCTGCTTCCCAACGGCACAGCGTTGGACGGGGAGATCCTTCCGTTTCGCGATGGGCTTCCGCTTTCGTTCAACCATTTGCAAACCCGCATTGGTCGCAAGTCTATCACCTCGAAATTGTTGCAGGAAGTGCCCGTGGCGTTTGTGGCCTACGACGTGTTGGAGTGGGAGGGAGCCGATGTGCGGTTGTGGCCGTTGACGGCACGCCGCGAAAAACTGGAAGCGCTTGCCGCGGCAAAACCTCACCCGGTGTTGCAGTTGTCGCCGACGATAGACTTTTCTACCTGGGAACAGCTTCGCGAAGCGCGCACGCATTCGCGGGAGTATCGAAGCGAGGGCATCATGCTGAAGCGCAAAGACTCGATCTATCGCGATGGCCGTCGGCGTGGTGATTGGTGGAAATGGAAGATCGATCCGTTCACGATAGACGCCGTGATGATCTATGCCATGAGCGGCCACGGTCGCCGCGCCAATCTCTATACCGACTACACCTTTGCCGTGTGGAGCGGCGACCAGTTGGTACCGTTCACAAAAGCCTACAGCGGCCTGACCGATGAAGAGATCCGCGAAGTGGACCGCTGGGTGAAACAAAACACCACCGAGCGCTTTGGCCCTGTGCGCAGCGTGAAGCCGGAGTTGGTGTTCGAGATCGCCTTTGAAGGCATCGCCAAATCTACCCGTCACAAATCGGGTATCGCTCTGCGGTTCCCACGCATCCACCGTTGGCGGAAAGACAAAGTGGTCGCCGAAGCAAATACCCTGCAAGACCTGCAGCAATTGCTGAATACCCACGGGTAGCCTGCCTTCTAAAAAAATTATAAAAGAACACTTGAACGGGAGCCCGCGATACACCAACTTTCATTTCCCCCAATACTCGAGACTAAATACTCAGGACTAAATACTCACCCCATGGAATATCGCAGACTCGGAAAATCAGGCCTTCAACTTAGTGTGCTCTCTTTTGGCTCGTGGCTCACCTTTGGAAAACAAGTGGGCGACGCAACGGCGGAAGAGTTGATGACGGTGGCGTATGACCATGGCGTTAATTTTTTCGACAACGCCGAGATCTATTCGCGCGGCCAGTCGGAAATTGTGATGGGCGAGATCCTGCAAAAGAAGCGCTGGCGCCGCGACAGCTATGTGGTGTCGAGTAAAGTGTTTTTTGGATTGGGGGGCAGCGACTTGCGTCCCACGCAAAAAGGTTTGAGCCGCAAACACGTGGTGGAGGCCTGCGAGCAATCGCTCGAACGCCTGCAGGTGGATTATCTCGACCTGTTCTTTTGCCACCGCCACGACAAGCAAACCCCCGTGGAGGAAACCGTGTGGACGATGCACAACCTGATCCAGCAAGGCAAGATCCTCTATTGGGGCACCAGCGAATGGAGCGCCGCCGAGATCATGGAAGCGCACCTGGTGGCGCAACGGCATTCGCTGATCGGCCCCACGATGGAGCAACCCCAATACAACATGCTGGAGCGCTTCAAGGTGGAGGAAGACTATCACCTGCTGTATACCGCCATGGGATTGGGCACCACCGTTTGGTCGCCCTTGGCCAGTGGGGTGCTGACCGGAAAATATAACGAAGGCTTTGTGAAAGAGACCCGCCTGGGCATTGAAGGGCTGGAGTGGTTAAAAGATCGCACGCTGGCGCAGGCTAATTTGGAACGCGCACGGAAGCTTGCCGTCTTTGCGAAAGAAATAGGTTTGTCTATGCCGGTGTTGGCCATTGCGTGGTGTTTGAAAAACGAGCATGTGAGTTCCGTTATTCTGGGGGCGTCGAAGGCGGCGCAGTTGGTGGAGAATTTTCAGGCGTTGGAGGCGCGGCATAAATTGACGCCGGAGATTATGGATAAGATCGAGCTCATTTTGTTGAATAAGCCGAAGCGAAGTGATTTTTGAGCGACTGGGATTTGGGCCGGTTTATGGTTGGGCAAAATTTTGTTGGATTGGGGAATGGATTTTAGACAGATGCGGGGAAGGTATCGACAGGCAGGGGTTTTTCGGCACCGTAATTATTTCATTTGTTAGTGAGGCTTCTGTAAATTTAGTGCATGATGAAGGGGTTGCTTTCGTTGACGTTGCTCCTGATGCTGGCGGGTACGGCCTTCGCCCAGCAGCCGGACGAGATACGCAAAAGCATCTATTTTGGCGGCGGCAGCTACTATGTGGACGACAACCAGGTGGAGGAGCTTTATTACTGGCTCGACTCCATCCCGAACCTGCTCGATAAATACGACATCCAGCTCATCAGCCATACCGATCCCATTGGCGGCAAAGAGTACAACGAGTGGCTCTCCAAAATGCGCAGCGAAACCGTGCAACAGCTTTTGCTGGATAAGGCCATTCCCGAACACAAGATCACGATCAAGGATTGGGGCCTGGACAATCCCGTGTACAGCAACAACTCCTACCAGGGCATGCAGATGAACCGCCGGGTGGACGTGATCCTTTATCCCATCATTTTTTAGCCCAAAAAACAGGTTTTTGCCTTTCGTGGCGTCTTTGGCCCTTTAAAGTTTGCCTTGTCCGAAAAAGGACACCAATTTGCACAAGCGGACGTGCGGAAGCGCAACAAAGGGCATTTTTGACACGTCTAAGGCTTCAACACCCTTGGCATTATTGTTGGCTTCATGCCTGGCCAAGGGGTAAATTCGACGTAAACCAAACCCCATTTTCATGATCAAGCTACAGGACATTGACAAGTACGTGGATTCGCGCTTTCAGCGGACTTTCGTTTTAAAAGGCGTTAATCTCAACGTCGAACAAGGTGAATTTGTGACCATTATGGGCCCCAGCGGCGCCGGAAAGTCCACCCTGATGAACATCGTTGGCATGCTCGACGAGCCCTCGGCGGGCGAGTATTATTTCTTCGACGAGCCCGTGCACAAGATGAAGGAAAAGCAGAAGTCCGACATGCACAAAAACTACATCGGCTTTATTTTCCAGGCCTATCACCTCATCGACGAACTGACGGTATACGAAAACATAGAAACGCCCCTGCTCTATAAAGGCGTGCCCGGTGCACAGCGCAAGAGCATGGTGGCCGAGCTGTTGGACCGCTTCAACATGGTGGCCAAAAAAGATCTGTTTCCAGAACAACTGAGCGGTGGCCAGCAACAGCTGGTAGGCATTGCCCGCGCCATTGTGGGCCAGCCCAAATTGCTGTTGGCCGACGAACCGACGGGTAATCTCCATTCCGACCAGGGCAAACAGATCATGGAGATCTTCAAAAAATTAAACGACGAGGGCATCACCATCATCCAGGTGACCCACTCGGAAGAAAACGCCCGCTATGGCAAGCGCATCGTGCGCGTTGGCGACGGTGCGATTGTAGCGGATGAGCGAGTAACGGTTAATGTTTAGCATCTAAAGAAGAAGAATGAAACGTATTGTATTTGCACGTATCGTATTTTGTGTTGCGGGAATTTTCGCGGGCGGTTCGGCCCTGGCGCAGGGGGGCGTAGATTCAACAGTTTTGACTTTCCAGGAAGCGGTGAAGATCGCCCTGATGAACAGCGTGACGTTGAACACCCAACGCAATCAGCTTGAGCTGAGCCAAGCCCAGAAGAATGCCTCGATTGCGGGAATCGGTCCCAACGTGAGCCTCAACGGATCGGCCACGCAGTTTAATGGTAACTCCTTCAACCAGCAGCAAGGCGAGGTAATCAACGGTATCCGGGACAACATATCGGGATCGATCAACGCCAACATGAACCTTTTCAGCGGCTTTGGCCGGTTGAACACGATACGACAATACGCCAAAGCGTTTGATGCCCAGGCCCACTTTGTGGACCGCACGGCACAGGACGTAATCAATACGGTGTCGACCCAATATCTCCAGGTTCTTCTGGATGTGGAGTTGATCCGGATCGCGAGGGAGAACTTTGAAGTGCAGAAAAAACAGCTTCAGCAAATCCACGAATATGTGGAGGTAGGGTCCCGTTCGCCGGTTGACGAATACAACCAGGATGCGCTGACCAAGGCAGCCGAGTTGCGGGCCGTGCAAGCGGAGATCACCTTGACCAACGACATGGCGCTGCTGACACAAACGCTTCTCGTGGACCCGTTTGATAATTATGCGGTGAGAAAACCCGGCTGGGACATTAACAAGATCGGCTCCGAACCTACGGACCTCGAACAGATGCTGGCCACCGCCAAGATGAATCGCGGGGACTATCAGCGCGCCGTGAAAAATGAAGCCGCACAACACTATGGCACCATGGCGGCGCGATCGCTGATGATGCCTTCCTTGTCTGCCTTCTACAACTACGGCTCGGGCTATAACTATCAGCACGATGTTCCCGATTCGGCTACGAATTACAACTCGAATTATGTATTGACGAATACCGGGCCGGGAAGCTATGTTCTGAATCAAGTGACTACAAAGACCACGGTTGTGAACCCGGATATTCCACGACCATTTTCTGAACAGTTCAGGACCAACAACGTGTATAAATCGTATGGTTTGCAGTTGACCATCCCGATCTTTAACGGGCTTCAGAACCGGACCCAGACCATTCAGCAGCGCACGCTTTACCGGAACGCTCAGTTGACCACAAAAAATTCGGAGATCCAGCTTAAGAACGATATCATCCGCTCGGCGCGCAACTTCCAGGGGGCCAAGAAAGCCTACCAGGTGGCGGTGGACCAGCTGAAGGCCGCCTCGATGGCGATACAATACGAGACCGAACGGTATAACCTCGGTGTGACGAACCTGGTGGAGTATTCGACCGCCAACGGCCGGTATGTTCAGGCACAGACGGACAAAGCGCAGGCAGAGTATCGCTTGTTGTTCCAGAAAGTGTTGCTGGAGTATTCTTTGGGAACGCTTAAGGTGGAGGATTTGGAATAAGCCAGAATTGATATTGGGAATTTTTGAAGCAGGCCCTCGTTTGAGGGCTTTTGCTTTTTGGGGTGGGTCTGTGATTTTTCACCGTAGAGGTGCAAGTTAGGCGCGAAGGGCTCTTTTTCGGGGACCGGCCTGGACTGCAGCGGGAAGGGGAGAGTGATTTGTTGGTGGGACACCAACAAATGGGTATCGGGGTCTTGGAATGGATGGGGTAAGGGTAGGGTGGACTTGGAACGGATAGCCCGGCCCGAGGTTTCCGAGGGGGCCGCCAAGGGGTTGAAAAGAGGGAAATCATCCCAGTTGATGAGTTCTATGACTGAAAATTGCTGGATTTTTACTACCTTTGCGACCCCGCTCGAATGGGCTGGGCTGAGCCTTCCCGGTTGGGATGGACAGTATGTATAACCAAAAGTGCCGCGGTTTACCCGCCCGGGGCATGTATAGAAGGGTGAATTTTTATTATGGCTAAAATTTCAAAACCAGGCGAAAGACCCCGTAAAACGGTGGAAAGCCCTGAAGCTAAAGGCCCTGTGAAGAAGGCTAAAGGCGAAAAAATCGAGATCGACGAAGATGATCCGTTGGCCGAGATCAAGTCGGCAGGCAAAGAAGAGATCTCTACGGAAGCTATCCCCGTTTCGGAACTGAAGAAGGCGAAGTACGAAAAACAAATTCCCGGTGAATTTGACTTCGATGCGTTCGACTCTAAAGGTTTCGGCGAAGGTTACAGCAAAGACAAGCGTGCAGAAATGGAGAAAATGTACTCCGGCACCGTGACGTCTGTGAACAGTGGTGAAGTAGTGAAAGGCGTTGTGGTGGGCATTAACGACCGCGACGTGATCCTCAATATCGGTTTCAAGTCGGACGGCCTCGTGCCCCTGGCGGAATTCAAAGAAATGACCAACCTGAAGATTGGTGATGCCGTCGACCTGTTCATCGAAGAACGGGAAGATGCCATGGGCCAACTCGTGCTGAGCCGCCGCAAGGCGAAGCTGGTGAAAGGCTGGGAATATGTGCAGACTGCGCTGGACAAAGACGAGGTGATCGAAGGCTTCGTGAAACGCAGAACGAAAGGTGGTTTGATCGTGGACGTGTTTGGTATCGAGGCGTTCTTGCCCGGTTCGCAAATCGACGTGAAGCCTATCCGCGATTTCGATATCTATGTGAACAAGTCGATCGAGGTGAAAGTGGTGAAGATCAACTACACCAACGACAACGTAGTCGTATCGCACAAAGTGCTGATCGAGAAAGATCTCGAGCAACAAAAAGCGGTGATCCTGACCAACCTGGAAAAAGGACAAGTATTGGAAGGCGTGATCAAGAACATGACCAACTTCGGTGTATTCATCGACTTGGGTGGTGTGGACGGATTGCTGCACATTACCGATATCAGCTGGGGCCGTATCAACCATCCGGAAGAAGTGCTCAAGCTTGACCAAACCGTTAAGGTGGTGGTATTGGATTTCGATGGCGACAAGAAGCGAATCTCTTTGGGCATGAAGCAACTGACGCCTCACCCTTGGGATGCACTGCCCGCCGAGATCCAGGTAGGATCGAAAGTGAAAGGCAAGATCGTGAACGTGGCCGACTATGGCGCATTCCTCGAACTGCAACCCGGCGTGGAAGGTTTGATCCACGTGAGCGAAATGAGCTGGTCGCAACACCTGCGCAACCCGCAAGATTTCATGAAAGTGGGCGACGAAGTGGAAGCCGTTGTGCTGACCCTGGATCGCGACGAGCGCAAGATGTCGCTCGGCATCAAGCAACTGACCGAAGATCCTTGGACACGCCAAGACGTATTGAGCAAATACGCTGTAGGCACCAAGCACAAAGGCATCGTGCGCAACCTGACCAACTTCGGCTTGTTCATCGAGCTGGAAGAAGGTATCGACGGCCTGGTGCACGTGAGCGACTTGAGCTGGACCAAGAAGATCAAACACCCTTCGGAGTTTGTGAAGGTAGGCGAGACGATGGAAGTACAAGTGCTGGAGCTGGATGCGGCCAACCGCAGACTGGCCCTGAGCCACAAACATATGGAAGAAAACCCTTGGGATACGTTCGAAACGATCTTCACGATCGGCAGCGTTCACAAGTGTACCATCATCAGCAAGAACGACAAAGGAGCCGTGCTGGAATTGCCTTATGGCATTGAAGGCTTCTGCGCTGCCAAGAACCTGGCGAAAGAAGACAACTCCAAAACGGAAGTTGGCGAATCGCTGGACTTCAAAGTGCTTGAATTCTCCAAAGACGACCGCCGCATCGTGCTTTCGCACAAGGCTGTTTGGTCGGGCGAGGAAGAAAAACCGAGCGCCACAGCAGGCAAGAAAAAACCGGCTCCCGCAAAGGGCAACACGATCCAGTCGATCAACCAACAGTCGGAGAAATCCACGTTGGGTGACCTGGAAGCGTTGAGCGCGTTGAAAGAGAAAATGAGCGGCGGCAGCGGCGAACCCAAAGCCGAATAAGCAGCTTGAAAGAACGGAAAGGTGGCCGCCTTGGCCACCTTTCTTTTTTTAGGGACGTTGCAATAACCCCCGTTTTTTTTAGTTTTGCACACTGTTTGGACGAACGGGCGGCTATGCCGACCGATAGGAAAAGCGGTTAAATTGGTCTCGTGGCCGAGTGGCTAGGCAGAGCTCTGCAAAAGCTTCTACAGCGGTTCGAATCCGCTCGAGACCTCTTAAAGCTCGTAAATCAACTAGATTTGCGGGCTTTTTTATTTTCGGGAAGTTTTAGCTCATATCATAGCCTTGTGGTTGAATCGTCAAGAAAGTACGAGCAGCCATACGAAACTGGTTCGACTATGCTATAATGGTGTGCTTGGTTGCTTGGAATTGTAAACTGACAAATCCATTATGAAATAGAGCCATAGTTTACGTTAATGGCTTTGAAACGGTTTGTTTTTTTAAGGTTGACAACAGGCAGAACTTCAGCTCGACAAAAAAACAAAAACCGAAATAGGATGGTAGAAATTTCAAAGGGTGAATTCGACGCAATCTGCTATGCGCGTAATGCCCGCATATTCGATATCACCGAACGTTAAGTACCGTTGCCTGATATGTGAAGAAAAGGTCATGAGCGCGATTTTTCAATTGGTATCATAACATATTGGTGGCAATGGCGATGTCGATAAGCCTTCTGCATTCATCGATTGAAAAAGCATACACCGAAGTTGTGTTACTTACTACCGATTGAACAAGTCCCACCAGTTTACCGGTTTCATCCAGGATAGGAGCACCACTACAGCCCCGGTAGTCATCCACGTCAGTGATTACTTTTGGACTTGAAAAAAGATGAAACCGGCCGAATGTCCCCTGAAACTTCAAGTCGAGATGTAGAGTAGGCCGACTGATCAAACGAATATCGCGTAAGTCGTGCCGTATCCTTCCACAGAAACCATGAACGAGGCTTGCATCAGGAACGCCCGCATCATTGAGGTTAAGAACCGCCTTGCTTCCCCCTTCAATTTTAAACGCACCAAAGTCCCAGGCGGGCTGGAGGATCGGAGGAATCGTTTTTAGTTCGCAAAAGGTAATATCTAATGTCTCGTCAAATATGAGATTGAAGTCTTCAATTTCTTTAATCTCCACATCTTTCAAATCGGTCGGAAGGTAATACGCATCGAAATAGCGCATAGAACCGACGGAGTATAAGGGAGATTGAAGATCCTTGGGCGGAAGACCAAGTTCGATGCAAGTGGAGAGCTCATGATCTGTGACATGGGCTACAGATAAAAGGAACATGCGATTTCTATAACTGACAATACAACCACTTCCGAATTCCTTCGGAACCATATCTGAAGGTCTGCACATCAGTATATGCTGAGAAGACTTTACAATGAGACTAATCACGTCCATCCGGATCAGCGTCAACGCGCTTAGTTTAGAAGCTGCTTGTTCAATCTAATGGTGAATAAAAGAACGAGGGTAATCGCTAACGGGTAGAGAATTATTGAAAGAATAGAAAACTTCTCATACTTAACAATCAACGTTGTTAGCAAGGCGATTAGCGGGACTAGCAGGAAAATTAAATAAAAGAACAGCTTATGAAATTTTCCATCCGACTTAAAGGGAAGCATTTTATCGACTACTTCTGCCTTGACAGCTGTTGCGGAAGTCTGATCCCCGCTTTTAATTGCCCTAAGCGCAAGATTAACATAGTAGTTTATAATAAGTAGAATGGCAATCACTAGTATTGGAAACAACACATAGAATACAGAGTAGGTGATGTCAAAGATGCCAACGTTCACAGAACTACTTTCGTCGCTTTCGCGAGGGGCTGATAACAAACCCGCCTGAATAATTTCCAGATCGCCAACTTTTGCGATGCCATTCTCGTTTGCTTGGAGGCCATTGGCGATAGATTCAAACGATGTGCCTGTGTAGTGCTGACGTTCATTAACGTAGTCAACGTAATCAGCAAATGAAGTTTCCGGTATCGGCTTATGTATAAAATTGATTTCGGCTTTTTTCTCACCGGACGACTTAGATGCTTCCTTTTTGAGAAACGACAGGGGATCGGTGTAGAAGTCGACTTTATACTTAACCCGAAAAGATTTCGTCTTGTCCATCCTTTCATCTAGACTTTGCGTTACGGAAATTTTATCCAGAACATTGATGAATACTCTGGCGCTATTGTACTTGTTTGCCGTCCCCTTGAATTCAGTGTTAATCAGTTTATTCAACTGATCGTAGTCGGGAAACGAGATTGTACCGTCGTCTTTTCCTTCTTCAGATATGAGTTGGCCAAGAGTACGCAAATTGTTATGTTTAAATGCAGCCATCAGTATTGGCAAGCTAATGAAACCGGATGGTGGAGACATAGCATCTCCGTATTCAATCGTACCACCATCCTCTTCAATGTACACGTCAAAAGTTTTACCATCAGTGATCTGCGTTTTAAGTGCAGCTTGCGAAGGAAATGTTGCTTCAATGATGGAGGTTCCATTATCTTGAGCCTCTTTTCTAAAGCTCCCCATGTCATCGCTGATGAGAATGTATCGTTGGAGGAGCATAATGAAGTTGTAAGCGCTTTCTTCACTTTGAGAAGGAGCTTTGAAAAATATTACGAAGACTGAAATGATCGATAGTGTGAGGTAGATTCTTGATAGATGACGAAGGTTTTTAGAGGGTTTCATTCTTTTTGAGGGTTAGGCTGACTTGTGATAGTAGATTGAAAGAAAAATTCAGGACATACATGTAACATACCGCTCTTTAGAAGCAATAGGTCAGCATGGCTTGAACCGATCAGACAATAGAAAAAAGCCCACCTTTGCCGGTCCTTTTAGGAGTCGGCATAGATGGGCTTCTGGTTCCAATGTAGAGAACGTGTATCTAATTTCCAATAACCACTCCTAGGCGTTGTGGTTTTTTTAGTAGGAAACATTGGCGCTCATTGAATAATGTCACTAACAACGAGGAATTCGTCAACGACGTAGTAAATTGCTTGGAAAGCATCGTTTAACGGTTTTGGCTATTACAATTTTACGATACAACGTCAAGCCTAAAGGATAATGGAACGCTGTGCTTGGCACAAATCGTTGAAAGCCGCTTAAAATTGGATTAAAACCGATACATCGCTATTCTTTTTTCATTCTGGCCTTGCCTTACTTCTGCTCCTATGTTACATTCGGGTAACAAATTCCTTGACCCTCCTGACGCGCCGTTAGCGACATGCAAGCGTCACCTCATTTCAAAGCCCCCTGGAATTTGAGATTCATATTAGCCGGACCTTTTGAACAGCCGCGTTTCTGGAACGTGTGGTTGATTCTATTATATTCGGTCTAGCCTTAAGTCAACCCTCGGAAGTCAAATAAATGATTGAATTCCTCCAATGCCGTGTCGACGGCTAGTCGTCGCTGTATATATCCGATATTGAAAATTCACAATGTGCCATGACTGTTCGCAGTTGTCAATATATTTCAATTTTGAAACGAATTTCTGAGCAGTTGTTCTGCTAATTCTGTGTATTCTAGCTATTGCTGCGATTGACACTTTTTTACTTAACTGAAAACGAATGTCTTTTTTCGTATTTGGACAATTTCGATTTTGTTGACGTGGAGCCCTTTGGACCACCTACTGTCGCTTGTGATCTACGCTTGGATGGGCCTCGCGCAAGCTGGATTTGTAACGGGTGGTAATGAGGGGAAATCCATTCAACAACCCGGTCGAGTCGAGCGACCGGATCGTCAGCGAGATCAATAACTTGAAAAAATAGTTTTAAATTGCTTGAAACCCCCTCTCGCGACATGTGCAATTTCGAACGGCCTGGAAGTTTCGGCTCCACAAGGAATTGGCAAAACACCAAGGCTTTCGTACTGGCAGCATACCTGTTCATATTCTGCTGGAAAATTTCTTACGGGCAGCAGACGGCCCATCGTGTCGACAGCCTCGAGCGGGCGTTCGAACAGGCCACCGCGATAACCGACAAAATCAAAATCGCACACCGCCTTGCTGATATATCGGACCCCATCGCCGCCATCGGGTACAGCGAGCGGGCTCTGAAACTTGCCGAACAAACGAGGGATGGCCAGGCGATCATGGAGAGTTTAATACACCTGGGGTCACTTCACACCCGGACAAGCCGCTATCCGGAAGCGCGCGCAATTTTAAACAAGGCCATCCGTATCGGCATTGCTAAAGATCTGTCTTCACATTTATCCGAAGCCTACCTGGAACTTAGCATCGCTTATGTCCGGCAGCAAGAACTGGATTCGGCGCGGGCAACGTTAAACAAAAGTCTTTCGCTCGTCCGAAAAAAGGAAGATGAGGTCAACACGGGCTTCGTATACAACATGCTGGGAAATGTGGCCAAGGAAGAAAATAACTTTGAGGCTGCATCGCAGCATTACATCCGGGCCACGGAGATTTTTGAAAAGTATCACAACGACGATGGGCTCACGCAAAGTCTTTCCAACATCGGCAACATACAATATCTTTTAGGGAACTATGACAAGGCGGAAACCTATGCGTTGCGGTGTGCTGACATTGCCAAAAAACTGAATAAAGCCTCCTCCATCGCCTATGCCAACCGGTTGCTCGGCCGGATCTATCGCAAACAGAAACGATTTGACGAGGCCCTGAAAAACTACAACGCCTCGTTGGACGTCTATCAACGATCGGGCGAACGACGCGAAATGGGCGAGACGAATACGAACATCGGCAACATTTATTTCGAACTTGAAAAATTCACCGACGCGCTGGACTATTATTCGCGGGCACTCCGCATCAAAAGATCCATTCCAGATTCGGTAGGCATGGCCTACGATTTTAATGCCAGCGCACAGGCCTTTTTTCAGTTAGGCAAGCCCGACAAGGCCGTCCTCTATTTCGATTCGGCCATGTTCTTTGCACAAAAAAAACGCTTGTTGTCTTTGGTGATGGATGGCTACAAGGGTAAAAGTGAAATCTATTCTCAAGAGAAACAGTATCGCCTGGCGCACGAAAATTACGTACGCTACACCGAGCTGAACGACAGCCTGGAAACGCTTCGGAACGAAACGGCGGCCAAGGAGTTGGAGGCGAAATATGAAAGTGAAAAAAAACAGGGCGAGATCAACGCGCTTCACGCCGAAAATGAAATTAAAACCTTGCAGTTGGAGCAACAGCGTTCGCGGTGGATCTACCTCGCCGGCGTCGCCCTGTTATCGCTTTTGCTGATCGTCGTGCTGTATAACCGTTACAGGATCAAACAACGCAGTGCGGAAAAGCTGAAACAATTGGATGCCGCTAAATCCAGGTTCTTTGCCAACATCTCTCATGAATTTCGCACACCGTTAACGTTGATCATAAGTCCATTGCAAAATTGTCTTTCGCAACCGCATGCCGGTTTAGGGACAGACGATATTCGCATGATGCATCGCCATGCGACGCGTCTTCATATGTTGATCAATCAGATGCTTGACTTATCTCGCATCGAGTCCGGCAAAATGAGGCTGCAGGTAGAAGAAAAAGACATCCACCATACCGTCAGAACGCTTTGTTCCGTCTTCCAGTCGCAGGCCGATCAACGCGGCATGGATTACCAGGTCATCGTGAGCGACGAGGTCGGCAGCGGTTTCATTGATGTCGATAAACTTGAAAAGATCGTTTACAACCTGGTGTCTAACGCGTTTAAGTTCACACCCGACGGAGGGCGCATTGTGGTGGAAGCCACGCGACAGGAATCGGCGATCGCGCTTCGTGTGCGCGACAATGGAATCGGCATACCGGCGCACCACATTCCGTTCATCTTCGATCGGTTTTACCGGGTCGACGACTCGCAGACCCGGTCAACGGAAGGCACCGGCATTGGACTGGCCCTTGCCAAGGAGTTGGCCGAGGTCCATCGTGGCACCCTGCAGCTAACGAGCGAAGAAGGGTCCGGCAGCACATTCGTGCTCACCCTACCCGTAGACCGCCATGCTTATGGATCCGACGATTGCCTGCAGACCCGCGACGAAAAGACGATCTTGAACACTTTCTCGTTCGCGATGACAAATCCCGAAGAGAGCACCCTCGCTGAAGCAAGCATCGAAGACGAATTGCCATTGATCCTGATCGCAGAAGATAACGCTGATATGCGATCCTTTATAGGCAACGTGCTCAAACCCGACTATCGGATAATGGAAGCACAAGACGGCTTACTGGCGTGGGAAAAAGCCCAGGAGTTTATTCCCGACCTTGTCGTTACCGACGTGATGATGCCCCGGATGGATGGAACAACCTTCTGCGAAAAATTAAAAGAAACGCTGGCCACGAGCCACATTCCCGTAGTGATGCTTACCGCCAAGGCCGGTCAGCCCAGCAAACTGGATGGCCTGCGACGAGGCGCGGACGATTACCTGGTGAAACCATTCGATGTGCAGGAACTGCAGATCCGGGTTCATAACCTTATCGAACAGCGTCGTAAATTGAGGAAGCTGTATCGCACCCCGGAACACACCACACCCCCGGAGGTTGTCACGGCAAATTCCGTCGATGCGGCATTTCTCCAAAAGATCGGGGCCATCCTTGAGCATAAGTTTTCCGATGCGGGGTTTGGCGTCGAAGAGTTTAACCGCGAGATCGGCTTGAGTCGGATGCAACTGCATCGCAAACTGAAGGCCATTACCGATCAATCCACAGGAGAATTTATCCGGAACTTCCGGTTGGAGAAGGCAAGGCAATACCTGGTCGTCAAAGACGCCCAGGTAAGCCAGGTGGCCTATGATTGTGGATTCAGCAATGTCTCACATTTCAGCAAAACTTTTAAGGATCACACCGGCATGACACCCTCGGAGTTCGTTGCAAACGCGGTGAGCGCGCAGACACGATAAAGTCAGTTCCTCACTTCACCGTCCTCACTTGCCATTTTGGTGCACCCTCGGGGTTACTTTCTTTCTGCAAGGTCATGACGTTCGCGGCGTAGTTGAAGCCCGGCGGCGAATCGGAAAGATACCATCCCGGCATGCCCACACATTCGATGGCATACGTCCGCACTCCCTTTACATCTTCGGCTTTGTGAAAATAAAATCTGGCTTCGTCCGAATCATCGCCGGGAGAATAATACGACGGGCTACCCACCGGGGTAATTTTTTCGCCATGAAAAATGAAAAGGTGTACTTCTTCCTTATTTGAAGAAGATCCTGCGGACAAAAAAAGCTCCGGGTCGTCTGTGAGTTGAATGGTGTAGCATTTTTTGGCGCCGTCACACTGGCTTTCAGCCACCGTAAAAAGACAATGTTCCTCCTTCACTAGCTCGCTCAGCGGATAAGTTTTCAAAATGTCGTCGCGGAACATGGCCGACTTGTTCGTATAAATGTAGCTGTACCGCGCGACCGACGGATCTTGCTCAAAGATGGATTCATCCTTTGTGAAAACGTAATCGCCAGGCAAGTTCTCTTCACTGACAATGGGCCCAGGATCGTCGTCAGAACTCGACGATGAACAGGAAACTGCAAAAAGCAGCACGCATGAGAAAAAAAGAGGGTTTTTCATGACACTATTTGATTTTAGTTAAAAATTCGTGTGGTCTCAATGTTCGATATTGATCCCCATCCGGAGGCCCCCGGGGGCAACCACCCAAAGCCTGCTCGCTGGGAGCAAGCCCTGGACAGTTCAGCGTATGCCGCGGCGCACGCCCCGGACGAGACGTTCTTATACAACCTTCCCATCCATCGATTAAAGCCTCATGGACAGATACCTCCGATGGGCCCGATACTCAAAACATGAAATAAAAATAGGAGCAGGATGCCGAAAGGGTTATCGGATTTGTCCCAATTGATGTTCTGGTGGTAACATGGCCTGAAAACAGGTTTAAAATCCTGATTTTTTCCCTGCACCCGAACATCCGGCAATGACTTTAGATCTATCGCGTTTAACAGGGACATGAAGGTAGCCTGTGCTGCGTTCAACCTTCCAACGGGATGCGGTTATCCTAAGATGGCAGTGAATTATTGTGCAGCGCCTTCGCGCTCGCCTGGCCTGTAATTAAAATCAGTTAACGTGCCATGCGTTCGAAGTCTCTCATTTTTTGAGGCGGATGGCCATGCCATTTTTTGAAGCTGTGGATAAACGCCGCCGGTTCGGAGTAGCCCAGCACGGAGGCAATGTCGGTGATGGAGAAGCGGTCGTGGAGAATCAGCAGGTTGCAGATGTTTCGCTTCAGGTCGTCGGTGATCTGGCGGAAGGTGGTGTTCTCGGCCACGAGGCGGCGTTGAAAGGTGCGCGCATTCAGGTTAAAAAATCCAGCCAAGGTTTCGAGCGCAGGCAGGCGCGGCTTTGCCATGCGCAGCGCCGTGAGCTTCACCCGGCTGCCAAACGATGGTTGTGCCTCCATGCTTTCGATGAGCGCCAGGTATTCGGGAATGAGCAGGTCAAGCCCCCAACGGGTGTTGTCCTGCACGGCGGCTTTGAGAAGGGTTTGGTTGAATTTCATTTCGAACGAGGTGCCCTTCTTCCATTCAGGCGGATAGTCGCTGGTGTGATGGGGTGATGATAATTTCACGTTGATGTCTTCGCCCGAGAGGATGGTGATCTCGCGGGCCATCACGGTTAAAATGGTTTCCAGAATATAGCGTGTGATGGTTTCATGGCCCGTTGGCAGACCAACGGAAATGATGGCCGTGCGCCCGGCGGTGGCGTTATGGATGGTGATGTTGGGGAATGTTTTTTGGAGATAGGATTGACAATAGTGCAGGGCTTCCTGATTGGTGGTGGCCTTTAGCGAAATGCGATAGATGGTGCCCAACGTATTCAGGTTGAGACATTGGCCCACGTGAATGCCCAGCAGTGGATCGTTTAGTGCCAGCGACAGGTGTTGCACCACGGCATAGAAATCAGTCACGCTCACCTTGGCATCGGCGTCGGTAAAGTCGGGAGGCGATTTCATGACCGTTCGCAACTCGCGCACGGGTATGCCGCGCAGTTGGCCGTAGTCAACAAAACAACCGAGGTGTTTGGCAAGGATTTTCATTTTGTCGTAAAATATCAATTGAGGCCCGCAAGGCAAAGATACCTTTGTTGCATCAACAAAAACAAACTAATGAAAGCGTATCACCTCGAATCGTTTGGCAGCATCGACGGCATCCGTCTGCGCGAACAAGCCATCCCAACCCCGCAAGCGCAGGATGTGTTAGTCAAGATCAAAGCCGCGTCCATCAACCGGCGCGATCAGTATATTCTTCACCAAACCTATCCGTTGCCCGCCAAGGCAGACATCGTTCCCTTAAGCGATGGTGCGGGAGAAGTTGTGGCCGTAGGGAAAGACGTGACGCGCTTTCGTGTGGGCGATCGCGTGATGGGAAATTATTTCGCCCGCTGGCGCGATGGCCGCATCGGCATGGACATCATGGATCAGCTGGGCTGTACACTCGATGGCATGTTGGCGGAGTATGCCGTGCTTCACGAAGATTCGGTGGTACAGGTTCCGGCTAATCTCGGCTATGCGGAAGCATCTACCTTGCCCTGTTCGGCCCTCACCGCATGGTCGGCGCTGACCAACGTGCGCGCGGGCAACGCCGTGCTCACCATCGGCAGTGGTGGCGTGTCGGTGTTTGTTATTCAATTTGCAAAGATGCGGGGCGCCAAAGTGTTTGTGCTCACCTCGCGCGACGAGAAAATAGAAAAACTGAAAGCCCTCGGTGCTGATCATGTGCTGAACTACAAAACAAACAGCGCGTGGAGCAAAACCATACTGGAGCTAACGCACGGCGCAGGCGTGAATCTCGTGGTGGAAACCGGCGGCATCGACACCGTGACACAAAGCGTGCAGGCCACAGCCATGGGAGGGGAGATCGCGTTGCTCAGTCCCGCCACCACCCTCGGCAAAGTTGAGGTTGTCGACGCGCGGGCCATTCTCACCCCGTTGTTTGTTCGTTGCGTCACCCTGCAACCGCGGTTTGTGGGCAGTCGTCTCGAGTTTGAAGCGATGAACCGCGCCATCGAACAACACAACCTGCATCCACGCATTGAGAAGACATTTTCATTTGGCGGCGCACCTGATGCTTATCATTATCTGGCAGCAGGAGAGGTGATGGGGAAAATTGTGATCGCGATGGAATAGGATTCTAACGTCTCTACACAAACAACTTATGAAAACAGTATACACAGCTCAAGTAACAGCCACAGGCGGTCGTCAAGGACGCATCGCTTCATCCGACAACATTCTTCAACACGATCTTGCACTGGTAGACGGTCTCGGCAAACAAGACAATAAAGTAGGAACAAACCCCGAGCAGCTCTTTGCCGCGGCCTATGCAGCGTGCTTCGAGACATCCCTTCGCGCCGTAGCAGATCACCTGAACATTCGCGTAACCGAAAGCGCCGTAGAAGCCTTTGTGTCGCTGCAGAAAGACAACGCCGGTTTTCATCTCGGAGTGTCGTTGCATGTTCACCTGCCGGGTGTTGACAATGACATAGCTCAGGCCGTGATGAAGAAAGCGCACGAAGTGTGCCCCTATTCCCGCGCCATTCGAAACAACGTTGTGGTTGAGATGAAGTTGATCTAGGAAGATTAGGAATGAGCGCGATGCGCGGGCGCGTAAATGGAAATGTGCAGAGGGTTAGGGACAAACGCTGCACAAAATCCACTGGCCAACCACACGATTTTGCGTGCGCTCATTCCTCCTTTCAAAACAAAAGTTTATCCATTTGAGCAATCAAAGTCTCCGAGACGGGAGACTTTTGATTGGGACGCCTTCGCGCTCTTCCACCGGCTGGCGAATTCTACAGCGGGAACGGAATATCAACTTTGGTAGAATTCGAATCAGTGAAAGGGTGATATGAAATTCGCTGCGCTTCATTTCGTTTTGAGCACATCATACCTTTCCATCACTATTTCCTTATACGCTTCCTTCATCTCCGTCGACAAAAAAGATTTTTCGATCCACTCCACCGCTTTCCCTTTGTTTGTCTCTATTCTTTTGAAAACGCCTTGAATCTGGCGGTCATTTAAGCCTAGCTCTTTGCCCAATTTTATGAAATTGTCGTAGGTCAATTTTTTCTTCTTTCCTTCCAAGGTGAGCGCCAGCTCCTCATCATCTTTTGGATTGATGATGACAACGTTCAAGAGATCATAGGCCGGAGAAAGTTTCCATTCGTCTCCATCCTTTATCATGGAGAAGTTTTTTAAGTGCATATCATTGTTTCCGGTCAGAAAGCAAAAGATACTGAGCTCAAAAAAGATCACTTGCTCAAGGAGTGTATTGGTGGCGTATTCCGAAATGGCTTTACCGATGCGCTCCATGGAGCTTCTGTATTTGTCGAAGGCCTCGGTAATTTGAAACATGTCGATCATGTGGATCTTGGTTCCATCCGGCCGGCGGTCAATGCGACGGGAGATATAGGCAAGTTCGCCGGACTTTAATCGTATCAGACTTGATGGTACGGTTTGTATACCGAATGCTTCGGCCATGCGCATGGTGACGTGCTCGTCTTCCGGCATCTCAGGGTAATTCGCTGAAGGTGGTTTTAGTATGTACGAACCGCCTAGCGCTCCTACAACGGTGAACCGCTTTCCAACATTGCTTTCACCGACCATGGTAAGCGAGAGTTTAGGCTGAACCCCTGGAACGGCGATGCTGCTTTCCACGACATTCTTGGCAAGGGCAGCCATTTCTCCGAGCGAATATTCCAACGCAGGCGCGGTTTTCGTTCCGAAGAATTTCAGGCTGCATCGCTCATGGAAATCAGTTTCTTTTTCTAAGGGCTCGTAACAATAAAGGCACCGGCTATTCATTTTTTCCAGCAATAGGTTGTACACTAACCGCTCCGATGCAATTCTGGCAACACGCCAGGAGCAACCCCATGCGGTCATTGGGATTGATCTTCCAACTTTTCGCAGCGATGTCCAGTAGCCATCCTTCCGGTATAAGTCCGTCGAAGAATGGAAATAACCTTTTGTCGCGATAGACGGTTTTGTTTACCGGCATGGAGAAGGTTAAGAACTGGCTTGGATATTTTGCGATGTAGTCATCATCATAAGTGAACGTATACTCGCCATCGTCAGTCTCCGTCAGGATGCCTGCCAGTATAGTATCGTAATAAATTTCTCCTCGTCTCATGGTTGTTCATCGGTTAGATCTCGCTGACTTACGGGGGCTAGCTCGTGACCAAACATTTTCAAAACCTGGTTTACTTTTTCAAGGTTGAGGCGCAGGTCTCCTTGCTCTATTTTCCGGACTACGGTAAGGGCCACACCGGCTCGCTCTGCAAACTCGGATTGCGTGAGATCTGCGTTCTTTCGCTTCTCTTTTACGAATGTGGCAAGTCGTTGCATTTTATATGCTTTTAAATATAATAATCGTATATATGAATAATTATATGTATTTGCATATAATTATCTATTTATGATGTATTTATACGTATTTACATATAAATATATGCAAAATAATTTAAAATATATGTAAATGCATATATTTTTTTAGCCAAAATAGCCCAGTTTCAAGGACCAAGTTTATCTCCAGAAAGTATTTTGGCCTGAGATGAGGTCGCGCAGGACCCTCCATAAAGATTAGATTGGTTATTGCGAGAAACCAACTGACAGAAGATTGGCGACTTGCGGTCAAAGGTTGGCCCAAGAGACTTCGGAAGATCATTACCTGGGCAGATGGGCGGATGACTTTTTTATATGATACACGAACACTTTCGTCCTGAAACGGACACCCCTATGTATTTCGTTATCTAAAATCTTCCGTTTCATGAGCATTAACAGTGTTCCTAGTTGGCAGGTTATTTGAACTCCGACAGCTGCAACAAACTCAATAGTAAACCACCAAATCAACTAACTAAACCCTATGATCAAAAGTACATTCATTACTGCGTGCCTGCTATTTGCTGCAGTGATTGCCTTTGCCCAAATCACGTTTCCTTCGGGCGGCCCGAACAGGAAGGCATCTGTGTCACAATACATCGGGAACACCGAGGTACGGATCGACTATAATCGTCCGATCGTTAATGGTCGTGAAGGAAAGATCTGGGGCGGCCTTGTGCATTATGGTTTTGCCGACTTGCATTACGGCACCAGCAAAGCGGCCCCGTGGCGTGCGGGGGCTAATGAGAACACCACCTTTACCTTTAGTACGGATGTCTCTATTGAGGGGAAGCCTCTGAAAGCTGGAAAATATGGATTTTTCATTGCGATGGGTCCGGAGAAGGCAACGATCATATTTTCAAACGTCAGCACCGCCTGGGGAAGTTTTTATTATGATAGCAAAGACGATGCACTTCGCGTGGAGGTGCCGGTGGCCAAGCTTAACGACAGTGTCGAACGGCTCACTTACGTCTTTAGCGACGAGACCGACGACGCAGCCATCGTCTCTTTGCAGTGGGAGAAAGTGAAGATACCTTTTAAAGTTTCGGTAGACCTCGAAAAAGAACAGATCGCAGCGTTCAGAAGAGAATTCAATTCCGGTATTTTTTATCGCTACTGGCAAAACATGCAGATGGCCGCGAACTATTGTCTGATGCACAACATCAATATCGACGAAGCGATTGGCTGGGCGGAGCGATCCATCAATACCTACTTTGGTGAAAAGAACTTTGCCACGCTTTCCACCTATGCCGGTCTGCTGGAGAAAAAAGGGATGAAGCAAAAGGCTGATTCCGTCATGAAGAAAGCCTACCCGTTAGCGACAACGCTACAGCTCTATTCGTATGGCAGAACACTTGAAAATCAGAAGCGCACGACGGAAGCGATCGCCATCTACAAAATGAATTACGAAAAGAATGCTGACGATCTTTATTCCTGCATGGGCATTACGCGGGGTTATGCGCTGCAGGGCAATACGAAGGAGGCGTTGAAGTATGCCAACAAGACATTGCCACTGGCCAAGGATACGTATTATAAAGGCTATTCTGAAGAGATAGTAGCAAAACTTCAGGCGGGGAAACCGCTTTAGCGAGGGGCTCGCTTGAGAAAGCAACCGCACTGTTTGAGAAATCAAAGTCTCCGAGACGGGAGACTTTGATTTGAACGGTGGACGTCCTTGGGGTACGGACATAGCCGCGATCCATTCCCCTATGGGACCTCACGTCATAGCAAAGTCATCCGCTTAAGGTGGATGACTTTTTTTGTTTTCGCTTGATGCGAGCCTGTTGAAGGCTAACGATCACGACAAATTGGAATTCACCCGCAGCGTGCTTTCGTTTCGCAGTCCATTTACTTTCAGCAACCGGTTGACGGTTTCGAGAAGTTCAAGCGAGGCGTCGACTTCTTCCTTGCGAACCGCGACGCTTTCAATGTTAAATCCGAACGGGATCGCTCGCTCCTGGCAATATTGGATAAGGTCTTTTGCAATTTCAGTGGCGATCTCCACCGAGCGTCCCGCCGGGTTGCTGCACACTTTCAATTCTTGCTTGATATCTTCGGGAACGTGTATGCCTAACCACTCCATAAAGTCAAGTGTCTTCAGCGATCCACAGATCGTTAGTGTAAAAATGATGGTCGGCAACTCCCGGTTCCGTGCCTGGCATGTGTTTACCAGGGCATCCAGCGTCTGCTTTGCGTATTGGACGTTGAAGATGCACTGCGAAATGAAATAGGATACACCACAGTTTACTTTGTCCATCATCCTGACGTCTTCGTCCTTGAGAATAGCATGACGCTCGGGAATTGTGACGGCACCGATCACCGAATGCGCTTCATGATCCTGTCGCCAGATCTCATACGCTTCGGTGAGTGTGGTCTTGGGGACGAAGTCGGGTGAGGGCAAACCGACAAACACGGGATAGAAACCATTACTTTTCAGGGCGTTCAACCATTCGGTCAACTCCGCTTTGCTGAACATGCTTGCCGGGCGATAGATAATTTTAGGGACGGTCAGCGCCTGTAAATACTGGCTCGTGTAGGTAAAGGGATCCAGCGCACTGGAGAACGGGAACGGTCGTTCTTCATTTGTTCGTGTGGACTCGTCCTGTACGTCGTAAACGATCAGCGCATCAATATCGAGGCCGCAGAGGGTCTTCAAACTTTTCTCGGCAATCGAAGGTAGTTTTTCAACGGGGGTTTGCGCTTTGGGAGGTGTGATTCCGTAGAGTAAAATTCCTGATTTTCTCTTTTTGATCTTGTCTAGGAACATGAGGGGGCTAGGATAAAAATCAAAAATAAGAAATAGTTGAATTCAATCTTAATGATGATTTTTCAAGTTGGGCCTAATGGCTGTTAGCTTTTGATGGATCCAGGCTATGATGCGGGGGAAATTTTTGAGAAAAATCAAAGTCCCCGGGACGGGAGACTTTGATTTGGGACGGGCGATGCTTCGGGTGTTATCTCATAGCCGCTATCCGTGGGCACGATCAAGTTTCTCGCTTAGTTCTTTTTGCCAGTAGCTGCCCAGAATATGCCGGCATACAAGTGATTCAGATAGGCCGGGTCACTAAAGATGGCAGGTAAGTGACCTAACGCCGTGTAGAAGGAGCGGCCGCCATCATAGTTGTGATACCAGGCAACGGGGTGAAGCTTTCCCATGCCCAAACCTTTTTTCTCGCCCCATTGCACCTTGGGGTCGTAGGAAGTTTCATCGACGGCGAGGATGTATTTGAGGCCTGCGATTTTCTCGGGGCCGAATTCATACCATTCGTCAGTCCAGAGTTTGCCGTCGGAAAGGCCCTGCATGCCTGGAAAGGTTGCGTCGACAATGTTGAGTTTGGCGGTTTGGATCACGGGGTGGATATGGAACATGCGTCCTACGAGCTTGGTGTACCAGTCCCAATCGTACTCCGTGTCGGAGGCGCTGTGAATGCCCACGAACCCTTTGCCCGAACGGATATAGCGTTCCATTACTTTTTGCTGGGCGGAATCCAGGATGTCGCCCGTGGTGTTTAGAAAGATGACCACCTGAAATTGCTCCAGGTATTTATCGGTAAAACCGTTGGGGTTTTCGAACAATGACACGTCGAAGAAATTTCGTACGCCCAGTTGCTGAATGGCCAAGACCCCGGCATGGACCGATTCGTGATGCCATCCCTTGGTGGTGGTGACGAGCAGCGCCTTGAATTGCTTCTGTGCGACGACGGTGAAACATAGGGATACTTGTAGGGCGAGCGCGGTTAGGAAGATCTTTCGGAAGTTCATATTTCTTTTGGTAAGCATTGATACATCGGAAAGTAATACATTTTTTTTACAAATCATCGACGTTCCTGAGCAATGGAATGATGGCTATGGCAACGGTTTGGTTGAAGATGCGCGAAAACTCTCACTGATATTGAAATCCGATATTTTAAACGATAATCAGGATGAATTTTATAGCTTTCGGTTTATCAACGGCTGTCATAGTCGTTTGAAATAGCTCGTTAAGAAGTGATAGCAATATGGTAAGAGCGCTTACAATAACACTCGTCATTTTTTTCTCACTATGTTCATGCGGCACGGGATGGCGTGTGGGAAGATCGCAGGTTAACTATTTTGATGGTCAATTTTCCGGCACTTTTGACAATACTGCCTTTAAAGCAAATGGACGCCGGTATGGTTCTCCTGCCTTGCTGGAATTGTTTGAAATTCGCGAGGCGAAAGCGGATAGCGTTTCCGTTGTTTTTGACAGGCAGGGAAAATTGGAATTAGCGTATCAAGATAGCGACGGTAAAGTGAAGACTGAGATCTTTGAAGGCGTGTTTGTCAGAAGTGGATATTACGAAGTGTTTTTAAGAAATGAGCGGAAAGAAATACCTCCTGCTTTTCCGTTTATCTATAGCAGGTGCAACATCAACCGGCTAAGGCTGGCGCTGTCGGCACAAGGCGATTTGATTGTGGATAACGAATGGAACGAAAGCGGGAATATTTTATTCTTGGGTGTGGGAGATAAGGGGAGGCGGCAGAGCTATTTTAGCAGGAGGCAATGAAGGAAGATAGCCCGACAGCGGGTGAGTGGTCGATGAAAGGCTTGCTGGCAATCAAAAAAAGCGATGCATTCGATAGGTGAATTCATTATTTTTTAGCTGACGTTCAGTTACTTAGCAATCCCTATAGTTTTTTTAAAACTATTTTCACCTAGCCATCTTCATGGAATGGGCATTTAAGATTCGGTGCTCGACAAATCATTCATTTGGGGATGGTCGACCAGGAAAATTTTACCGGTTTATTTTAACCCATTTCAACCGAAACAAAAACATGAAAAAGACAACGCTTTTCATTTTTGTAGGCTTGCAGCTGCTGTTCATGAATTGCGGGGAAGAAAAGAAGAAAATCGACTATGGATCAAACGGCGGAGCATACATAAACATTCGTGGTAAGAAGGTTTACTATGAGGAGTATGGAAGTGGGATGCCGCTTTTATTGCTCTCCGGCGGCGGCCACAGTCGGAGTATCAAAGATTTTGAGCGATGTATCCCGGGCCTTTCTCAACATTTCAGGATCATCGCACCAGACACCCCCGCCCAAGGCCGGTCGGAACAACCCGATAGCATCAGCTATGAAATTCTAACCGAAACGATGTCACAACTGATCGATTTCTTGAGCGTAGACAGTTTGTATGTTATGGGCTGGAGCGATGGAGGGATTGTGGGTATTCTGCTCGCGGAGCGAAGGGCGGACAAGGTGAAGAAGGTAATTGCCGTGGGTGCTAATAACGGTAAAAGAGGTTTCAACATCCCCGCAGGAATTCCCCTGGATTCTGTTGTGCCCCCTTCGAAGGAGGTGTTCGAAAAGCTTAACAAGCAGTTGATTGAGGATTATTCAAAGTTGCCCGGCAAAGATTGGGTAAAACTCCTGGAAAGCCTGAGCAAAATGGTGTACGCTGACGAGTACTTTTCAAAATCTATTTACGACAGCATAAAGATTCCCGTCATGATCGTAGTGGGAGACAGGGACGATATTTCAATCCAGCATGGCGAGGAAATGTACAGATCTATCAAGGGAAGTCAGTTTTTCGTTCTTCCCAATACGTCGCATGAAGTATTCAAAGAGCAACCTGAACTGATCAACCAGGTGGCGATTGATTTTTTCAACGAGACACTTCGTAAAGCAAGTTCTCGATAACAATTCCAGTCAGAAAGCTCGTAGGGCTTCCGTTCGTTCAAAGAACGGATCGGAGGCGGGAATTGGGAATTCCGTTAGTACCATGCCTTGAGCATGAATCAATGCCCTGTCAGTCTTTGCGTTGTGGTTTTTGTTTGTTAAATTCCTTTGGTGTTGTGAGACAAAACGCGGCACGTCGCCAATGCCATTCCTTCGTCTTTAACGGCTTAATCTTGTACCATGGCCACTACGATCATTCGGTTTTTAAACATCATTTTGGTCGCCCTGCTGGCCGGGACAAGTTTTGGAATATGGGTAGGTCTAAATCCAGTGAATTATTCGTCATCCACCTATATTGAGCAGCAACAACACCTTGTTCTTTCCCTTCAGACGTTGTTGGTTTCGCTGGTGATCGTGGCAACGCTCGTAACCATCGCTTCCGCTTTTCTTCAGCGGGAAGACCGGAAGACCTTCATTGCTTTGCTGGTCGCGGCAGGCTTTCTTTTGTTGTGCATTGTCGTAACACGGTTTGGTAATTTGCCCATTCAAACAGAAATGCTGACCTGGGACACGCATGCGGTTCCCGATAATTGGACGATGTTACGAGACCAGTGGTGGTCGTTTCATGTTCTGCGGACCGTTGCAGAGCTGGTTGCGTTGGCGCTTGTGGCATGGACAAGTGTTCAAAAGGGCAACGCATAAAGCCAATGACCGCATATCTCAGGATATAAGTTTGAACATTGATCAATACAACGACCTGTCGAGCAAAATCCACCCCGGATGTGGAATTGACGCCACACTTTTTTTGTTATGAAGCGTAGCGTTTTTTGAAATTTCAAAACTTTGCAAACTGATATTTCATGGCACGGATTTTACCAAGTCTCGATGGCCGACCTACATCATTTTGTACAGGCACAGAGATGAAAAACCTTTGGAGCATCGCTTGTCTCTCTATTTTTTTAATGCAGGCATTTGTTTCAATGGGTGGTCCCCCTGTCATCACCGGGCAAATCCCGTCACCGCTGTCGACCCTTCAGGGTACGCCGGTCACCCTAACGTTGGCCAACCTCATCGTAACACCTGGGGACCCCTTATCCCTATATCCCATCGGGTTTACCCTGGAGGTAAATTCGGGAAAGCACTATGACGTGAGCGGCACTACGGTGACACCCGACCCTGATTTTACCGGCCCGCTTACTGTGCAGGTTCGGGTGAAGGAAGGGGACCAGGAAAGCAAATGGTTCAACTTCAAGATCAACGTCATCACAACGGCGAATGTCGCGCCCATCATAACCGGACAAACGCCAATAACCATCGACCAGGGGGAAGCCGTAACGATAACCTTCGAGCAGCTAACGGTTCTCGATCTTGACGACAATTACCCGTCTGGTTTTACGCTCACGGTATACAGTGGAAGCAATTATACTGTCAATGGAACAACGGTAACGCCAGCGCCAAATTTTTTCGGAGACCTGCAAGTCCAGGTATCGGTAAATGACGGTGAAGCCGAAAGCAACAAGTTCAAGCTAAAGATCGAAGTGAGTAAAAACGTTGCGCCGCATATCACCGGACAGACTCCCATCTCCATTAATCAAGGTCAAAGTGTTGTAGTCGATTTCAATCAATTGTCGGTAACGGATCCTGACAACAACTATCCTTCAGGCTTTACGCTCACCGTGTATAGTGGAAGCAATTACACCGTCGACGGAACAACGGTGACGCCAGCGGCGAGTTTTTCCGGCAGTCTGAAAGTCCCGGTGTCGGTAAATGATGGCAAAGCCGAAAGCAATCGCTTCGATCTTAAAATTGACGTGAAAGCCCAGCCCATTGTGCCTGCGATCACCGGTCAGAAGCCCTTAACGGTGAACGAGGACGCATCGATTGCCATTAAGCTCACCGACCTTTCTGTCGTCGACCCGGATAGTAGCTTTCCACAAGACTTTACTTTAGCGATTTCTCCAGGAGCCCATTATACACTGAATGGAAGTACGGTTATTCCTGAAAAAAATTATTCAGGACCTCTTTCCGTCATGATAAGCGTCAACGATGGCACGAACGACAGCCCGCCGTTCGATCTCCAGATCACTGTCGCCCCCGTCAATGACAGTCCGGTGATCACGGGCCAAAAGCCGCTGACTGTCAATCAAGGCACTACGTTCTCCATTGGCCTTTCGGATTTGACCGTTACCGATCCTGACAACAATTACCCAGGTGACTTCACCTTGAAGATCGCCCAAGGTAACAACTACGTAGCGGCTGGAGGTTCCGTGAGTCCGTCGCCGACTTTCGTTGGAACGCTTAGCGTGACCGTTTCTGTGAGCGACGGCACCGCCAGCAGCCCTGATTTCAATTTCCAGGTAGAGATCATTGCCACGAAAAAGAACGTAGCCCCCACCATTGTAGGTCAAAAGGCCATCGGCATAACACAAAATACTTCCATCACCATCGAGCTATTCCATCTCGAGGTAAGCGATCCTGACAACGAGTTCCCAACAGGATTTTCGTTAAAGGTTTTTCCCGGCACGAACTATACGGTCACCGGGACCAAGGTTACTCCGGTGGCTAGTTTTGTCAACGGTACGCTTCTGGTTGGTGTGCGGGTAAACGATGGACAGGATGATAGTCCGCTATTTGAATTGAAGATTCAGGTTACTCCGATTTCGGCGACACCCAGAATAAACGGGCAAAAGGAATTGGTCGTGCTGGAGGATTACCCGATCACGATCTATGCTACAGACCTCTTCGTTACAGACGAAGATAATCCCAACTATCCACAGGGTTTTGGTCTTTCGGTGAAGAGCAGCAGTCAAGGCACCTACACGGTGAATGGAAATACCGTTACACCCGCTGCGAATCTCAACGGGTTCATCGAGGTTGGCGTGACGGTAAGCGATGGTGTGAACACCAGTGACGAATTCAAATTGGCCATTCTGGTCACTCCGGTGAATGATGCTCCCGTGATCACGCTATTGGAAACTTCGCCGATTCCTTTTGAGCCGGGGAAAGAACCTGCGGAAGTCTTTAAGGGGTTGGGGCTTGCCGATGTGGATAACACATACCTGAGTATGGCAGAAATAGGCTTCCGTGAAACAAACCATAGTCTTAAAAATGACGAGTTAAGGTTTGAATATGAAAATCCTAAAATAAGAGCCCTTCAGGATTCTGCGGGATTTTTATTTCTGATCGGCAACGCCACCGTGGAGGAGTATCAGGCGGCACTGCGCTCGATAAAATATAATTACCGCATTACGGAAGTTAATGGCGAGCCCGAAACCATATTGTCCGGATCGAGAACTATCTATGTTACCGTGAGCGACGGGCAACGCGTCAGCTTGCCGTCAGAACGCGTCGTCGATATCCAGGGAAAAATCGAAATCGACATTCCAAATGCGTTTACTCCAAATGGAGACAAGGCTAACGACACCTGGCATGTCCAACTAATGAACAATTACAAGCTTGATCAAGCCATTATCAAGGTGTACAACAAACGCGGGTTGCTCCTCTATGAGGCCAACGGATTCGAGCGGGACTGGGATGCGACCTTTAACGGCGAGCGCTTGCCGGTGGACACGTATTTTTATACCATCGTTATTGAACTCCCGTATGGACGACAAACGTACAAGGGCGTTGTAACTATCTTGTATTGAAATGTTGGCCAGTTACCCAGATAAAGGGATTGTAATTCCCTTTTATTTCTATGGGGGAATTCAATCCCAGAGAGTATCTTTCTCGCGAACTGGCCCTTTATCCGCTATGAGTGTCCCATCTCAAAACCCAGGCGAAAAACTATACGATCCATTTCTGGACGGCAATTTCTCCAAGGAAGTTTGTTTCCTGTGCGGTACAAAACTCAGTGCGTCAAATCGGACACGCGAACATATTTTCCCTCAATGGTTGCTAAGGCATTTCAATTTGACCGGCCGAAGTGCAAAAAATACAACTGTTAATTTTCACGGAAAAGATCTTCATTTCACCAACTACAGTAAAATTCTGATCCCGTGTTGCAAATCGTGCAACTCGACAGTTCTGGCCCCCATAGAAAAACGACTTAAGAAAGACCTGCTCCTAAAGAATGCCAAAGACTTCGATCTTTCTCCTTCTGATCTTTTTATCTGGATCGCTAAGGTATTTTATGGTTACTATCTGGACGAGCATCTCCGAGGAAAGATCGATATCACACGCTTTCTTGAGTTACCGGGCTATTCCGGAATCCGGACAATTTTTCTCTTCTTACAATCCGTTCGTTTTCAATTTTTGATGCGAGGTAGTTTTTTCTTCGAACATGCCAAACTTCCGGGAATGCCGGTATCCGCATTCATTTTTGATGTTAAATTGGATCGTGATGTAAGCAGACAATTCGACTATATCGATGACTTTTCATTGGAGTGCGTTTACCTCCGGTTGGGAAAAAAAGCCATCCTGCTCGCTTTTGATGGGGGTTATGTCCATCACCATGCCTACGATTATTTTTCGAAATACCTTGATAAACTCCTACACCCCAAACAGGCTGAAGAACTTGCAGCGCGGTTCTTCCACGTTGCCGGACTTAAAAAGGATGTTTTTCGGTTTACCAAGTACGAAGAGAATCATCTGACGGTTTTGGACTACGACGCTGGGTTACTCCCCATTAACTGGTCGGCACTCCGTGACAGGCTTCCGTTTATAGAGCAAGATGAGGAATCCAGTCAGAGATACGAATTTCTCCTTTCCAGATTTACGCGCCAGCCAATCAAGGGTCTGACGGACGGAAAAGGAAATGTTCACTCCTGGCTTCGCGGGGCCGACGGCGAGTTCCTGGACATTGATATTGACAAATATCCTTTTGGGTAAACCCCATCAGCTTTCAAAAATCGATTCTGAGTTTTGTCAGATTAAGACTATATCGATATCCCCTCCCGCAACGCCTTCTCATATTTCCGGAAATCGAACCTGTATAAATAAGGCGACTTGTTCTTAACACCCGTCTTTTTTTCATTCAGCTTGACCAGGAAGTCATAGCCGGTGATCAGCTTGTGAAAATTCCTTCGGTCGAGTTCGGTGTTCAGGATGGTTTGGAACAACTTGTGGATGTCATTCAGTGTGAACTTGTCGGGAAGAAGCTTTCCGATGGGTTGATGTCTCATTTCCCTGCGGATCGTCCGCGTGGCAACGTCGATCATTTCATTGTGATCGAACAAAAGCTTTGGAACCTGGTCGAGATCCCACCACGAACACGCATCCGAAAAGGCATCGGGTCTCGGCACAACCTTGTCGATATTCACCAAGGCATAGTATCCAATCGAAACGGTGCGCGGCGGTATATCCAATTCCTCAAAAGTTTCACCAAATGACTGCTGTACCAACGCAAGGGTTTCTTTCTCGGAAAAGTTAACATAGCGGTTCGTCTTCCCAAACGTATTGAACTGTTGCAAGAATACTCCCTCCAGGCCCGTCCTGTCGAAAAGAATGCGGTCCGCTGCTTCCTCGACGCCCTCATCTTTATAGATGCGCCCTCCCGGCAGGCTCCATTTGTCGATCGACTTCCAACGGATCAGCAGCACCTTCAGCTTGCCCTCCGTGAAGCCGAAGATCGCGCAATCGATGGAAACTTCCCGCAGAACGTTAGAAAAATACTCCTTTAAGTTCATGAAAATCAGTGTTTTACAGTGCGTATTTTTTACGCACAAAAATTTAATTACATTGCGTATGCAGTACGCACAGTAAAAATAGACAGTAAAAAGTGAAATTCAATCACCCGGACTATGCATAAAATACTAAGCGCTTTGGTGTTCATGGCGGCCATCACCACGGCAATGGCTCAAACGCCCGACGAAAACAGGTTCGAAAAAGTAGTACTGACGCAAGGATTGAACGAACCGCTCGAGTTGGCGATCCTCCCCGACGAGCGCGTACTCGTGATCGAGCGACACGGATTGATCAAGTTGTATGAACCGAAAATAAAAAAGATCTCGGTGATCGCCACGATACCGGTGAGCACAAAGTACAATCCCGACGCGAAGGGCGTCCAGGCCGAAGCCGAAGATGGGCTATTGGGGTTAACCATCGACCCAGCCTTTGCAACCAACGGCTGGCTTTACTTGTATTACTCTCCCGCCGGAAAGAAACCGGTGAACGTTGTGGCGAGGTATAAAATGACGGGAAATCAAATTGATCTGGCGTCAAAGAAAGTGATACTGGAAGTGCCCGTTCAGCGCGACGAGTGTTGCCACACGGGCGGGTCGATGGACTGGGATGCTCAGGGCAACCTCTATTTGTCTACGGGCGACAACACGAGCCCGCGGGCATCCGATGGGTATGCACCGATCGATGAACGTGCGGGCAGAACGCCATTCGATGCACAACGATCGTCGGCCAATACAAACGACTTGCGGGGAAAAGTCTTGAGAATTCATCCCGAAGCGGCGGGGACATACACCGTCCCCGAGGGAAACCTTTTTGCAAAGGGAGCGGAGCTGACAAAGCCCGAGATCTATACCATGGGCCATCGGAATCCATACCGTATCGCTGTCGACAAGCACTCTGGCTATTTGTTCTGGGGCGACGTTGGTCCTGATTCCGGGAAAGACTCCACCGGGCTTGGGCCAACGGCTGAGGACGAATTCAACGTAGCAAAAGCACCGGGCAATTTTGGCTGGCCCTATTTTGTTGGCGACAACAAAGCGTACTGGGACTTTGACTTCGAGACAAAAAAATCAGGTGAGCAGTTTGTGGCAGACAAGCCCGTCAATAATTCTCCGAACAACACCGGTCTCAAAGAATTGCCGCCCGCACAAAAAGCCGCGATCTGGTACACGCCCGGTTCATCGAACCGGTTCCCATTGCTGGGCAGTGGCGGCCGCAGTGCCATGGCCGGTCCGGTCTATCACGCCGACGATTTTAAAAATGCAAAGCGCGCCTTTCCGGCATACTACGATAACAAGTGGTTTATCTATGAGTGGATGCGCGACTGGATCATCGTTGTTACCCTGAACGACAAAGGCAACTACTCCCGTATGGAGCGGTTTCTCCCGAATCTGAAACTCGACCACCCGATCGATATGGCCTTTGGTCCGAACGGCGATTTGTATTTGCTTGAGTATGGACAAGGCTGGTTCATGGGAAATCCGGAGTCGAAACTGGTGCGCATCGAATACAACGGAGGCAATCGCAAACCGGTTGTTGTTGCTTCGGCCAGCGCATCGGCAGGGGCAACGCCCTTGATGGTGACTTTCTCTTCCGAGGGCACGAAGGATTACGACAACGATACCCTTCGTTATGAATGGAAAATAACAAATGCACAAGGCGCCGCGGTGGCGACATTGACCGAGGCCAATGCTTCCTATGCGTTTAAAATCCCCGGCAATTATAAAGTAAAACTCAAAGTTACAGACACAAAAGGTCTGGCCGCTACAAAGGAGTTCGCTATCTCGGCGGGTAATGAGCCGCCGGTTGTATCGTTGTCGCTGGCGGGTAACAATCAATCCTTCTTCTTCCCCAATCAGAAGATCGCCTATGAAGTAAAAGTTTCTGACAAAGAAGACGGAAGTCTCGACGATAAAAGGATACCTGCGTCGAGCGTTCACATCACCGCCAACTACCAGGACGGAGAGGGCAGTCCGCAGCCTGCCGGACACCAGGAAGCACCCGTTACGTTTATGGCGGGCAAGAGTATCATGGCCCGGAGCGATTGCAAGGCGTGTCACTTTGAGAATAAGAAATCGATTGGCCCTGCTTTTCTTGACATCGCTACGAAATACAAACCGACAGCCGACAACATTAACTTGCTTTCCAACAAGGTCATCAAGGGCGGATCGGGAGTTTGGGGCGACGTGGCGATGGCGCCGCATCCCGACATCGGGTTGCCGGAAGCCAAGCAGATCGTTCAGTACATCCTCAGTCTTTCGAGTGTGAAGAAGCCGCAGCCAACACTGCCTGTGAAAGGAGAGGTCACGGTGAAAATCCCCGAGGGCGTCGATCCCACAAAGGGTGTGTACCGGATGTCGGCGTCATATAAGGACAAAGGATTTAACGGCGTGAAGGCCATTGCATCGGAGCAAACGATCACCCTCCGGAGCCCTACGATGTTGTTCGGGAATGCCGACGATGCATCGCCCAACATCATGCGCTTCAAAATGGGCGACAATAACCTTCTCATCGTGACGGCACCCAACACCTACGCGAGTTTCAAAAAGATCGACATGACCGGCGTAAAGAACTTGTATTTCACCGTGAACGCACCGGTGGAGCAATTGAATTCGATGGGCGGCATCATCGAGATCCACACCGGATCGGCCGACGGCCCTTTGATCGGACAAACGGAGTTCATTCAACCCTCGAATGAGCCCATTGCGATGATGAGCAAAAGCATGCCGGTCCCGCACCGTGTATCGGTGAACAGCAGTGGCTTTAACGACCTCTATTTTGTTTTCAAGAACGACAAGGCCACGGGTGCTTTATATATTCCGCTTTCCGTAACATTTTCCGCCGAGTAACAGACGGCTCATAACAACACATCAGCAATCAAAAAAAAACAAACCATGAACTACACACGCAGAGACTTTCTTTCGACCCTCGGCCTGGCATCGGCCGGTGTCGGTATGGCTACGATGTTTCCGTCGGCGCTTCAGGCAAAAGACACCGCTGCCGCAGCGCCGTTTACATTCGAGATCTCTTTGGCCGAGTTCTCTTATGCATCGGAATTGTACACCAGCAAGATGACCAACTTTGATTTTCCACAGCGGGCCGTCAACGATCATGGGATCAGCGTGCTGGAGTGGGTGTCTGGGTTCTTTAACAACAAACACACGGACAATGCTTACATGAAGGAACTGAAAAGCATGTGCGATGACTTGGGTGCCAAGAGTCACCTGATCATGGTCGATGGCGAGAACCTCGCGGCCGTCGATGCCGCCAAGCGACAGCATGCCGTTGAAAGTCATTATCCCTGGGTGGATGCGGCGAAGTTTCTGGGATGCACAAGCATACGGGTCAATCTCGGCGATGCCATGAGTGCCATGACGGGCAAAGGGGAGGAGGCGAGTGCACCGGATGCGGCGAAGGCGGCCGTTGAGGGTTATGGAAAGCTGCTGGAGTATGCCGGCAAAGCGGGCTTGAACGTGATCGTGGAAAACCACTTTGGGCATTCATCCAATCCTGAATGGCTGGTGGGGATCATGAAACAGCTCGGTGCTAAAAATAAAGGCTTGTTACCCGACTTCGGCAATTTCTGCATGGAAAGAACGAAAGCAGCATCGATGGATTTTAAGGCGTTGATGGCCACCAAATGTTTGAAAGAGTACGATAAGTATAAGGGTGTTGAGATGATGATGCCGTATTCCAAAGGTGTCAGTGCCAAGACCCATAAGTTTGCCAACGGCGAGGATCCTGAAACCGACTTTCACAAGATCTTCGGCATCATCAAGGCATCGGGTTGGACAGGCGGTTATGTGGGCATTGAATATGAAGGAGGCCTGCTCCGCGACTTTGGTGGCGACACTTCCTATTTGTCGAACGACGATGGGATAAAAGCTACGAAGGTATTGCTTGAGAAAGTGCGGGAGGAATTAAAGTAGCGAAGCTTCTTCGTTAATTTTGATTTTGGGAGACCCGAGCCGTCCCAATCAAAGTCCCCGGGACGGGAGACTTTGATTAGGACGGACGGACGACTCGTACTGTGTTTGCTGTTATTTTATTTAGGTCGGGTTGGGGGATCAATGATTTCATTGACGACAAAGCGCGTGAATGGGATTCAACCTCGTCAGGAGTCCTTCGGACGTATTGCTTCTTTCGCGCCGTGAACATTTTAGGTGACAACCTTCCCACTTTTCAGATGGGCTTTCCAATAACTTTAGCTTAATTTTAACTGACGGATTTGGAATAAACCCTCAATTTCATTTCTACTCACGTGCAACATGGATTAAAATCGGTCTCAACGGCTCGTCGTATTGCGTTATGGATTTGCATACTCTGGGCTCATGCATTGATCGGCCAGAAAGCCCATCTGCCCCAGGGCGATGGTGTTCGCTCTCCGGCCGAATTGGAAATAGACAGCTTAAAAACACTTTTGAAGGGCAGTACAGCTGCAGCCCGCAAAGTTGAGATCTACGACCAACTCTGCTTTGCCTATGCCAGCACACTGGGCGATGTCGCCGTAGCTCATCGCTATGCGGACAGCGTAAAGTGGGTAGCGGATCAATCCAGGGATCAGTCGGTGTTGGCAGCTTCCCATTATTGTTATGGCGTAGTCTCGCGTTATGAAGGGAAATATTCAGAAGCGCTCGATCATTTTCAGCATCAAGTTTCGTATTGCCATGCTTCCGGAGATTCTTCCCGGTTGGCCAATACCTTGTTCCAGGTGGCCGTCGTCCAGGAAGGCTTGGGGCGCTATGAGCAAAGCCTGGCCACCAGCTATAAGGCCCTCGCGATGTTCCAAAGAAATGACGTTCCTTTTGGCGTGGCCATCACGTTCATGCATATCGGGAATTTATTTGTCCGGCTTAAAAATTATGATAAGGCGATCGATATGTACCATCAGTCCTTGGGTATATTCGATAGTCTGAAGGCCGATCTGAAATGCAAGATGGGCAAACTGAGAGTGTTGATGAACCTGGGCAATGCCTGGGCGGAATTGAAACAACACGATAGAGCGCTGACGTTTTACAAAGAATCCCTGGTCATCAGTCATTCCCTGGGATCGAGACGAACCACGGGGACCGCACTGAGTAGTATCGGAGAAGTGCTGAATGCGTTGGGACAATATGACAGCGCGCTGCGGTATCATCAGCAAGCGTTATCCATACGCGAGCAAATGTCGCAGCGGGACAAGATATTATTAAGTCTGATCTGCGTGGGAGAAACGTATATGTTTTTAGGAATGTATCCTTTAGCGACGACACACCTCTTGCGTGCGCTTTCCTTGTCGAAGGAGTTCCATTCCAAGCCCGGTTTACGCGACACGTATCAGAAACTTTCGGTACTTTATTCAGACCAGCATAATTATGAAAAGGCCTATGCCTATCACCGGTTGTACATGGCGATGAAGGATAGTGTGCTGAATGAAGAGACCTCCAAGCAGTTCAGCGAACTTCAAACAAAATACGAGACCGGTGAAAAAGACAAACGGATCGCCCTGTTGGCCAAGGAGAAGGAAATTCAGCAGAAGGAATCACAGCAACAAGCGACGCTCAACAAGGCTTTTGCCGGTGGATTTGTGCTGGTACTATTGATTGCCGTTTTAGCGTTTTATATCTATCGCCAACGGGTGCTGCTCACGGCAAAGATCAACGAAGCGAAAGAAGCCCATTTCAAACGACAGGTAAGTGAAATGGAAATGAAGGCCCTTCGGGCGCAAATCAATCCCCACTTTTTGTTCAATTGCATGAACAGTATCAACGTCATGATCGGCAAAGGGGATACTGAAAATGCCAGCCTGTATTTGTCCAAGTTCTCAAAGCTTGTGCGGTTGATCCTTGAAAATGCCGGGGCGTCGGTGGTGACGCTTGAAAGCGAGATTGAATTGCTGGAGTCCTACATCCAGCTGGAGGAACTGCGCGCGCCGGGAAAGATCAGTCATTCGGTTTCGGTTGACAAATCCATTGATACCCAGTGCACGTATCTTCCCTCGATGGTCCTGCAGCCTTTTGTGGAGAACGCTATATGGCACGGGATCATGCATAAGGAATGCAAATCGAAAGGTTCTATTTCCATTGCCATCGAACCGCAGGAGGACGCGTTGTTTTGCACCATTGAAGACAATGGCATCGGGCGCGAGCGGGCGCAACAGCTCCGGGACGCTTCCTTACTACAGAAAAAATCTATGGGCATGAAGATCACGGAGCAACGGCTGCAGCTCTTGGGCAAACAGACCCATCATCACTATAGATATATCGATGTAGTGGATTTGAAAGATGCCGGTAACCGGCCATTGGGTACGCGTGTAACGGTCACTATCCCCATTTGCAATGATTGATGCCGTGCTCGTTGACGATGAAACTGCCGGGTTGGAGGCCCTTCAACTGGCTCTTGAGAAATATTGTCCTGACATCGCCATCAAAGGAATTTACGATAAACCCGAAGAGGCCCTGGCGGGCATCCGGAAGATCAACCCCGGCCTGGTCTTTTTGGATGTGCAAATGCCCCAGCTGTCGGGGTTTGATTTGCTGCAACAACTCTCTCCCATACATTTTGAAGTGATCTTTGTTTCTGCCCATGACCAGTATGCCATCAAAGCCATCCGGTTCAGTGCGCTTGATTACCTGCTGAAGCCCATTGATGTAGAGGATTTGATGCATGCCGTGAACCGCGTGAAGGAAAGACAAAACCATACGAGCAGTTCTTTTCAATTCCAATCGGTGCTCAACAACATTCAACTTAAATCAGGGAGGGTCGAAAAACTCGCGGTGCCGACATTGCAAGGTATTGACTTTTTTAATACGCAGGACATCCTCTATTGTAAAGCCGAGGGAAGCTATACGCAGATCGTTTTAAAAAATAATCAACAAGCGTTGGTCTGTAAAAACCTGAAAGACTTCGAAAGCCTGCTCGCCGAGTCGGGTTTTTTCAGAGTACACCACTCGTATATCATCAACCTTGCCCATGTAGAGAAATATGTGAAAGGAGAGGGAGGATATGTGGTGCTCACGGAGAACCATCACGTGGACGTTTCGCGCAGAAAAAAAGAAGAATTTCTGGGATTGCTGGACAAGCCCTAGTCTCTGAAGCTTGCGTTGTTAGCGCGATGCTATTTCAAGTTGCCCATCATCCGTTCATCACCGTCACCCATCCTTTACGTTCCCCATCACTTCCTCCACTTGCAAAGCCAAAGCAGCCAGTTATGAAGTGAGGTTCATCCACTTTCGCCTTTTCCGTTAGTTTAGTCTGAATGATCTGAGAGATCACATTTTTTTATCACCGCATGGTTGGGCGGTTGTTTTTCTGTACGTGCCGATCGGGCGACAATGGTGTAGGACCAGTGTGGTTGACGGGTCGGCACGTTAACTAAAGTACTTGATTTGGTGGAGTTAATCCGGAAGGGACCGGTGAAGGCTTCTGGATAAACTTTTTTTCGAAAGTCAAAAATCACGATTAGCCATGAACGCAAAAAAATGGGAATTGAAAAATATGCAGAGAAGAGTTTCTGTCATTTTACTTTGTGCACTGTTGGTGCATGTAAATAGTTGTCTGGAAGACAATAATCCTGAAGTACGGCTGCCTACATTGACTACCGTTGCTGTCGGCAGCATTACGTCGACCTCGGCTACCAGTGGTGGAGACATTACGGATGATGGCGGCGCTGAGGTGACCGGGCGTGGCATTTGTTGGAGCACAAGCGCGAACCCCACGGTTACAGATCCTAAAACTGCGGACGGAACGGGCACAGGCACTTTTGCAAGCTCGCTCACCGGGCTCACTCCAAATATAACCTACCACGTCCGGGCGTATGCCACGAACAAAGTTGGAACGGCCTACGGAAATGAGTTGTCTTTTACAACAGCCATTGTTTTTAGCGCACCCATCCTGCTGCCCACAACACCTGCTTCCTCCATTGGACTAACTTCCGCTTTGAGTGGCGGCATCGTATCCAGCGATGGTGGAGCGGGCGTTACCATGCATGGCGTGTGCTGGAGCGTGAACCACAATCCAACAACCGATGATGAGAAAACGATGGATGGACCCGGTACGGGAAGTTTTACAAGCACCATCAGCGGACTCATGGGCCACACCACGTATTATGTGCGCGCCTACGCCACGAATAACCTGGGTACGGGATATGGGACTGAAGTATCTTTTACGACGCAAGGTATTCATGGTCCGGTAGGTCTGGTCGATGCCGATGGGAATAGTTATGACAGCGTGGTGATCGGCTCGCAGATCTGGATGACGGAGAACCTGAAGACCACGCGATACAATGATGGAAGCGCCATTGCCTTCATCACCGATAGCCTGGCCTGGCTCGCCGATAAACTGGGTGCCTACACCTGGTACCATAATGACATCAGCTATGAGGGAACATACGGCGCGTTATACAATTGGTATGCCGTGAACACCGGGAAATTATGTCCCACCGATTGGCACGTGCCCACGGAGGACGAGTGGATCACTTTGGAAAATTACCTCATTGCCAATGGGTATAATTATGATGGTAGTACGAATGGCGACTGGAAAACCAATAATAAAATCGCAAAAGCATTGGCTGATCTTTCCACTTGGGAGCCCTCTGGTGATTTGGGTTCCCCCGGCAACACCGATTTTCAAAACAAAAGAAATGCAACCGGATTCAACGCTCGGGCTGGCGGCTTTAAAGATTTCTATGGTTCATTTGGTTTTTTTGTATCCCAGGGTCTCTGGTTCCGGTACGAGGGACTTAATGGCGCGTGGTGGAGTTCATCGGAAGAAGTTCCGGGCGCCATTTCCGCCTATTGGCACCAGATCAGTACCTACCAGCCGGGAGTTCTTCGCAGTCATAATGATAAATATTATGGGCTTTCGATTCGATGCGTGAAGAATTGAGCTGTTGAGCTATTGAGCAATCAAAGTCCCCGAGACGGGAGACTTTGATTGGGACGCCGATGCATCGTTCGAGGTGCCTTATGGCGTCATCAGACCTTATACCCTGATGACGGGGAAAGAAGATCGCTTTCACAGGGTATGCTCTCGACGTGTGTATCGGTTTTTATCCCCGGGATGGACAAACCGTGGGCTAAGCAACGCGTTAGATGCCTATAAAATTAATTAGTGCTTGGGAATGCAACTTAAGCAAAAAGGTAGCAATTGATGATCGAACCAGGCTGGATTGAAATGAATCGGCCCGTCTCTATTGACTTTGTATGATCATGATTTTTGTCATCACCGTGGCCGATGGTCCGGAAAGGTTTAGCAGGTATAGTCCTGGTACTTCGCACGTCAGCTGCATCCGGTCTTTTTCAATCGGGCGTTCTTCGATGACCTTGCCGGTGGTTGTGATCAGCGTGGCACGTTGAAATTTTCCGGCATAATGTTCGTCTATCATAATGGCACCCGTTGTCGGGTTGGGATAGAATAGACTGTTTAACAATACATTTTCTTTTTCGACTGCCGTTACGCGCTGGTCCGGAAGCACGTCGACATAGCGATTGGAAACGGTGTTGGTTGCTACCGGTGTGTTGAAATCAAAATAGATGTCGGCAGCATTGGTTACGTCGGTGTTGTCGGCGATATCCGGGAGCCCCTTGATGCGATACTTGATGTAGCCATGGCTGTGGGGCTCGTCGCGCGTGCTGTCCGGCAAGAGTATGTTTTTCAGGATGAAGGTTAGTGCGCGATCATCGAAGTAATATTGAAGCCGATGGCTTGAAGACAACACCTCTAGCGACGTGAGGTCAAGATGAGGATCAATCACGTCTCTTGCCCTGACGGTGAACGCGGTATCCGTACCGGTGTTTTGAAAGCGGATGGTGTACGTGAGAAAGGAGCCTTTCACAACATACTTTTCTTCCAGGATGCCTTCCGTTACAAGTTTGTCGTTTGGATCGAACGAGCCCGTCACGACCTGGTGCAGGGAGTCAATGTTGTCGTTTGTTTTTTCTTCGGAGGGTAGCGACGTTACCTGGGCCAGCGTGAACAAGGCTGTGTTCAAGGGGGTGCTTGCCGGCACCTGGAAGCTTACGTTTATTTTCTTTTCCTCAAAGGCGTTCAGGACGGGCAGGGTCCACGTCAGTGTTTGTTCGGCGTGCTGTTGAGGTGCCACCGAGCTTTCAACAAAGCTCAGTGTCTGATCGTAGTGCAGCGTGACTTCTGGTGTGATCTGTTGATTGCCCTTGTTCTTAACAGCGACCGTATAACTCGTCGTGAATCCCGGGCGGACGGCCAACCCGCTTACGGTGATGCCGGCGTCGTAAACGGTTTTTCGCTGAATGCCAATCTTAAAAATCTGGCTTGCTGCCGCTGGATATTGAAAGGTATAGTGTACCGGTGTGCTCCCCGCTTGCCAAAAATCACTCTGAACCCAGGTCATGGTCATTTCTCCTTCGCTGCCATGGAAGAGTAGCTCACCCGTTGACGTAGTAAAGGCGTAGACATTGCCCGGAGCGATGGCTATGCTTTGATTTGGAACGCCAGGTTCATCCTCTTGTTGAAGGCCATCGCCATTGAAATCTTCGAACACCAGACCATGCACCAGATTTTCTTCGCCTGGAAATATAAAACCCACTTGGTTAAAATCAATCGTCTCCGTTTTAAAGTCGTCGCTGTACTGGCGGGACAAATACCAAAGATTGCCATTCTTGTCGCTCTGGGGAAGCTGGGGAAACGTGTAGCCGTTGGGCATGGTGAGCAGATAAGAATCGGCGTCCTCATGCACAGCAATGGAGGCGGTGCCCATAAAAAACACTTTCCCAAAATCATCAGCGATCACGCTGCCGCGGGCTATACCCTTAAGAACGGGATCCACGACTTCCGAAAAAGCGTCGTCTTTTTTTCTTCGCTGGCGGATGGTGCCCGAATCATCGATCAGGAATATGGTATTCTCCCTGTCGATGGCTAGCGCGTATCCTAAAATATTTTCGTCGAGCTCCCAATGATCGCCCGCGAGTGAGTATACTCCACCGTTTCCGACAGCATAGTAGGTGCCATTATCGGTTTGATCAAAATCATAGATATAAGGATGCAGCGACTCATAGTCCATCGGTATGGTCGTCTCACCTTCCGGGGTGTATCGGATCAATGCATAGGGGAGGGGATCTTCTGAAAAGTAGTGATATACCCAGATGTCGGCCCCTACCTTCTTTTTGAGTGTGTATTGCTCTACAAAATTGCCGGTCCTGTTGGTGAAATATTGCCATGCTGCACCGCGCTTCACCGCCACGCCATTCTCGGTCTCGAACCAGCGATCGCCTGTAGACGAGAATAGAATGTTTTTGACCGTATCGCCATGGACTTCAGCCGCCGTGTACTGTAGTTCGAAGTCCGAGCCATTGTACCGGTAGGCTCCTCCGTATCCGCCGATCCACTGTTCGCCATCGTCGTCTATAAAGAGGCTGTTGCTGAAGTACGCCTTCTGCGGATCTAGGGTTACGGATGTTTTTTTAATCGTGTAGCGCTGCGCCTGAACGATACACGTGGATGAAATGCAGAGGATGACGAGGAGAGATCTTTTCAATACTGGCAGGTTTAGGGTTGGGAGACTAAGATAACTACTTTCGGGGAAAAACATAAAAAAGAAGCCAGAATCCGGAAGTTGGAATCGGTATTCAGTGCTAAGATGTTGTCTGTCCGTTAACTTTCTTTTGCCCTTCGAAAACTGCCTGGCTGGGGAGTGGCGTTTCGACTTCTTCTCGTGAGCCGTAAATGCTGCTATTCGTTTTTGTCAGCTTCCGCTTGATTCCTTTAATACGCTCTCGGCATACAACCATCCGAACTTTCGGATGTGGAGGTAGTTCATTTTTCCGGTGAGGTCAAGCCGTTTCAATAGATCATTGAGCGCTTTTGAGAACACGTCGTAAGTATCCATTTTTTCAGCGTCCAGGGGAAGTTGGTTTTCTTTGATATACTTTTTGTAAAACGCCAGGTGCTGATCACTGAAAATGGGAAACACTTCCGGCCGATGGAAATTACAATATACCGAAGCGAAATGAAGCAGGTGATAGGCGTGGCCCTGGAAGGTGGCGGTGGCAATGTCTTCTACCACCGATAGATCACCTTTTTTCAACCGCTCGTCAATAGCAAGGTTTAGGATGTGCGCGACCATATCGTTTATGATGCCATGGTTGCTGACGTCGGGATCGTTGATGGCGCTGACTTTTGTCAGGATGTGATCGGTTGTCGTGTTTAACGGAATAGTTTGAAAGAGCTCGAGATTTCGGTTGTCGCTCAGGAAGTACATTTCCTGGCGTGAAAATGTATCGAGGTATTTTTTTAAGGTTTCTTGAAATGACTTCATATGCGAATCCCTCATGTTGAATGATCCCGGGATCAAAACTTGTAACCTTTTTACTTCGTCCTCACCCCCGTCCGAGGCCCCGCTTTCAATCAGCCTCGGCAAAATTAAATGTATCGAATTCTTAGCCTTGGATTTTACTGGGTTAAGGGTTTAACGGTAAAATGCATGACATGTAACGGTTAAACCTACCCGGGCTTGTTTGACCTGCGGGGCTTCTGTCATGAACAATTCGAAGAGCGCACACTGTCGTTCTCTAAAATTTGGTATTTTAGTATATCGCCACCGGCGCCATGTCAATCGACAAATGCCGGCCCACCGTCTTTAATGCTTACCGGCCATGAAAGAAGAAACAACTGCCAAACTGGAGAACCTCACCACGTTGAGTAAAAAGGAATTGATCAAGAACGCCAAGATCTTTTCCAAACAATATCGGGTTGGTGATGGACAAGAATTTAAGCTGAAAGATTACAGCACAAAGCCAGGCGTTGACCTGGACGCCAGCGACAAGCCCTTGACAAAACAGGCGCTGCAATTAGGCGTAGACGCCCTCGCCGCCCTGCAGGAGACTTTGTACGCCCAGGACAAATGGTCGCTCCTGGTAATTTTTCAGGCCATGGACGCGGCCGGCAAAGATGGAGCCATCAAGCATGTGATGTCGGGCGTGAATCCGCAAGGCTGCCAGGTATCGTCGTTTAAGGCGCCAAGCGCTGAAGACCTTGACCATGATTTCCTGTGGCGTTGCCAGAGACACTTGCCGGAGCGTGGGCGCATCGGTATTTTCAACCGGTCCTATTATGAGGAAGTGCTGGTGGTGAGGGTTCACGAACAAATTTTAAAATCACAAAAACTTCCTGAGAAACTGGTTACGGACAACATTTGGAAAAGCCGTTTTAAGGACATCCGTAATTTTGAAAAATACCTGACCCGGAACGGCACCATCATCATCAAAATATTTCTTCATGTGTCGAAAGACGAGCAGAAAAAGAGATTCATCGAACGGGTCGAGGATCCGGATAAGAATTGGAAGTTTAGTGCCAGCGACGCGCGCGAGCGCAGCTACTGGGACGACTATATGAATGCCTATGACGAGATGATCCAGAAAACCTCAACGGAAGATTCTCCCTGGTATGTGGTGCCCGCCGACAATAAGGCTTATGCACGCATTGCCGTTGCCTCGGCCATCATTCATGCCTTGGACAAAATGAAGTTGGAATACCCGAAGGTGAGCAAAGAAAAGATAGCCGAGCTGGACGGGATTAAAAAAGCATTACTTGCCGAATAGATTCTGAAGAAGCATTACGCGCCACACAACACCTTCAGTCAAGACTTTGCCTATACGCTTCGCGCTGTTTCCGTAGGGATCGGTCTTTCCTGCCGATTAGTTTAGCCACTCCGTACTGCGAACATCCGGTTTGGGATGGTTATTGTCCCTGGGCCGGGCCTCCGTGTCAGGGGAAATTTGTAATTTAGATGAGCTGCCGCGGAAGCAGACCCTCATGATTTTACCCCGACCGGCCATATTGCTTTTTCTATGCTGGATGGTAATGGCCGGCCAGTCGACCGCTCTTGGGCAGGAAATGAGTGATGGCATCCTGGCGCAGAAAATCCAGTCGTTGAAAAATGACAGCCTGGACGCGTTGCTGCACAAACTCTATCTGCATGAAGTCAGCATGCCCTTGGAGAAGAGCATCCCACATGCAAAGCACATCCTGGAAATAGCAAAGCGAACTCACAACAGCGAAGCGATTGCAAAGGTCTACAGCAATGTGGGGCAACTTTATTTGGATCATCAAAAACTTGCGGAAGCTTTTGAGAATTTTAAGATCTCCTATATCCTCTCGCAGTCGGAAAACGTGGCGACAAAAGCCTGGGTTGTTCTTCATATAGCGCATTTTTATTTCAACATCGATCTATTGCCTGAGGCGGAGAAGAAAACCATAGAATCGATAACATGGCTTCGGCAATTGGATAAGAAGGAGCTGCTGTTCGCCACAACCTACTTCCTTTCCATGATCTATTATCGCGAGAATAAATTTGATTCCGCGCTTCATGCGTCGAAGGAAGTGATCTCTCTTTTTAAAGCGATCAAGCATCCCGGCAGGCAAGACACCACGGAGTTCATTAGTGCCCACAATACCGTCGGTCTTTGCTATTTTTTCAGGGGAGATTACGACGAAGCGTTGAATTGGTATAAGGAAGTAGTAAACCTGTCGCGGGTTTTAAACATGAAAGTGTGGGAGGGAATCGCGAGTGGAAGCCGCGGGAAACTGTATTTAAAATTGGGTTATTTGGAAAAGGCGCTGGAAGAGACCCGGAATGAGCTGGCGATCTCCAAGGAATCGAAAGAGTGGTCCGACGCCTGCAATTCCGCCGTTTCCATGGGGAAGATTTTGACGTTGATGAAGCGATATCCGGAAGCAGAACGCTACATGGATTCAGCAAAAAATTTATTGCCGCATAGCAAAGAGATCAGATTCAAATTCACCTATTACGAAGAGCGGGCAGAACTTTCAAGGGCCGAGGGAAAATTCAAAGATGCGTTTGAAGTTTTGCGGAAATTGGACAGGGAGAAGGATTCTGTGAATGAGCAGAATGAAATAGCCAATGTCAAGCGCGGTGCGGCCAAACAGGAAATAGAAAAGCGGGATACGGAAATTGAATTGCTCCAGGCTAAAAATGAAATCTTAGCGTTGGAGGCCGGACGCAGCAATTTGCTTGGCAAAGTGCTCATCGGCTCCATAGTAACATTTGTTTTCCTGATGGCGATCGTATACAAAGCGTATCGGAATAAGCAATTGTCCAACACACAGCTCATGGCCAAGAATGAAGTCATCGAGAAGCACGAGAAGGAATTGGTGGTTTCGTTGGAGAATCTCAAAATTGCCCAGGCCCACCTGGTGCAGTCGGAAAAAATGGCGTCGCTGGGTCAACTGACGGCGGGCATTGCGCACGAGATCAATAACCCGTTGAATTTCATTCTGGGTGGCGTGGAGGCTGTTGGCGATGAGATCCAGGACTTAAAAGTATTGGCAAAAAATCCTTCCAGCCAGGCAGAAGATTTTGAGGCATCTGAAAAGAATATTGGAGCGCTTTTAGAGACGGTAAAGAATGGTGTCCATCGTATCAACAAAATTATTGACAGCCTGCTTTTTTTCTCGGCCCCTCAGCCCTACAGCCACGAGAAAGTTGATATTCATAGTACGCTGGAGGCAACGCTGACCATTATGAACAACAAGATCAAGGAAGCACAGATCCAGGTTATGAAGGTCTATGGTGATGTGCCCCCCGTTCCGGCGAGCCCCGTTCAACTCAGCCAGGTGTTTCTCAATATTATCGACAACGCCGTTTACGCTTTAAAAAAAATCGAAGGGCAGCGAAATTTGATCATCACCACGACCCTGCAAGAGAAAAAATTGAAAATAAGTTTCTCCGACAACGGTATCGGGATACCCGACAAGGTCGTGGGAAATATCATGGACCCTTTTTTTACAACCAAAGAAGTGGGTAAGGGCACGGGTCTTGGCTTGTCGATCAGTTTGGGGATCATCCACAACCACAGTGGCTCGTTGCAAGTATTTAGCAAAGAAGGAAAAGGTGCCGAGTTTGTTATTTACCTCCCGCTAAACGGCTTTGATGAACAAGTTTTCCAAAGACCGCTAACGCCTCGTTGAAAACAACTTTATCTACTTTGCAGCAAATAGCCATCATTTAGCGCAAAAAAAGAGGAGACCTTTCAAAATAACCCTCACTAAAATTGCGGTATAAAAAGAGAAAAAAAGCCGGTTTAGATTCACGCACGAGCTGGTAAGCGAAAAGCAAAAGTGCACTAAGACTACTGGCTACTGACTACTGGCTCCTGATCCTGGCTCCCAAGTGAACCCACTCCCCATCGTACCCCATGTTCGCCATCTTCACAGCTATTGTAAAATCCCTCTGCATTTCCTATATTGGTTGCATATACAACTAATTTGCAGAAATGACCCCTGAGTCTCTCCAAACGAATATTATTTTTCTCTGTGGCGATTTTGCCCACGTGTTTCACCAGGCCATGACGCGGGCGTTCAGAGCCCATCGGATTCCCGTGACGATAGAGCAATTTTCCATCCTGGCAGTGCTGTTTTATCAGAACGGGATCAATCAAAAGGAGATCGGAACGCTGCTGGGTCGCGATAAGACAACGATGACCCGGATCATTTCGAATATGGTGAAGAATAAATTGATCCGCCGGATAACCGACAAGCGCGACGGCCGTGGGAAGCTGATCTACCTGACAGGAAAAGGAGAAGCCATTCAAAAGAAAGCGGTCGGGGTGTCGGGGAAATTGTACCTGAAGGTCGTCAAAGATATTCATGAAAAGGAACTCGTCCAGGGCATGACCCTGGTTTCCAAAATGATAAAGAACGTTCACGCATCCCTCTAAAAATTGCAAGCCTATGAAAACTTTAAAATTCTTTCTTTTATGGATGGTGATGACCGTTGTGATGGTCATTACCTGGTCTGTTGGCGCATGGGTCGGAAATGCCGTCACCCAAACGGTGCCGCCACCCGTTGACGATCCTGCTTCGGTGGGATTGTCTGTGCTGCTGGTCTGTCTGATCAATTCCCTTCTTTGGAGCATCCTCTTTTGGTCGACGCGCTTTTTTGTTGGTCAGCTTAAAGCGATCTCCATACTCCTGTATTTATTCGGGACGCAGTTCTTTCTCATGCAAATGGAGACCTTTTTCTTTTCGGCAAGTCTTGGTATTTCCCCGGGCCAGGTTATCAGTATTTTGCTGGCAGGATTGGTCATGGTGCTGGGCACCGGCGCGACCGGGTTGGGTTTGACCCGGAAATTAGCACCGAAGGAAACTACAATGCCTTTTAAGGTTGAAGTGCGCAGCTGGCGGTGGATGGTCGTTCCCATGCTGGTGATGAGTGTGATCGTTTATCCGTTGTTGTATGAGACCTTCGGATATTACGTTGCCTGGCAAAACGAACACCTGCGCCTTTTCTATTCGCATTCAACCGAACTGAAGTCTTTTCTTTCGCAGTGGCCTGGCTTTTTTTCGGAAGGAATTTATTTCTTTCAGGTCTTACGCGGCGTTATCTGGGTAGCCATTTCCATACCGGTCGTACTGCTGCTCGGCCAGAACAGGATCGGCCAATACGTCTTGATGGGATTGCTGTCTGCCTTGCCGGCGATACAGCTTTTTATTCCGAATCCGTATATGCCCGCCGATATTGCCATGACCCATTTTTTTGAAACCTTTTCTTCTGATTTTATCTGGGGCCTGTTGATCGTGTATGTGACAAACCGATCGACTGCTGAAAGGAAGATCGTGTCTGCGATGGCTGAGCCGGTAGCCCAGGCGTGATAGAAATAAGACAATGATCGAGTCCGGTCAATGACCCTAAAGCGTCCTTTGATTGTTGACGCACTGCGCATAGCGTCGGATCCGGTAAGCCGGTGCGGTTAGCTTGCGCTTTACCTTTCCTAAATAAAACGTACCGTTCGCTCATTCAGTAAAGAGTGGCGTCACCATTACCTAAGTCGAAACCGCCGGTTTCTTTTTTGCTGTTGGCGCATGATCGATGCAACTGTACCTTACAGCCTACACTTCGTCAAGGTAGTCAACTGTTAAGAACAAGTTCAGCATATGGTGACGCATAAAATCAAAAGGCATTTGGCATTTTTGTGGCTGTTGAGCATCCTGCTTTTTGTAGCCTGCGAAAAAGACGGCAATGACCCGGTCCCTGGTCCCGGTCCCGGTTGTGATACCTGTGGTAATCCCCCTCCGAACGGTGGACAAAATGAAAGCAAAGTAGTGGCACAACTCAGCACGGGTCACGTACACAGCCTGGTGTTGAGGGGTGATACCGTTTGGGGAACCGGGTATAATGTTCAGGGTCAATTGGGAGCCGCCACACCGGATAGGACAAAGGAACCCGTGAGCACGCTGTATGGTATGAAGGCTATTTCCGCACGCTATACGCACAGTCTTTTTTTGAAAGTCGACAATAGCCTTTGGGGTAGCGGCAATAACGGCCATGGCGAAATGGGTGACGGCACGACCACCGACCGGCTAACGCCGGTAAAAGTAATGGATGATGTAAAACGGTTTGAAGCCGGATTCTATCGCAGTTTTATTATAAAAACGGATCAGACCCTTTGGGCGACCGGTAACCTGGACCACTCCGGTCTGATCAGCAGCAACGATGTCAAAACGCCGGTGGAGATAGAAGATAGTGTGCTGTCGGTTTCCTCGGGAACAAATCATACCCTGCTATTAAGAACGGACAGTACCCTTTGGGTGTGGGGTGGGAATGCCTTTGGCGAATTGGGCGATGGAACATTTGAGAATAGAACAAAGCCCGTGAAAATTATGGACCATGTAAAGACGATGGCAGCCGGTTTCCGGTGCAGCTACGTCGTAAAAGCGGATAATACGCTCTGGGCCTGTGGGATAAATCAATACGGAAAACTGGGCGACGGCAGCACGACCGACAAGTCAGCCTTTGTTAAAATTATGGACGATGTGAAGATGGCTGCTGCGGGCACCGAACATGTGCTCTTTCTGAAAACCGACGGTACGGTGTGGGCTTGTGGGTGGAACAACTATGGGCAATTAGGTGACGGCACCCGGACAGATCGCCCAACACCTGTAAAAGTAATGGAGGGCATTAGGCTGATTGCTGCCGGGTCGCACCGCAGTCTGATCGTGAAGGAGGATAATACCGTATGGGGCTGTGGATCCGGCGCCAATGGAGAGTTTGGAATTGGGATAACGAATTTCGAGTTGTCATTCAAAAAAATGTTACTGCCCTAAAACCCCGGTGTGCTGGCGCGGCAGTGGTTTGTAGGGAGATGCATTTCAGGAACAATCACCAAGAGCAGCGCTCATGTGAACGATTAGTCAAAACTTTCAACGCGACATAAACATCCACCGATGCCCCTCCAGATCTTCAGCCCGGTAACGCGTGCCCGGCCCACCCGTTTCAAGGGGTGATAGAATGGCTGCTCCGTTTGCCTTCGCATGTTGAAAATGTGCCGCCACATCGTCGACCATCACCAACACGCCGTCGATCACATAAGGGACTTCATGCCATTTAGCGGCCTGCTTGCAAATTTCACGATGATGACGCGGACTTTGATAGTCGGGTGTGGGCGATGCCAGCATGATCATGCTTTCGCCCATCGCGATCTCACCGTGCGACAACCGGCCGCTGTCATCGAGCCATCGGGTTTTTTCGGTGAATTGGAATACGTGGCAAAGCCACTCGATCGCCGCCGCGCCGTCTTCGTATGACAGCATGGGAATGATCACTTGGGAAGATTGGGACATAGGGCGTCAATTTTTGATCTTAAGATTCCGGGAGCGCCGGCAAATTCGGCATGCTTCAAGTTAGTGCAAAATTTTTTAACGCAGACGGGCTGTATATCCCACGATTGATGGGATTTGTTGAAGTGAACTGTAAAAACATAGCTATGGACTTGCAGGCAACACGAAAATGAAAAGTGTTGCCCGCGGTCGTTCAGGTCACCGACTTAGTTGCCCGCCTTTGGTGCCGTTTGCAGGGTTTGCAAAACCTGGTCGAGACTAAAGCTTCCAACCTTCTGGCTTGGAGGAAACTCCCTGAAGGTGGCCAGGAAATTGCCCACATATTGTTGTGCAGGTACCAAAAGGAAAAGTCTGTCTGCTCTCCATTTGTCGTACCCCATCGTATGGTTGTCCGCGCTTTCAAACGGGTCGGAGCGCAGGTTAAATATTTTGGGCAGTCGCAGTGGTACAAACGGATCTTGCCAGACGTCCATGCCATGCGCGCGTTGTTCGGCAAAAACTACTTTCCAGTTGTTATAGCGCAGCGCCACTAGCGACCCATCGTCGTTGAAATAAAAAAACTCCTTGCGTGGACTGGGGGCCTTGCCGGCCAGGGCGTCGGTGATGTTGTAGCCATCCAGGTGTACCTTGAAAGTTTTGTTACCCACTTTCATTCCTTTCAGCAACTGCTCTTTCACATCGGGCACACCGGCCGCCGCCAAGAGCGTGGGGAGCATGTCTTCATGGGCAAAAATGTCGTTGAGTACCGTGCCCGGTTTGATCACGCCAGGCCAGCGAATGGCCGTAGGCACGCGGTAGCCCCCTTCCCAGTTTGTGTTCTTTTCGCCACGGAAAGGCGTCGTGCCGCCGTCGGGCCACGTGAAGGCTTCCGCTCCGTTGTCGGTAGAGTACATCACGATGGTGTTTTCTTCCAGCCCAAGTTGCTTGAGCATTGCCAGCAGCTCTCCCACGTGAGCATCATGTTCGACCATGCCGTCCGGATAAGTGCCTAAGCCGGTCTTGCCGTCACTTTCTTTCTTGAGGTGTGTGAACACGTGCATGCGGGTGGAGTTGAACCAAAGAAAAAAGGGCTTGTCGGCCTTCTTCGATTCCTCCATAAATCGAAGGGCCTCTTTTGTTACCTCGTCGTCTATGGTCTCCATTCTCTTTTTGGTGAGCGGCCCGGTCTTCTCGATCTTTTGTGTGCCGTCCGCGTTGGCCCACGTGTGAAGTACACCGCGCGTGCCAAATTCCTTGATCAGGGCGGGGTCTTTATAGTAGTCTGGATTCTCGGGTTCTTCTTCTGCGTTGAGGTGATAGAGCGAACCAAAGAATTCATCAAATCCGTGGGCGGTCGGCAAGTGCTCGTCGAGATCACCCAAATGGTTTTTGCCGAACTGACCGGTTTTATAGCCTTGCCCTTTCAACAGTTCGGCTATCGTAACATCTCTTGCTTTTAGTCCTTCCTTCGCGCCTGGAAGTCCCACCTTGAGCATGCCCGTTCTAAAACCTACTTGTCCCGTGATGAAACATGCCCGGCCGGCGGTGCAACTTTGTTGACCATACCAATCGGTGAAAAGTGCACCTTCCTTGGCGATGCGATCGATATTAGGGGTCTTGTAACCCATCATGCCTTGATTGTAGGCACTGACATTCCAAAGTCCAATGTCGTCGCCCCAAATAATCAGGATGTTAGGTTTCTTTTGCTGTGCCAGCGCAAAGCATGAAACTATCAGAAGCAGGGCTGTGAGTAGAAAGTTGTTTGTTTTCATTGTTTTAAGTTGATGTGGAAAACTATGATGGCGAGAAGATGTTCCTGTAATTTTTTTGTTGACGTATAAAAAATTAATGGGCACTCGTAAGGCCCTGCGGATTTCTTAGATCCTCGACAAAGCTTTTCTTGCGAACGTCATAGATCTGAATGTGATCCATGTACTGATAGTCTGTGAATGAAAAGTCGGTGTTGATGATGACACCGGTGATGATAACAATGTACTTCGCATGCTCCAGGCTGACATCCAGCACATGCGCGCTGATTTGCTTCTCTGCAGAAAGCGACGTTATGCGGGTCAGTTCGATGATCGGAATCTCGGCATCGAGAATCTCGCTCTTATAGCGGAGTGCCAGTTCTGCAATTTTGCCGCCCTGGTAGTCATCTTCCGAGAGGTCGGCTTTGAGTGTTCCGGCCTGTAGTTTGCCCAGCGTTCCCATCAGCGCGCCACAGCATGAACTGGCTTCGGGCTGTTCGTGCCTTAGCACAAAACCCCAGCCTTTCTTTTCGGAATAGCCGATGTGCGGCTCAACCAGCAGCACCAACGTGCCGCTGTCGGGGATGTGATGGGCGAAGGCGTCGAGGCCGGAGATGCCCGTGAAGGGCAAGCCTGCGAGCCCGCCGAGATGAAAGGGTCCTTTTATTTCGGGGTGGAAGTGAAAATTTTTTGTGTAGATGATGTCATCCACGCAGGTGGACGCGCCAAGCAGAATCTTGTCGGGTTCGATTTTATATTTTTTTTGAAGATAGTGGATGAGGGAGTCTGAGAATTCATGACCGGGAATGGCGCCTGGAAAATCCTTCCTTATGGCTTCCTCTGTTTTGGCAGGGGCATTGGGAAGAAAGGGAGGCGCCGTTGCCACGGTATTAGGTTCGATTTTTCCGCAAGAAGAGAGCGCAAGGACAAGGGGCAAGAGCGAAATAAAGTAAGGGGTGTTCATGGCAAATGATTTGAGGGATAGCATTATTTTTCAGCCCATGAATAATGATGTACCTATTTCTTTCTTCCGAAATGATAGCCAACGGTAAATTGATAGCGATAGCCAAACGACCAGGTGTCTAATTTGCCCGAGGATGTGGCTTCCTTGTTGGAAATGGCGTCGTCGAGAAATGGAAAGCGATCCAGCAGGTCGAGGATGATTTCGTTCTCGATGTCGTCCTTGTTAAAGGTGTAGTCGCCACCAATGTTGAGCGTGTATTTATAATGAGAGACCGACGGACCCACAAAGGCGAGATCGATTGTCCACCGGTTATGAATGACGAATTGATAACCCAATTGTATGCCGACGTTCAGGATGGAAAACTTTGTGTCCAGGTCGGCTTGTTCGATTGTTCCATCGTTGTCGACTTCAATGATCCGTTCGTTGCCAAAATGGTGATAGGTAAAATAGGGCCCGATGTATACGCCGTGCGGCGCATCATATTTGTTTTCTTTTTTTAAATAAAAACGGTAGTCCATGCCGAACTTAAAACCGTTCTTTTTTAGGTCATCTTTTACGCCAACATTCTGTGCGAAGGTTGTCACTTTTGGAAACTCCTGGTAGCCGGCGGAGAGCACCAGTGATTGGTTTGGTTTTGTGATCCGCTCATAGCTGAGGATGAAGGCATTTCTGTAGAGGAAGCGCGACGTGAGGTCTATCTTAATGGTATTTTTCCGCTGGGGCGAAGGGTTTTGGGCGTCAACACGGCCAACCGCGATCAGGCATAGGATGGTGATGATGATTTGTTTCATATTTTTTTATCGGCTCGGCGCGGGCTGTGTTGCTTTCAGTTCTTCTTCAAACTCGATGGCGCGCTCCAGATAGACTCTCTCCAGCTTGATGTGCGATACGAATGCGGAGTATGCCATGGTAGCCGCCAGTCTCCGGAGGTCGGATGCCCAGACGGGCAGATAGGTGGGAGGGTAAAGCCACCCACTTTCAAAGTGGGGTGCCAGGCGCAAGGCATCGCCCATGGTGAGTCTTCCCGCGAACAGATTCCGGATAAGGTCCGGACGGTTGTCGCGAATGGCTACGCGCATGAACGTGTGGACTTCGATCAGCCCCTGTAAGTAGACGGCGTCTTTTGTAAAAACAATGCCACCTTTCATGTCTCCGCCGCGGAATATCCGTTGTGCCGATCGCACCGACTCTTCTTCGGATTGACCGGCATCCAAAAAGAATTTAAAGACCTCTATAAAGTTCGCTCCATCCAACGCCTGCTTCACGGCCAGTACGCGAAGGGCTATGCGGCGGAGGCGGTTGATGTCCATGGCATTGGTCATGAGCTCGGCCATCACGGCGAGACCTTCCTGTGTGCGGGTCGTGCGCGGGGCGCCGAGGCTCAGGGATTTGAGGTTGGCTTGCTTCTGGCCGTTGAGCACGGTGGCGGTGTGAACATAGGCCTCATGAAAAAGAAGCTGGTCTTTGTCCAGTTGCGAGAATAGCGCGCTGCCCCGAACGCGTATCCGGCTGGCACCGGCAAGCGCTTTTGACGACAGGCGTTTGTCTACGACAACCTCTACCGTGTCCTTGTCAAAGAACTCGTCCACTTCGGCTTTCAACCAGCCGGCAAAATCGTCGGCTGAGATGTCGGTGGGTGTTGGCGGGAGATTGACATTGCCGAGAAGGGCGTCGGTCACTTCCAGAAAAAAATTGGCGCCGTCTACCGCACTCATGCCTTGGAGTTTGTAGACGGTGTCGGGGCGGCCATAGATCTTGGTGGCGTAGGTGGTGAAATCGGGTGTGCCGACGGCGCTGAGCATGCGCGCGGCGTAGCCATAACTTTGTGCTGTTTCGGCCAGGAATTTTTCCACGGGATCATCCAGATCACAGCGGCTTTCAATGTCTTCCAGGGTTGAAATGCTGTCATCGTAATCATGTCGCTCCAATGTTATCTCCGGTAACGTGGGATTGCCCCTGTGCCAGGTCTCCAGGAATTTCTCTTCAGCGCCCAGCGGCCACTGCAAGGCCTGAAGCACCTTTATCTTTTTTGACGCCCGCATCAGGGCGACATCGAGGGTTTCAATTTTTTTTGTGTCCATTGCCGGGTGGATTTTGGTCGTTTTGATGTTGGGCCAATGGCGTGATCGCGTGCTTCAACTTTGTCAGTGGTTAAATGTAACGGGGTTTGTCAAGCCAAGTAAGTTACATTGCGTTATTTAACCGTTAAACGAGCGGCTATGGGCGGGTTTCGTGGGGTATTCAATTTTAATTGTATAACTTCTCCATGGATTCAACGGCAAAGAATTAACAGGTAATAATTATGAAACAAAAGATAATCGATTCGATCCTTTTATCCTGTTTGATAGCTTTACTGATAGCCTGCCAGCCCAAGAAGGAAGAACCCGCGGCGGAACCTGCCCTTGATAAGGAGCAAATAAAAAAGGAGATCCAAGCCAAGGAAAATCAATTTGCGGAATTGTATAATGCCGGGGAAGTGCGGAACATTGGTTACTATGCGGACGATGCAACATCCTTTTCACAAAACAAACCCCCTTTAGTGGGCAAGACGGCCATTGTAGAATTTTTGAAAGCGGGCATAGACGCTTCTTCCAGGGGCAATAAGATTTCATTTGTTACCAATGAAGTTTTTGTCTCTGCAGATGGGAATCAGGTTGTTGAAATTGGTTATTACAAATTGACGGACTCCACGAGTGTTGCTATCAACACGGGAAACTATATGGTCTTATTTGAAAAAAGAAAGGGAGAATACGTCGTCGTAAGAGACATGAGCGCTTCGGATATGCCACTTGATTAAGATCTGCTTTTTTTGAATCCGGCTCAAAAACATTTCCCCTATTGACAGCCCGTCAAATCGCTGTTCAAATAAAACCGATTCGTTAGCGCCTTCTACCCCCGCCTCCTCGGGAACCACCACCACCGAAGCCACCGCCTCTGGAACCACCACCACTAAAACCCCCGCCTCCCCTGGAACCACCGCTATAGCGAGATGCTCCGTTTGAGCTGGACCGCGAGGGTTGAGAAGAAACGTTGGGGGACTCGCGTGTCGATGGAGACGCTCCACCCGACTGACGACCTGAAACGGACGACCTGTTTGACGGTTGGACCGCAGGGGATGGCCGCGTCGATGCCCGGTTTGATGGACGTGTTGAAGCACCGGCAGCAGGACGTGTTGATGCCGTGTTACGGTTGTTATAGTTGCCGTTCGCCTTGTTGTGGTTGACGGTATTCGACCGGTTCCTTGAATTGTTATTGTAGTTGTTGAAATTGTTGGTGTTGTGAATGACGGTGGTGTTGCCATGATAGCCATACCCTCCGTGGTAATAAGAGTGATTGCCGATATAGATGCCCATGGCCATCACGGTAAATGCCGCGAAATAAGGCGGATAGTATCCGTAGTGATAGGGTGGATAGTACGGAACATAAGCAGGAGAATAAACATACTGCACGATCGGCGCAGATTCTACCACGACCACGGTAGATTTTGCAGGGGCGCTCACAACAACCGTGTCTGGGCCCGTGTAGCCCGGATTGGCGGTGACGGCGGGTGTCTTGGATTCTTTCAGGTCGACAATATAGTTTTTGCCATAGAGGTCCTCATCGCCGACAATCTGCAGGGTTACTTTCTTGTTCTTGTCTTTCGATACCAGGATCACGGCGACATCTTGTGTTTCCTCTTTACTTACCGAAACCTGAAGAACGAAGGTGAAATCATCGCCGTCTTTTTTGGTCACGACCTTTATGAAATCAACTTTGTTGTCAAGATCCAGGTCCAGGTTATTGATTCCTGTTTTTTCAAGGTTTAAAGATTTCTCAAAATCTTCAATCGTCTTCGACTTTTGAAAAAGATCCAGGACAGCATAAAGATCCAGGTTGTCACCGGGCAGGCCTAATAGGGTCGAGTCTTTTTCGGTTTGAGCAAAGGCGGGTAGGCCGAATGAACTTAGGGTTGCTACCAGGCACGACAAAATGTATTTTCTCATAGTCAGTACAATAATGAATTTCTTATGTAAATTTTTTGACGGGCAAAACGCTCACAGGTTTCCCCTATGAAATGTTTCTTGCCACGCGTTTCATTTGGACGATCTTGGCGATAAGATAAATAATGACCATCCAAACCCCTGCAATACATCCGTAGGCCATTACCATGAGCCAAATCGGTGCCTTGTTTCCGGTCGCATATAGCGATCGCTCTTGAAAGTTGTTTGCAACCTTGGGAGGTACTCCCCAGGGCACTTCCATCCGGGTTTCCAGCGTGCCTACTTCATCATGGTCATCTACCAAAGCCGCCACTTCAAGGTTTCCAAGGGCATCACCCGGAAGATCCGCTCTGTTAAATTCGCCTTGAGCGGTCCCCGTTGAGTCGGTGGTGTAGGATTCTTCTTCGCCTATCTTGAGGTAGCCTCCTAATCTTTTCACTGCAAGCCGGACATCCACGCCGGCGATAGGCACCCGCAAGTCTTTTTCGTATTTGAAAAGACGGGCCTTTACAATCCTGGTGCCGTCTTCATTTGCTGTATCGAGTTCCAGCCGGGACTTATTCATTGAAAGTTCCTCATGCGCGGCATTGAAATTCGCGGACGAATCGGTATGCGCAAAAAATGTTGGATTTGATTTCTCCTTCCATCGGGCTGCTAATGTAGCGGGTAGCCCAAGGGAAGCTATTCCCTTTTCATTGGTAACCACCTTGCCCATGAGCGATTCAGCATCGGAGTCGTTGTTCAGGTAAATCGTCACGGGTACGTTGGCCTGGGACAGGAAGGCTCTGCCTACTTTATTTTTTGTTTGCACCTCAAGGTAGGGCACTTGGTTGTTGATCACATAGAATCGGAGATAGATCAACGACTCGCGCGTTTCTTTTTTTTCGGGATTCTCCTGGGCTATCAGGAGAGGGCCGTGACAGCAAATCAATATGCACAAATTTCGAAACTGTCTAAGGGCTTTCATGGTTCTCGCTTCTTTCGGTTACCGTTTCGTGAATGGGGATGATCGGGAACAGTCTTGCAAAAAAAGTGATGATCAACAGGGTGCCGGCAAGCGATCCCATCGTTATGGCCCATTCTTCCCAGGAGGGAAAGTAATGGCGATACGAGTCAGGAACATCCGTAATGGGAAGAAAGGGATGAAGGAGGGTTGGCGTTACGATAAGGTAGCGCTTGAACCAGGCTCCGACAACGACCATTGTTCCGGCCAAAAAAGCGGCGAAAGGTTGCCTGCCTTTTCGGAACAGCAGGATGATCAGCGGAAAAATCATTCCCACCAGGATCGCAAACCAAAAAAGCAGCGCATACTTTCCCGCGAACAACTCATGGAGGTGAGTTTCCTCCGGCTTCTTCATTTTAAATGCCGGCACGAGATATTCGTTGACATTAAAATACAAATAAAGGAAGGCCAGCATGACCACGATCTTTCCCATTTTGTCAAAGAGATCCGCAGTGATATACTGCTCGAGTCGATAGTATCTCCGGAAAAGATACATCGCCACCAACACAGCCCCACCGCCCACCAGGAATGCGCCCGATATGAAGTATGCCCCGAAGTTTGTGCTGTCCCACCCCGGCCGGAACGTAGTGGCAAAAAGCCAGGAAGTAACGGTATGGATCGTGAACGCCACGGGGATGATGGTAACACAAAGAATATAGATCGAGCGGTTGCAGATGTTGAGCTGCTCCTGGGTTCCTTTCCAGAACGATCCCAAAAACCGGTAGAGCCAGTTCTGGAAACCTGAATTTTTTTTCTGATGGCTGTTGAGGATCTGCAGGTCTGGGAGGAGCGGCAGGTACAATAAAAGCAGGCTGACGACAAAATAAGTTGAGATCACCACGACGTCCCAAATAATAGGAGACTGGATGCGCATGTGTAAGAAGATATTCATGAACCTTTCTGGTCGCCCCATATCCACGATAATGATGATGGAAGCAAACACAATGGCTGAAACCGCTATAATTTCTGCAATCCTCGTTAGGGGTGTGCTCCACTTGGCATTTGAGAGCCTCAGGACTGCGGTGATCAGCGATCCGACAAGACTGATGGCAACAAAAAATACAAAGTTGGAAATGTAAATGCCCCAGGATACGTAGTCTCTCATGGCCGTTACTTCCAGGCCATAACGAAGTTGCCGGTAATATCCATAAACCCCGATCGCGCAGATGACCAGTAATACGAATGTCCAGACCCGACCGGCATTTCCGAATTTCGTAGGGTAAAGATCGGCAATGATTTTGTCAGAAGTAGAGGGGAATAATGGCGTCATGGTGGTCGGGTATTCAAGTCAGCCCTGGTTGTGCTTTATTTTCGTTGGCCGGTTCAAAGGGGAAATTCCGGTTCACAGGAGGCAGATAGTATACACTGGGTTTGGTCCCCAGGTCCTCCATGAGCCGATAGCCAGCCTTGTCTCGCACCAACTCGCTAAACCGAAATGTTTCCGCTCCGTTGGTGACGCTGTCTTCATTCATGTCGCCAAAGAAAAAGACACCGTTGGGACAAGCGGACACGCAATGTGGTAGTTCGCCCTTTCTCGCCATATCGGGACAGAAGTCACATTTTCCAACCGTTCCAATTTTTTGGGGTGTGCTCGACTCACAGGAATACGGCTGACTGGCCAGGGGTTCAGGAACCTGGGGATCCCCCCAATTGAAAACACGTGTTGAATAAGGGCACGCGGCCATACAAAAACGACAGCCGATACAGCGGTCGCTATCGATCAATACAATTCCGTCCTGTCGTTTAAAGGTGGCATCTACCGGGCAAACTTTTACGCACGGCGGGTTGTCGCAGTGCATACAGGTGGTGGGTTGCCAGTAGGGGGCACTTTCTTCCGCATCCTGCATGGCGTCGATCTTGATCCAGTTGTGATCCGGATGAAGACTGTGCGCATGATTACAGGCTTCTTTGCACGCACCAACGTTCTTGCACCTGGACAAATCGATGACCATCACAAATTTCTTTCCCGCAATGCCCTGGCGTTCGACGTCGTTGCTGACTTTTGGAAGATCCGGGACAGGTTTCAGAAAGGCCCGGTCCACCTCGATCACTTCGCCATCTACGGAGAGTAATTTTACTTTCTCTCCGGTCGGTTGAATGTCCTGCGCTTCATGCGTGTGATTTTTCCCACAGGAACAATTTGCGCATCCAGCGGCGGCGGCCAGGCCGGTGGCGATAAAGTTTCTTCTACTGGTCACGGTGTCGTCCACGGTTCGTGTTTTTTGTTTCTGTGAATTATTTTTTGCGCTTGACCCAGGTGTGGATTTCTTCTGGTCTAATCTTTTGGCCCTTGCTGAGATAGCGAGGATCTACTTCTACCAATTGGCCGTCTTCGGTTAACATTTTGACGGGCTCATTTTTCTTTTCCACTTTTTTGATAAAGCGCCAGAGAACAAGCGCTGGCAGTATTCCTGCCACCCAATACAACCATCTTCTCCGGTTGTTTCCAGTGTTACCCTTTGCGAATTTCATGGCATCTAAAAATGAAAGCGATATCCTACAATAATTGAATGGTTTCCCGTGCGGTCGACTATTTCAATGTCCGTATGTAGTTGACCAGGCTCCAGAGCTCGTCCGCATCCGGAATCTTCTTTTTGAAACTGGGCATATCCGATCTTCCCTCACTGGTCTTGTAGAAGATAGAGCCGTCTGATTGCTTTTGGAAATCTGCCGTAGTAAAATCACCGACCGGAGTTTTCAACTGCGCAGCTTTATTTCCATCACCTTTTCCTTTTTTGCCGTGGCACGACTGGCAGTGGGTCACCCACAGCGATTTGCCCGTGTCCAGCGATTCGGCATCGGCTTTCACCGGGTTAGCCATTTTGGCAACTTTGTCGGGCGCTACCCATGGTTCTTGAACAATGGGCGTGGTAAATCCAAAAACTAAAACCACGCTGGGGAGCAGGTAACATAGATTGGGAAGTCTTAATTTCATAGTGGTAGATTTTTAGTGTCGTTTAAAAACTTCAATTCAACCGATTCTTGACCTGCTGCATGACAGCCCCGCAGGTGATCAGAAATTCCAAAGTCTTGTAATGTTGAATCCAATAAGATATTCTCCATTTTTATAGTCGTTGGTGTTATACATGTTGTTTTGTTGGGGCGACAGGAAGTAATAGTTTCCAAAAAAGATTTGGAAGGAGTGCGAGCTCGTGGTCACGTCCAAGCCGAATGAAAGGTTGGGATGAGGGTTCCCGGACTTGTGTTTCGTGATCGGCTGATCATAATTTGCCAATAGCGAGAGGGTTTCGGTCAGTTTATACCTTCCGGAGATGGCCACGGCAAAGTGATTGTGCTTTCTCTCGGGACTTACTTCGCCCGGCGCGCTATAATAGCCGTTCACTACGTTGGTGTGGGAGAGGCTGGGAGCAATTTGGGCTGAAAATTTCGGGCTGAACTTCCGGGCAATGATCAGTTGATTGAAATAAGATAGTCGATCCGAAAAATGGATGAAAAACTCTTCAGAGCGGGTATCGATGGCAGCGTTTCCGTAGTAGGTAATACTCACTGGCCAGCCCTCGCTCATTTGTTGAAAGATTGCGTATTTGGCATTGACATCCCATAACATTTTATATTTCGTCAAACCAAAGCCAACGTATAAACGGTCGATCGGACTATAGTTGAAGCCGAGACGGATGTTTGAAGACGCGAACAGACCAAAAAGATCTTCATAGCCGTTTTTAACAACTCCAAACCGGTGCAGGATGTCAAATTCAAAAGTTCCTTTAATGGGAACCATCACGCTTTGATTGTCGATGAGCCATATGCCCGCGAATGTATTTTTAACCGGCTTTGCTTTGGCTGGGGCGGTGGCGACGGAGTCCTGACTATAAACAGGCCTACCCAACAACATGATCAGCGCCAGCGATAGCGAAGCCAGGATTTTCATTTCTTGATTTTTGATCGAGGCATTCATACGTTGCATTTGGCTGTTCAAGCTTCGGGTTTAGTTATTGGGTGCTCCATTTCTGACCCAATCCAGGATCAACTGCGCATTGTTGGCGGGCAACGCACCGGTGGGAGGCATGGAGCCGGTCTGAACCACGATATAAAGCGTGCTGGAGTTTGGCACGGCCGTATTGATATAGCCACCGGAGACGATCGCGTTATAGGCTTTCTCCGGGACGAGCGAAGGCGCATGCGCGGGTCCTGCGTCGTGGCAACCCGAGCTATTGCAATGTGCGTTAAACAAGGGGATAAGATCGCCGCTGAAACTTACAAATTGGGGAGGGCCGTTGGGGTCTGATCCGGGACTGATGACATCGTTGTAACACCCGACGGAACACACCCCTACGAAGGCGATGATCATCAGGCTGGTAAATATTGTTCGACGCATCTTGTGTTTTTTAAAGTACTATTCTTGATGGTATTTGATGGGTGAATAAATTCGAGTGAACGGTTCAGTTAGTAACCCTGAATACGGCGTTACATTTCACATCGGCGTTGTCGCCAACATTGCTGGAAACGATCAGGAAATCCGTTTTGGCCAGGAATTGAAATTGAAGACTGAATCCATATACATTATTCGCACCCGACAGTGTTTTGCCATCAAAATTCATTTTGCAGGTCACTTCTTTTGTAACACCGTGGAAAACTAGATCTGCCGTGACGTTGTAGCCTTTGTCGGTGGTGCTCAACTCCACTTTCTTGCTGGTGATGATCGCGAGGTTTTCATCTTCGGTGGTCAGGGTGCCGTCTGTTCCGTAGGTGTCCAACAAACATCCCTCATCACGCCCGGGCTCACTGGTGTTCACTGAGTTCAACCATACCCAGGCTGAAAAATTGATTCCCGCTGCATTGGATTCGTCAAAATTAAAAATGTAGAAACCAAAATTGTCGAAACGACCTGTCAACAACGAAGTGGCGCCGAGATAGGAAGATGCCCACTGCACATTGGAATGTGCCTTGTCGAATGAGGTATTGGTACTTTCAAGCGAAACTTTTTCTTCGCCGCGTTCGATGTTGGGGCCCTGGCTGGATAACACCTCGTCGTCGTGGGTACACCCGGCAATGTAGCCACAGTAGCCAGCCACCATTAAAATGACTGTCAGAAGGTTCCGTCTAAATGAACTCATAAGTTTTTTTTGAAGTGCTGATTTTTTTTGCATTGCATTTTTATCAAAAAGACTGGAGACAATGATGTATAGTCTTCGTATTGCATTCGACTAACCTGTCAAAACATTCACCATACTATTCCTCACAGTGTGAGTTCGCTCGATGCGACATTCAACTTAAATCGAATTCGATAAATAACTTTTCAGTGGGCTTCTGCCTTAATGCGGGTTTTGTGGGAAGCCGGAAAATGGGAGTCTGTGTAACGACCGATAAATGTATATTTTTTTTTAAGGTGGCTCTAAACCGCGGTGTCGTTTAACGGTTACATTTCCATGTGTTTTACGGTTAAATCAATGACTGACGAAAATTAAGGCATGATAATTCTATACATTTAATTTATTCAAAAATTTTACGGCGCTCCTTTGAGTGATTTTATCGGAACGCTAACAAAGTGCGTTTGCTGATTCTCCTTATTAAGCAGTAAGTGATCATGATGAACGTCAGTGCATCCGGCAAACCAGTAAGTCTTATCAGGAAGCGGACTTATTTCCTGGGCATTATTTTATCAGCCATGATCTTTTCCCTCCCGGCACAAGTCCCCGTAACGACGAACAAACACTTTGCCATTGGAAGTTATGGTAGAGTAGGTATCGCCCGAGGGGATCAAATTCAGTATCCGCGGCCACTCAATCTGAATGGGATGGGGTCTATTGGCGGGCGTATGGAGGAAATAGATTACTTTGAATTAGCCACGGCACTTCGGTTTGCCCCCGTAAGCGGAACTTCCGATACGACCAACATCACCATACAAGCGCGCTTTGCTTTTTACACGACACAAGGCCAAATCATCGGCAACGTTACGAGCAAATCCTACGGCGGCATCACGACGGCTCTGCCCGAACTTTTTGCCGAAGCCAAAAACATTCGGGGAAGTCCCTGGAGTGTTTGGATAGGGGCGCGTTTTTTTCGTGGCGACGACATTCATATCATCGATCATTTTTATTTTGATGATCATAGTTCGCAAGGGTTTGGGGTGCAGTATAAGCATACACAGTTTTCTATTATGTTCCCGGGCGCCGTGGATACCACCTCGACATTGCCTCCTTACTTTTATCTGAACATCGTCAACGGCACACCCGTGCTGGGACTGCGCAATCGATCGGTGTATATTTTGGAACAGATCCTTCCCGTGAAAAACGGTTATCTCAAGTTTTTAGCAGAGTATCACCGGCTGGCTGCGGGCACTGCATCGGACACCGCTACGAACTTTAACTATCCCGCTGATCACGGATATGTGTTAGGGGGTAAATACAAACAAAATCTATCGACGCGTTTGCCGGGTTCCTTTTATGATGTAAGTATCCGTTTCGGCACCGGCATAGCCAATGGTGGCGACGGCGGAGGAAGTAAAACTTTCCTTACCTACGGTGGACCTAACCTGGAGACACAGCGTTTTAAAAAAGCATGGTCGATCGCCATCACCCAAAGTATTTTGTGGAACGTCAGCACCCGGTATTCTGTAAATGCCTATTGTATTTTCACAAAGAGTAAAGGCGCCAGCGATAGCCTTAATACAACATCGGATTACCGCGGGAGACCCGTGTTTAATCGAAAAACTGATTTCGCTATAGGGGCCCGCGGTACCTGGTACGTGAAAGACTGGTTCCACTTACTACACGAACTGGACTTCTCCTCCAGAAAGGATGGGACACAGGATCCGGCGCAGATGGTCAAATTTAGTATCGCGCCTACGCTCGTTCCGAATGGTAAACGCGATGTCTGGAGCCGCCCTCATTTCAGACTTGTTTACAGCCTGGCGCGTTACAATCAATTTGCGACCGATCATCTGTACTCGCCCTATCTGGCACAAGCCGGCAGCAAACGGTGGGGACACTATTTCGGTGTGAAAACGGAGTGGTGGCTATGGTAAATCCGTCAGATAATGTCCTTACTCCAAACCACCGTATCCCCATCTTAAGGTATGACCCAAAAGGGTTATTGATTAGTAGCCATATCGTTGTCTCCTTTGTAGAGAACCAAAGCAAAGAGACACATGAAAAAAGAATGGCCAAAAACATTGACATCGCTTTTCGCGATTTTCAGTCTCATGCTTTTGTTGGGATGCGATAAAAGCACGGCGCCGTCGCCCGTTGGAGTGAATACGCAGTGTGTCATTCAAAATGAAACCACGGGGTTATCCGGTAATGCGGCTTCCTGGAAATATGCATACGATGGCCAAGGCATGCCCTTGAAGATCACAAAATATGGATCAAACGACATAGAAGTATCCGGCATCACCGTGTATCATGATAGTGTTGTTAATGCCATGGGTGCCGCAAAAATGGTTACGCGCTATGATGTCGATCTTTCTTCGAAAAAGCTCCCCACGGTGGCACACATTTCTATCACAACCCCGGACGGCATGGTGCAGGCTAACTACAAACAGTATTTTTTCTTTTATGACGATAAATCCCGGCTAACGAAAATAAGTGAGAAAACAGTTTTTGCAGGTGATGGTGAATGGGATTTAACGATTTCTTACAACGACAAAAATAATGTCACGGAATTGCTGTATGAATGGGTTACGGGTCCGATAACCGGAGCCACGCGCATCACCGCTACGGCCTATGACGACAAGCCAACCCCATACGCGTCGATGGCCACGTGGAAATTTTTGATGAGTAATTATGCCTGGGATAATTACGACCCCGAGCCTGTGCTGACGGCATTGAGCAGCAATAATCCGCTCGACTACTCCTTTGGTACGGGCGATAACTTATTTACCCGGACCATGACCTACACCTACAATGAGCAGGGCTTCCCTTTGGCGCGCATCAATACCAACAAGAATAAAAATGGGGAGTATACTTTCAATCAGACTTTTTCCTATACCTGTCAGTAGCACGTTCCGGAATGGGGCAAGTTCTTCTTCAGGCGATCCCCACAGACTTGTAATAAATATCGCTTATGCCTCTATCGTTTCCCGTCGAGATCATTTTTGAGTGGGCGCTGCAAATGTGCAACACGGAATCAACGGCATCCTGGGTGAATCCACTTTGAGGATAGGCGCAGAATAAACAGAACGCTTGGGATTCACAGAATTGGTTCCACAATTGTTCGAGCCTAACGGTGGCGCCAACCTGTTCGCGGGCCCAAAGTACGGCCACCATTTCTCCGAACGCCCTGACCCGGCGATTATCTTTCTTCGCCTTGGCGATCAGGCTGGAGACCAGATCCAGGAAAAGTGTTGCATCGGGCCAGTCATTCACCATAAACTTCGACAGCGCCGCTTCTGCGTCTAACGATAGATACAAGTTCCGGGCACTGAGGTCGTCGAGACTGAAGCCGGATTGATACAATTTTTCATTCAAAGATTCCAAATGCGGTTTTGTCGCAATGACGATGACACAGTCCTTGGATTTTATGCCATCGGTGACAAAAGCAAAAAGTGTATTTAAAAACGTTTCGTCATTGTCATAAATTTGCACGACATGATCATACGGAGCAATTTCTGCCCAGAACACATTGCCAGGTGATTTTGTCCAATCGTTGTGAGTCTTGAGTGTTTTCATAGGGGTTAGTTATTGTTTATTAGGTGAACGCGATGGTATTTAAGCGGGTAGATAAATGTGAAATGTTGCGCCGTTGCCCAATTCGCCCTGGGCGGTCATTTTTCCACCATGACGCTCGACAACTTTTTTGCAGATGGCGAGACCGATCCCTGTGCCTTCGACATCGCGCTGGCCGTGGAGCCGGTTAAATATTTCGAAGATCTTTTCGGCGTACTGCGGCTCGAACCCGATCCCGTTATCCGACACAGCGATGTGGTGGAAATTTTGAACACCTTGCATCCCTGGAACAAAGTTGGCAGTTGTCAGTTCATATTGAAAGAGAATAGACGGAGGGCAGTCGGGTTTTGAGAACTTCAACGCATTGCTGATGAGATTTAAGAACAATTGGTGAAACTGGAACGGAACAACCGGGAGGGTTGGGAGTCCCTTGTTCTCGATGACCGCTCGCGTTTCTTCAATTTTTACTTCAAACTCGCGGATGCCCTCTTTGAGAATTTCGTTGAGATCCGTCATTTCAACTTTATGATCGGCCTGGTTGGTTTTTGAATAGGAGAGAATGTCCTGGATCAGATCGCGCATCCGGTTTGCCGAGGCTTGAACCCGGCGTATAAAATCCATTCCTTGCTGGGAAATTTTCTCGGCTTCGGACTGAACGAACCGGTTGGTGAACGTTTGAATTTTACGCAGCGGCTCCTGCAAATCGTGGCTGGCCACGTGGGCGAAGGATGACAATTCGCCGTTTATTTTTTCCAGTTCGAGATTCTTGGTTTTAAGCTTTTGCTCGGCGTTTTCCAGTTCAAGATTTTTCTTTCGCAGATCGGCCGTACGATCCAGGACCATTCGCTCCAGGGAAGTTTTTATTTGCTCCTGCGTGGTGACATCTTGAATGATCCCGGTGTATCCAATGAAGGTGTGGTTCGCGTCGAACCGGGGAAGGGAATTGGCATACCCCACAACATAGCCGCCTTTGTCGTTTCGCACGCGGAATTTAGCCTCAAAGACCTTCCTCTCTGAGATGGACTTCGCCCACGCAATTTCGATATTCTGGCGGTCCTCAGGATGGATGACATCCAACCACAAATTGCCCAAACCATCCTCGACGTTTTCTCCCGTCAATTCTTTCCATTTGGTATTCAGGAAGGTGCAGAGGCCATGTTCATTGGTGGTCCAGATGATCAACGGCACCAGGTTCGCCATCGTCTTAAAGCGAACTTCGCTTTCCTGGGTGGCGAGTGCGGCGAGCTTTTGTGCCGTGATGTCGATGGTGAAGCAGCGGGTATGAACAAACCGTGACCCTTCCCAGAGCACGCTTGAGTTGATGGCCACATACCGCGTCGAGCCATCTTTGCATATCAGTTCTGCCTCAAAGTGCGAAAGTACTTCCCGGTTGTTCAGGCGCCGGATGATCTCCTGGATCGCCTCTTGATTTTTATGAAACTTTGAAACATGCTGCCCCACATATTCATGCTCTTCGTAGCCCAGCATCTTCAGCTCAGCGGGGTTGGCCCGGATAATGATGCCGTCGGCGTTCACCCAATGCAAACCGATATTTGCATTTTCGAAGTAGTCATGGAGATCGCGTTGGACATTCATCTTTTCGGTGACGTCGGTCCCGTGAAAAATAAATCCCTTCACGTGGTGGCGTGAGTCGAACTCAGGTGTCAACATCACATCGAGATACCGATGGGCGCCCGCGTGAAAAAACGAGATGTTAAAACTGGCGTCCCTTCCGAAGAGCACTTTGCCTAAATGCTTTTGAACTTGATCAAAGACTTCTTTTCCAACGGTGGTATTGAAGAAGGCGCCGGAAGTTTTATCCGGCCGCGAGAACCACTGGCCAAAGGGTTTGTTAGCGTATTCCAGCAGCAGGTTACAGTCAACGCGGGCAATCAATGCCGGAATAGAATCCATGAGATTTTGCAAGGCGTCGGTTTCGCCGGCATGCAAATCGGTATAGGCTCTTATTTCCGTACTCATAGCGGGGATTCGATCCGGGAATTTTCAATATGGACCTATACGGAAAGGCCCGGATCATTGAACAACCCAGGCTATCCTCAAAATCATACCAAGAAAATGATGTTAGGGCTCCTGGAAGAGACAAGCCCTTTGGAGATAAGCAAAGCGGGCCGAAGTCATCGCACCATGACGCATTGTTCGGAATGGTGCTTAGTAACCTTTCGGCGGCAACGTGATGTGTTTTCGAGACGGACGCAACTGTATCAATACTGTAGAATTAATTCTACAGCTGTCTTTTAAATTACCCGTGACGTAAAACCCGCTGCATAGGGTGGAGGTACAAAACTCATTCGCTTCTCAACGTCTCCACCGGGTTGGTTTTGGCTGCTTTCATGATCGTTGAACTGGTGGTGAAGAAGCCCACCAAGAAGATGAACACGGCACAACCGGCAATCGGAACGAGGCCCACGGGAACATGATACGCATAAAGGGTGCCCAACAAGGCGTTGGTGGCGTAGTAGCCACCCACCGAACCCAGCACCACGGCAACCGAGAGCACAACGACAAACTCGCGATTCAATAATCCGACCACGTTGCTCACCGATGCGCCAAGCGATTTGCGGATGCCGATCTCCTTGGTGCGTTTGGCTACGTTTAACGACGCCAACGCGAAGATGCCTGATGCCGAGAGCAGGCCACCCAGTATGGTCAGAAAAATAAAGATCTTCTCCAGGTTCTTATTCAAGTCGCGACTGTTCCCCAGCACCACGTCTTCCTGCAACTGACTTTCGAATGGACGGGTCGGGAAGAGTTCTTTCCACGTTGCTTCCAGGGATTTTTGCGTAGCCAACAAATCGGCGTGTTCCGTCTTCACCACCATGGTGATGTATTGCTCTTTGCCCGCTGCATAGAATACAAAGGGTTCGGCCGTTTTGGCACGATAGAGATTGTCGATGTGGTTTTCGATGACGCCGACAATGAAGCATTTGCCATTGTGCAGGAAGATGACCTGGTCGATGGGATCTTTCATGCCGGTGCGCTCTACAAAGGCGCGATTCACGATCACACCTTCCTTCACGTCGCTGGCGTTTTCAAGGTTCAGGTTGCGGCCTTGTACAATGTTAAGGCCCATGGTTTCAAAATAGTTTTTGCCGACGCCCATGGCTTGCACATCATATTGTGCGGTGTCGATGCGAATGGGTGTGGCGTAAGGGTTACGCCCGATCGTGCCGTCAGCAACCCCCACGCTGAGTACTTTAGGATTTGATACCAGCGCTTTTTCCATGGCTTCAAAATCGCGTTCACCCTGCAAGCTCACGGCAATGATCTGGTCTTTGTCATAACCAAAGCGGATGCTCTCCTGGTACTTTGTGTTCTGGATGAAGATGACGCCGGCGATGAGCACGACGACCGATAGCGCGAACTGCGCGGCCACCAGCGAGCGCGTGAGCGCATTGGTGCCTTTGATTTTCGCGGTGCCCTTCAGCAGCGTCGTGGGCTTGAAATTGCTGCTGAGCAATGCCGGATAGATGCCCGCCACCGTGGCAGTGGCAAACACGAGCACGAGCAACATGATGAACAGGTTTGTGCCGCCGAGGTCGCCAAGGCCATAGGGTATTTGCCACATGGCGGTAAAAGCAGGCAAGATCAGTTGGGCCATCATGAGACCCACGGCCAGGGAGAGAAGAATGGTGAGCAATGTCTCTAACAAGAATTGGAAGATGATCTGCTTTCGCGCCGCGCCGATGGTTTTGCGCACACCCACTTCCTTGAGCCGCCTGGCGGTCATGGCAATGGAGGTGTTGGTGAGGTTGAAACAGGCAATGAGCAGGATGAGCAATGCCATGCTCGAGAAAATAATGAGCGGCGCCCGCGGGATGGGTAACCTGGCCCAACCGTAGCGGACTTCATCTCCCGTAAACTTCTTCTTGAAAGGCTCCAGCGTGTAGGATGTCACCACCACGTCGGTGCGCACTTCGTTGCGATGGGGAATATATTTCTTGAATTGGGCAGCAATGCGGGTTGCATTTTCAGGGGCGGACAGCTCGAGGAACGTGGCAGGGTTGCGCCAATCGCTCCAGTCGTCGAGGTTGAGCTTGTTGTAGTCGATATAGACTTCGAAGCGCATGAGCATCGCGAAACCGAGCGTGTTGTTTTCGGGGATCTTCTTTAGTACACCGCCCACGATCGCGTCCATTTCATAATTGTTCACAAAGTTGAGCGTGACGGTTTTTCCCACGGGATCTTCATCGCCAAAGTATTTCTTGGCAAGCTCTTCGGTGAGGAAGATGCTGTTCTTTTCTTTGAACGACTTGGTGTTGCCCGCGATGAGCGGAAAATCGAAGAGATCGAAGAAGGTGCTGTCGGCAAACGAGAGGCTTTCGTTGAACGCCTTGTCGCCATAGCGCATGGAACCGTTACCGTGAATGAAACGCGTGTAGCGCTCAATGCCTGCGATCTCACCCGACGCCACCGGCGCCAGCATGATGGGCGCCTGAAAATCGATGGGCGTGCTGCCATCCTTTTCCAACATATGCGTGTGTATCTTGAAAATGTGCGAGACCTTGGCGTCGTCGTGAAAATTGTCGAACTCGACATTGAAGGCCACAAACAGGTAGGCCGCCAGACAACAGGCCAGCGACACACCCAGACCCAGGGCGTTGATGATCACGTAACTTTTGTTTTTGAGAAGGCTTCGGACGGCCACAAGCAGGTAGTTCTTTAGCATGGTTCCGGGTGGTTAGAGCGGTGGAGTGCTCAGTCAGTAGACAACAACTATACCACAGCGAATCTCGGCATTTGTTGTAAAATTGACACTTCTTGGTCCGTGGCGTTGATCGGAAATGAAATAGACCCCTTCGAAATCGGACAACGTACCCCCGGGATAAGGCTCTCATGTCCCGGATGGCAGATATAAATTAGTCAGAAAGCTTCCGGTTAATTTCCCGGACCACGCCATCCAACTCGTGGGCGCAATCCAGCAGGTGGCCATTATACGTCTGGATCTCCGCCGGCGAGGTCTCTCCGGACATGAGCGTGCAGAGTCCAAGGATGCGCGCCAGCGGACCGCGTACGTTGTGGGCGTTGAAGTAGGCGTACTCAATGAGCTTTTCGTTTTGTAGTTTTATTTCGGCCACGCGCGCGGAGACCTCCATTTCAAGCGATTCGTTCATCCGGCTCACCTCTGCAGCGGCCTGGGTGAGTTCTTCGGTCTGTGCTAAGATCTCTTCGTGCTTTTCGTAGATCTCATCGTTCAGGCGTTTCATTTCCACCAGCGATTTTTTCTTGTCGCGGTAGAGTCTGAAAACAATGATGACCAACACCGTGATCGCCACCAGCAGTATGCTGCCGATCGTTATCGCAAAGGTCAATGCCTTTATCTTTTGCTCGCGCATGGCCAGCAACTGATCTTTTTTTTCCGATTGATAGAGATGCTCCAGCGCAGCGATTTGTTTGGATTTCTCCGCATTAAAAACTTCACCACGCAGCGTGCTGTATTGGTCGTTATAGTACCATGCCGAGTCATATTCCTCAAACTTGCGAAACGTGTCGCTCAGTTTTTTCCGGGCGTTGATGCCGGCGTTTGCATCGTTCAGGGAATCGGCCATATGCTGGGCTTTGTGCAGATAGGACGTGGCATGTTCCAAATCACCCAGATTCGAGTAGATCACGCCGATCGTTTGAAAGAGCTCGATGGAAGAGAAGAAGTCGCGATATTTTGGTAACGACCGCTCAATGACCAAACCGATCTCCAACGCCTGATTGTATTTTCCTTGCGCGTTCAGGGCCGTGATCCGTTTTGCCTCCATCCACAATTTATAGTCTCTCAATCCAGCGCCGATACTGGTGTCCCGGGCCTTGGTAAACATCTGCAGGGCCTGGTCATAGTCCTGTTTATTCATGTAGATCTCACCCAGCGAGGCGTAGGTATTGGCAACCGCTTTCGGGTCATCGATCTTTTTCAATAAGGCTAATGATTTTTTCGAATAGTCGATGGCGCGATCATAATCTTCCTGATAGATCAGCACCCTGGACATATTGTTATAGACATGCGCGACGCCCTTGGTATCGTTCAGCTCCTCGCGGATCTTCACCGCTTTGATGAAGTAGTCCATTCCCTCCGTGTGCCGGCCTTGGATGGACGCGCTGATGCCCAGGTTATTGAAACTCGCTGCCGTCCCCTTTTTATAGCCATTGTTCTGCGCCAGGGCCAGCGCCTCCCGGGCCAACTCTTCCGACCGGCTGAGGGAATACTGTGTGTAGGCGTGCGACAAGTTGTTCAAGATATCAATCTTTTCCTCGACAGATTTTGCCAGCGGGAGTCGTTGTTGGAGGGAGTCAATCAGTACTTGTGCGTTTAGTCTGAATACCAGAACGATCAGAACGAAGGTGAGCAGTCGTTTCATAAAGAGGGGCGAAGAGGGATAACAAGCGTTGGAAATCCAATTTAGGGAATAATTTCCAGCCCCGCGCAGTGTTATACCGGGTCACTTTAGCATTCGTGCCACGCACCCCCTTCGGGATAGCGTGGCACGAAACGATCGTTGATCACTCCTCTGTTCTGCCCGTCTTGAGTTTACTTGATCACCAGGACTTCTTTATGTTCATACCCGCCCGCACTGGTAACCGTGACGATGTAAAGCCCCGGCGTAGCTTGAGAAAGGTTGGGGTAATGAACGGTGGGCGCCGTAATATCTTTTTGGTAAACGGTTTTGCCATAGAAGTTGGTGATGGTAAGTTTTGCCGGCAGCGTGTTGCCCTGGGTGCGGATGTCTATGGCGGGACTGCTTTCGGATGGGTTCGGAAAAACAGATACCGCAGTGATGCCATTGGTGCCCTGCGCCGGCAGGAAGCGCAGGGTTGTGCCGCGCTGTTTCGTTACGGCATCGATGGACGTGCTCAAAGGCGCCGTGAATTCTTGTTGCCAAAGCGTCTTTCCGGCAGCATCGAGCAAGGCCATGATGAACGGCACCTTCTTGTTTTTCTCGGTCTCCACCGTGAGGTAGAATTCTTTTTGCCGGGGCTTCATTTCCATTTTTATGCTTTCGATGCCGCCGGGCACAAGCTCTTTGTCGAAGACGACCACGTCCTGAAGCTTCTTATCATTTTCCATCGCCACGGTCGTGATGTAGGGCTGTTTGTCGTCGACGGGAAAGATGGCTTGAAAAGGTTGTTGATAGGACTTGGTCCACACGACGGCGCCGGGTTTGTCGAGCAGGGAAACGGCGAAGACCGGATCGATGCAGTCGGGAAACTTGCAGGGAGGAAAAATAGTCCAGTCAACGTCTATCCCAGTCCAGCACCACTCGCGCTCGTGGCCGTAGTTCCGGATGTCGATCCGGTCGAACCGGTCGAAGGCTGGCGGTAGCACGGAGCTTCCGCAACCACGGAGCTCCGAATACCCATATAAAGCATATTTCGGGATGGTGTCGTCTGCTGTGCCGATTTGCAACACGATGTATAGCTGGCATCGAAAGAAACGTTGATCGGCCCTGCTGTTAATGCTGGTGCCAGGGGGCAGGGGTACGTTGGTGAAGGTTGTACCGTCGTAGGCGTACCACCGCGCCGCGCCGGTGCCGTCATACATCGCGCCCCATAATTTGTCCGCGTATACTTCAAGGGTTGTTTCCGCATACCGGAGGCCGGCCGGCATGGCCACTTCCGTTTCGGTTATGCCGTCGTAGCGGGAAAGCTTTCCACCGAACGGGCTTCCAGGCGCATGCAAATCAAAGGTGGGTAGGTAAAGATTGCCCTGGTAAATTTCCATTTCGCACCCGCCGGGATTGGCCAGTGCGCCAGAGTGAAATATGGCTTCGTTCCGATCGATTGTGATTCCATCGTAGCTCAGCAGACTGCGTGCACCGGAATGGTAATCCTGGTAGCGCGCAACAAGTTTGTCTTGATAGATCAACTTGTCGCTGGGCACAGAATGTTCAAAAGGCCACTCACAAGTTAAGGCGCTGCGGGAAACGTTTATCCGCGAAAAGCTCGTGCCATCGTATTTGATCCAATAGGTAATGGTATAGTAGTCCCACAGGGGAGGATTCGCGGTGGTTCTTACCGCTTCGATGTAAAGCGCATTTTCGAACACGAACGGGCGGTGCCCATAAAGTACCATGGAGTCGGCCGGAATAAGAGCATCCGGAATGTCAATGGGTGTCAATGTGGTGCCATCGTAGCGCATCAGCTCGGCGGCAGTCGGGTCGGCCGGGTCGTGATCGGGCATAAAGTAAAGCGCGCCGTTCATTTCCTCGAACTGTGTGTCGGGGTAGAGGCGGTAGGGGGAAGGGACCGGGATGGGGGTGGCCCCGCCACCATTAAACTTGTGAAGGGAAAAACTGGTATGCATCCAATCCTGCAGGACGAGGTACATATTATCCTGGAAAACGACCATTTCGGATTCCGTCGGCTGAAGGCCTGAAGGAAGTGTGACATAGCTAAACTGCCCGGCGGCGTGCGTGGAAACGCAAAGGGCCAGGAGAAGAATGATCCATGCAGTGAGGCGAGGGTTTTTCATAAGGGTAGTTTTCCCTGGGGTTGTGGTGATAGGTATCGATCCAAGGTAAACGCCCCTGAAGATCGTTTCTCCAAACCGGTACGACTATCAGATTTGTTTCAATTGATGTGTATTTTGTTTCAAAGAACAATAACCCTATAGCCGCATACCAAAGTGCAAGGCCCGGAATCATTTCGTCTCCCTGGGAACGGTTGGTTTAGGATGGCCAGGTTTGTCCCCGTCCTCGCGAACAACACCCTATGGCAGGCCGGTGTTTAAAAAAAATCAACGCAGAGCTCGCTATTCGCGCTTGCCACCCGATAATTGCCTGCGCAGACGCAACGAATGCTATCCGCGAGCTGATTATTTTAAATAGATTTGTGAACGAATCATTTTATAAAAATACATGCAAGCCAGTGCCGTGAAACATATCAAAATGACCCGGGTAACGCAAATGGGCATGCTGGAAACCGATGACCAACTGGCCGTGGAAGAACCGCTGGAAATACAAGTGGTGTATGGCGCAGCCGGAGACAGGATCACCAAAGTCATTTCCGTGACCATGCGGACCCCTGGAAATGATGAGGAACTGGCCGCAGGCTTTTTGTTTACAGAGGGGATCATCACCTCCAGGGAAGAGGTTGCCAACCTTCAGTTGGATGGAGGAACTGGAAACAAAGTGACGGTAATGCTTTCTGAATCGGCCACACCCCATCTTCAAACCGCCGAACGGAATTTTTATACCACCTCCAGTTGCGGGGTCTGTGGAAAGGCGGGCATTGATGCCATTAAAACGATTTCTATCTACGCACAACAAAACGATACCATGAAAGTGAACGCTGCGGTCTTATATCGCTTGCCCATCGCTTTAAAAAAGCAACAGGAATGGTTTGCCACCACCGGCGGACTGCATGCCTCGTCGTTGTTCGACGCGGATGGGAACTTGCTCTTGCTGCGGGAAGATGTGGGCCGTCACAATGCATTGGATAAATTGATTGGTGCTTGCTTCTTAGAAAACCATTTGCCCCTGCAGCGCACCATCCTCCTGCTGAGCGGAAGGGCAAGTTTTGAATTGATCCAAAAGGCAAGCATGGCAGGAATAAAAATAATCGCTTCGATAGGAGCCCCTTCCAGTCTGGCCCTGCAACAGGCGGAAGAATTTGGAATGACGCTCATCGGATTTTTGGGGAATGAAAAGTTTAATATTTATTCCGCCAGCCATCGGGTTGTTTTTGAATAGTACCATAAAACGAGTAAAATGAAAATAAGAATCAGTGCAAACTCCATTCGCATACGGTTGTCGAAGTCGGAAGTGGAGAAGCTGACGACGAAGGGAGTTTTGGAAGACAGGACCTCGTTTGGCGCAACGTACTTCAGCTATGCGGTGGAAAGAAAAGCCGGATTAAAAGCACTTTCGGCCAAGTATGATCAGAATAGGATTACGCTGTTGGTTCCGGAGATGCTGATAACCGGTTGGCAGGAAAATGCGATAGTTGGTTTTGATGCGCACCAGGCCGTGAGCGAAACAGAGACGTTGTATCTTTTGCTCGAAAAAGATTTTAAGTGCCTGGACAACACGGTGGAAGACCAATCGGACAACTTCGAAAACCCGAAAAAAATCTGCTAGCCATGAGCGACGAAGCAACACCTGTTCCCCAAGCCGAGAACCCGGAAGAGCTCACCGGATTGAAGCGTGGCAAAATCAAAACCGTCGCCGCGGGTATCCCGGCCGTGGTGTCGAGCATGGAAAAAGTGATCGGCGAAGCCGGCTTTGCCCGCGGTATGAAAGGGCTTTGGCAGCTCAATAAAAAAGGAGGCTTCGATTGCCCCAGCTGTGCCTGGCCCGACCCGGACGACGAACGCTCGGGCGTGGCCGAATATTGTGAAAATGGTGCGCGCGCCGTAGCCGAAGAAGCCACCGCGAAAAAACTGACGGCATCTTTTTTTGCCGAAAATTCCGTTCAAGATCTGGCGGCACTATCCGATCATGAGATCGGCAGCAAAGGACGCCTTGCCGAACCGATGTTCCTGCCCAAAGGCGCAACGCACTATCAACCCATCTCCTGGGAAGGTGCCTTCCAAAAAATAGCACAGACGCTGAACCAGCTGGCGTCACCCGACGAGGCTATTTTTTATACCTCGGGCCGCACCAGCAACGAGGCCGCATTTTTGTACCAGCTTTTTGTACGAGCGTATGGCACGAACAACCTGCCCGATTGCAGCAACATGTGCCACGAAAGCAGCGGCGTTGCTTTGAGTGAATCACTGGGAATAGGTAAAGGCTCGGTCACACTCGGCGATTTTTATGAGACCGAGGTAGTCATGATCCTCGGGCAGAATCCTGGCACCAACCATCCCCGCATGCTCACGGCCTTGCAAAAAGGAAAGGCAAACGGTGCGAAAATTATTTCGGTTAATCCGTTGCCTGAGGCCGGCCTCATGGGTTTCAGCAATCCTCAAACCGTGAAAGGCATTCTGGGCATCGACACAGCACTGACCGATCTTTTTCTGCCCATAAAGATCAACGGCGACATGGCTTTTCTAAAAGCGGTGCAATTGCTGTTGCTCCAGGAAGAACAACGGGAGCCGGGCAAGGTGATCGATCGTGACTTTATTGCAAAGAGCACGGCTGGTTTTAACGACTTTGAAAACCATTTAAAAGAACAAAACCAGGAAGCGTTGTGCAGGGCATCGGGTCTTAGCTTGACACAGATCCGGGAAGCGGTAGCCCTCTTAAAACATAAAACAAAAATTATTATCTGCTGGGCGATGGGGCTCACGCAACATAAAAATGCGGTTGACACCATTAAGGAAGTGGTCAATTTACTTTTGCTGAAAGGCAGCATTGGTAAACCCGGGGCAGGCACCTGCCCGGTGAGAGGACACAGCAACGTGCAGGGCGATCGCACCATGGGCATTGTTGAAACACCGTCGCCTGCGCTCTTAAAGAAGTTGGAAGAGAACTTCCATTTCACACCCCCTGCAAAACACGGCTATGACGTGGTGGAGTGTATCAAAGCCATGCATGCGGGCAAGGGCAAAGTCTTTTTTGCCATGGGTGGAAATTTTCTGTCCGCCACTCCCGATACCACATTAACAGCCGAAGCGCTTCGCAAATGCAGCCTAACGGTGCAGGTATCCACCAAGCTAAACCGCAGTCATCTCGTGCACGGTGAAGAAGCGATCATCCTGCCGTGCCTGGGACGAAGCGATGAAGACGTGGTGAAGGGCGAAGTCCAGTTTGTGTCGTGCGAAAACTCCATGGGGGTTGTTCAATCGTCCAAAGGAGTTTTAAAACCCATCTCCGATCACCTGCTGAGTGAGCCGGTCATTGTGTGCCGGCTGGCCAAGGCAACCCTGGGAGCGCGTAGTAAAATTAACTGGGATCGTTACGAACATTACGACGCGATCCGCGAAGACATCGAGCGCACCATACCGGGATTTACAAATTATAATGAGCGCGTGCGAATGCCGGGAGGATTTTACTTACCCAATGGCAACCGCGAGGGAGTTTTTCAAACGGCGTCAGCCAAAGCGCACTTTAACGTGGCCCCGCTTTCAACGCTCCCGATGGAGGACGATGACCTGATGATGATGACCATCCGCAGCCACGATCAGTTCAATACGACCGTCTATGGTTTGAACGATCGCTACCGCGGGATCTACAATGAGCGCCGGGTGGTATTGATGAATGAGAAGGACATGCACCAACGCCACCTGCAGGATGGCGACCTGGTGGATCTGGTAAACCATTTTGAAGGTATCGAGCGTGTAGCCCATAAATTTGTCGTAGTGAAATACCCGATACCGGAGGGATGCACGGCTACTTATTTCCCCGAAACCAATGTGTTGGTTCCAATCAATAGCGTGGCCGATAAGAGCAATACACCCACCTCTAAACAGGTGATTATAAAAGTAAAAAAACACGTCGCCGAAAGGAGTTGACTTTTTTTTCGCACGGCGCAGTTTTCTTGGTCTACACAAATTTGACGTTATAGCGCCCGCAAATAGCAGCGACTTGTAGAAGGTTTGGAGGCCCTACGGGAAGCTTTCCCAATTCTTCAAACATGTTTTCAAGTCCCGCTGGAAAAATGTCCAAATGGACTTTGGCATTGCTTGTTCCAACTACCTTCCAGGTGTGAGGAATATTTCGCGGTAAAAAAATCACATCACCGCTTTTTAATAAACTCGTTTTGTCGCCGACCGAAAATTCTACTTCGCCTTCTATGACTTTATAGACCTCGTCCTCGTTTTCGTGGACGTGAAAGGGAACCAGTGTATTGGGTGGATTGTCAAGGTAAATTGTAGTGAACTGTCCGTTGGTGTCCTTACCGGTTAGTTTTATTAACTGGTGATCTCCCAGGCAGTTTAACGGATGTCCTTCGTCTCTACGAATTACTTTCTCCTTCATGGGTTTCGTTTTTTTCAAACACTAATTCAAAACAGAGCAGTCTGTTTCCAATCTCATGCTGTTTTCCTGGTTAATGCTCTAACTAATTTCTTTTCATCCCGCTATACATGCCGTTTTTTGTAAAACGGGCATTCTTGTCTATCATAAAACAAACAGCCGTACTTTTGGTGCTTGCCTGCAAGTCGAGGGCTTCGCCATCGAGTATGATGCTGTCTCCCTTTCCCAATACTGTCTTTGAAAAATTTATTTCACCTTCAAATACATAAACAAAATAGACAGTGTTTTTGAAATAGGGTTCGGGTAAACTTATCTTGGCATTTTCAAGATCGAGATCATACACCAATATATTGCTTTTGATTTCAAGTGGCGCATGGCTGCTTTTTAAACCCGCCACTAACCGCCAATGATTAAGAACCAGTTCACCCGCATTGGCAAACTGCACTTGCGGCGGGTTGTTCTCAATTTCAGGGCGGATAAAGATCTGGAGCAACCGTACATCTTCTTTATATTTTTCGGTGGGAATACTTTCTTCATGATAGATCCCACTTCCGGCATTCATCATCATGATGTTTTGTGGCGTTACGGCAACTTCCTTGCCGGTGCTGTCTTTGTGCAGCATGGTACCGCTACGCATCAACGTCAGTATTTCATCATTTTTGTGAGGGTGCATCGCAATGAAAGCGCCGGGCTTTAGATGGGCATCGTCAAATCGGCCTAAATTATAAAAACCCAGATCGCTATGATCTGCATTTGCACCCGGAATAATGATTTTGATGCTAAAGTTTCCGTGCCCCGCCGTTTGTCTTTCAGAGGCTTTGTTAATGATCAACATAATAGTAAGATTAGGATGCTTCAAGCCTTTTGCAGACTTGAAGCATTCGGTTTAGGCCATGGAGGGTAAAACTTCTGTAAACAAAATGCCCAATAATGCTCCGCCTTCAGGCCTTGACCAATCTTGTGCAAGTTCAGCCATCAACGTGTTGGTAGCCGTTAACACTACACCTGCATCAGCCATCCTTTTTTGACTCAGGTCTTCACTAAGGTTAAATGGCGAACCCGAAGCGTCCATCACCGCTTGTACATGAAAACCTTCTTCGACGGCACTGATCGCGGGAAAAACCAGGCACACATCCGTGGTGACACCCGCCATAATCAAGTTTTTCTTTCCCGTGGCGAGCACGGCATCGCGAAACGCTTTGTGTTCCCAGCAATTGACGATGCCTTCTCTTTTAATCCTTTTCTCAAAGGCATCGGGCAAAACTTCGGCCAACTCGGGCAGCAACGGACCTTGCGCCGCGTACTCCTGGCTGCTGGTGAGGATGACCGGTATCTGCAGGATCTTTGCCATTTTTGCCAAAGCCAATGTTTTCTTTTGCACTTCTTCCAAAGGCATGTTTTTGATCAGTTTCATTGTACCCACCTGGTGGTCAATGAGGAGCAGTGCGGTGTTTTCTGCCGTGAATCTTGTGGTGCTCATTTTTTTGTGTCTTTTTAATTTGATGTTGTAAACATAGAATAGTTACTATACTTTTGAAATAAGTTTATAAATAGTATATTAGTATCCTTTTGTATAGTCTTGGTAAAAACGAAATATGAAGAACAATAAGCTTGAAATTCAGCCCGTCATGGACGCGCTGGAGGTGATCGGGGGAAAGTGGAAATTCCCGATCTTATATAGTCTGTGCAGCGGTAAAAAGCGGTTTAAGGATCTGCTGGAAGACATTGGAAAGATCACGCCTAAAATGTTGAGCCTGGAATTAAAGGACTTGGAGATTAACGGTTTAGTGACCCGAACGGCGATTGCCACCGTGCCGGTGACCGTTGAGTATGAAATGACTAAATATGGTACAACGCTTGAACCTGTGCTTCGTCACATTCAGGATTGGGGCAAAAAGCACAGGGCAAGGATACTAAAGGGAAGTACGGTTTTGAACTGAAGGGATCTTTCCGGTGTCATAATGCTACCGGTAATCCGCTGACTTTTCATTTCTGCGGGGGTTGTGGCTGATACCTTTCCGTAATATGTAAAAAATACATTCTTCATCCATCTTCCGTTTTTCTGAACGCCGCACTCTCGATCCAATCGAAACGCTGTTTTGTGCTGTCGAATGCAAAATCGGCATGATTGTAATATGTCATGTGGCCCGACATGCGATCGATATTTATTTTGAAGTTGTCGAACTTGTACGCTACGGTATAAGGAAATTTTTTCATTTCCCGGAACACGCTGTCGTTGTTCCAGACCCTTCCCATTTCATAAAGAACGAAGTCATCGGTCGTAGACTCGGTCATTTTTTTATAGTCCTTATGGGTGATGCCGTCGAAATAAGCGAGCAGAACGCTTGTTAATTTTTCGGGGTCGTCGGTGGGTTTGTTTTTCTGGCAGGCGCAAAGGAGTCCAAGCCCGAAAATCAGTCCGGGTATGATGGTAGTTTTCATGAAATCGTGTTTTGTGATTTGGTCACAACACAAAACTAGCCATGGAGATGAGGAGGGGATGTGCTGAAATGCTCAATTTAATATTTCGCGGTAACATTGAACCCAACACCCATCGGGTACTTCTTCCACCGGGCTTGGCTTGCTTTGCGGTAGTAGGTCCCCTTATTGGCAAACCCTGATGAAAATACGACGGCTGAACTATGGCGTCCCTCCAGCCATTGCAATCCGATAAAAAAATCGTCATTCACCACGATGTTATAGTCTGACAAATTAATATCGATCCTATCCGTTCGATTGTTTACCCTTGCAATAATGTCACGTGTTAGAATGTTTTTGCAAGGAAGCCCATTTCGTATGTCATAAATATTGACCCTGAACGTGGCTGTGTCAGCGGTATTGTACGATATATTAAAGCTAAAATTTTCGAGATACGTCGGAATGTTTTTGATCTTTATTCGTATGGCAAGCTCACTCCCCAGATCGCTGGACGCAAATTTGCCACCGAAGAATTTAGATTCGGTTTTGTTGCCCAATACCTTCGTGATGAGTTTTTTATCGATGATCCCGATCTCTTTTAATTCAACTGTTTCTTCTCGTAGATGAATGTTTAATTTTTTTTGCGTTTGAAAAACGTCTTTTAGATAAATTTCCCGGGGTTCATACCCTATCATCGATATTCTAAGGGTATCGTGGAGGTTGGAGTCAAGCAAATGAAGTTGAAATTCACCCTTAAGATTGGACGTTGTGCCTTTATCCTTGTTGAGAATTCCGATGTTCACATAGGGCAATGGCAAATGGGTAGTTTGATCCTGCACAATCCCATTCAGTAACATTTTCTCTGTGGACTTCCCACCTTTGGCTAAAAGTGGTTGTGAGAAATGTTCCGTCACTTCTTCGGTTGGGATTTTTTTATAAAAAGAATCACTTCCTTTAAGTTTGTCAAGCAGATAATTAACGGTCAAGCCTTGAATGACATCGTAGGGTGAGTGGATCCGATCTTCCGAGGTCATGACGCTTAAGCTTGAAAAATCTTCGTGTTTTGAGTGCTTTATCTTCAGATAGCATTTATCACCTAAAATGTGATCAGCTATGTTGTAGCTCGAATCAGGGGAATCATCCACTTCGACAATATCGCTATCCAGATAAAGGAAGGATGCACGGATGGCTTCCGGTTTAAAGAAGCTCCCTTCACGGATGCGATTCAGCTTTTCATCTTCTTCAGGGTTGCCAGACACAAATTGTTCAGACCCGTCAAGAGAAACAATCGCCTTGATCTTATTGGGTTCGGTCATAGCCAGAATGGCGGAAGCCAGGCCGCCCCAGCTATACCCGATCAAACCAATGTTGTTGGAGAGGACATGGGTTTTTGTCAGATGATCTATGACAAAGTTCGCATCGTTTACTTGTTCGTAAACGCCCAGAGAATCGATGGTCATATTACCTGGGTAGGCACCAATCGAACTGACCGATGCGACAACGAAGCCATTCTTTGCCAAAGACTCGAATAGCAGATAGTTCTCATAGCTCATGCCGTTAAACCCGGCTAAGTAAAGAATTAACGGGAATGACTGTGTAACTGGTTTTGCATTCACATAACTATGGGTCCGCGCTTTTTTCAGGATATTGTAATCCTTGCAATCTAAGCCGGCACAAATGTATTGAAGCAGTTCGTTCGTCAATCCGTCGTAACGCTTTGTGTCGTCATAGAAATTGCTTCTTTTCTCGAATAAATGCACTAGGTCGTGAAAGGTCGCGGTGGTATCGGAGGAGGCAACGTCGGCTGGGTACCACAGGTCAATGTCCACGGGCCTGAAATGCAGTTTGTCCGATAGCGGGGAATTTGGTTTGTACGTCCTGCTTGAATCGTAGGCGCTAATGGTTTTAAAACCTGCCGGATAGGGTTGTGCGTGTACAGGTGTGGTAGAGGAGTTTATGAAGATCAATACAGCGGTTACTACAATTACTCTCATGGTTGGATGTTATCCTGCATTTGATAATGTTAACGATCACCCAAAGGATGTGTGGAGATGGAAAATAGTTTTGTTAATAATCTAAATTCCAGATAAATCTAACGGAACTAAACGAATTCGTTGCCCGTTTTCAGAGTTCAATCGCATCCATCATTTTCTATGGCCGGAAAAAGAACCTCCACGCGCATTCCCCTGCTGAAAAGCGATGGCTATCGCAGCGTATATTTCAAGCACCCTCCCGTACTGGAACCTTTGGCGAGCCCGGCAGCGTCGCTGCAGCATTTTGAGATCCACAACCGGTGCATCTGGAAAAATACGGCCGCTGCCCATCGTCTTGATTTTTACCTGGTGTTCCTGGTCATCGCCGGGGAGGGCACACACCGCATGGGACTTCATGAGCACGATCTCCACAAAAATATGCTTTGCTTTGTCGGGCCCAACGTGATCAGTTCGTGGGACTGGACGGGCAACGACCACCGCGGCTACTTCTGTTCTTTTTCCGATGACTTCTTTAACACGGGCCGGAACGACAAACAATTCCTGTCGCAGCTTCCCTTCTTCCAGATCGATGGCCACGCCGTGCTCGAGCTTTCCGACGAACAGACCAGCCAATATGCCACGCTGTTTCAATTCATGGAGAATGAATATGCGCAACGCGGTGCGTATAGCGACGAAGTCCTGCGCAGTTGCCTCCATGCATTGGTGTACAAAGCCCATTCAGAATATCCACCCCAACGCTCCACGCAAGCCCCAGGCGACCGTTCCGGCCTCCGGTTGTTGCAAGCGTTCACAGAACTGTACAGCCGCGACTTCGAACCGATCCAGCAGGGGAAGATCATCCGCGTACGGAAAGTATCGGACTATGCCGAGGCGCTCGGTGTATCGCAAAATCATTTGAACGATACGGTCCGTGCGTTGACCGGGCATTCGGCGGGGCAACTCGTGCGGATCCGGCTCGTCAAACAAGCCACGATGTGTCTGATGCATTCGAGTAAAACCGTGAGTGAGATCGCTTACCTGCTGGGCTATGAAGATCCTTCCTACTTCGCGCGGTTCTATAAAAGCCAGACGGGGAAAGCGCCCTCGGAGGTAGTGAAAAATGCCTGAATATCCGTAGTCTGTCCTGCGTTTAGCGATCGGGTCTGTTCCAATTTTGTGCCGGATACAAAATTTATAAACAGATGGAATATCGATTGTTAGGAAGATCAGGACTCCGCGTGCCGGTGCTCAGCTTAGGTACGGCGACGTTTGGAGGCACGACAGAATTTTTTAAGCGCTGGGGACAGACGGATGTGCGTGAAGCATCGCGGCTGATCGATCTTAGCCTCGAGCATGGGCTCAATTTCTTTGACACGGCAAATGTGTATTCGCAGGGTGCTTCGGAGGAGATCCTCGGGGCGGCTTTGAAAGGGAGACGTCAGCGGGCGATCATTTCCACGAAGGCGACGTTTTCCATGGGAGACGGTCCCAATGATGCCGGTGCATCGCGGTACCACATTCTCCGTGAAGTCGACGCGAGCCTGAAGCGGCTCGGAACAGACTTTATCGATCTTTATTTTATTCATGGTTTCGATCCCATGACGCCCATGGAAGAAACCCTCCGCGCGCTGGACGACCTGGTGCGTTCCGGTAAAGTGCGTTATATCGGCTGTTCCAATTTTGCGGCGTGGCAGTTGATGAAAGCATTGGCGGTTTCGGAAAAACATCACCTTAATTCGTATAGCGTTTACCAGGGGTATTACTCGATCGTGGGGCGCGACTATGAAGGGGAGCTGCAGCCGCTTGCCGAAGACCAGGGAATCGGATTGATGGTATGGAGCGGGCTTGGCTGGGGCCGGCTCACGGGAAAAATACGCCGCGGACAGCCTTTGCCCGAGGGACGGATAAAATCCGGCGGAACGGCGGGTGGCCCTGGCGTGGACGATGCACTACTCTATGACACCATCGACGTACTCGAAGCGCTGGCGGCCGAAACCGGAAAGAGCATTCCACAATTGGCGCTCAACTGGCTGCTCCAAAAGAAAACGGTTTGCAACATCGTCGTCGGTGCGCGCAATGAAGCACAGCTTTTGGAAAATCTGGGAGCCGTAGGATGGAATCTCACCACGGAACAAGTGGCACGCATCGATGCGGTGAGCGTTCAGAAACCGGCGTACCCGCATTGGGTTGGGATGCGGTGAGTATGATCCGCAAAGATGCGGAGACGCCAAGGGAAAGCGGATGGAGATCCCTTGCGTTGACTTTGCGTCTCCGCGCCTCTGCGGTTAAATTTCATCACCCCCACGATCATTCCCGGCTTTTTCGAAGTGGCCGCCGGTTCAGCCGGATGTGCAAATTTTTAACACAATGTGTATCTTGTCTCTTTGTGGATTCCGAGCAGGTTGTGTCCTTTTGCGCAAACATTTTAATGAATGGGGATGGTCGGTATTATTTCCTGGTTTCGTCAACCCTTTAGGCTGCTGGACTCGCATCGCGCGCGCTGGCAGCTGGTGATTTTTTGCGGTGTGTTTGGATGTGTTTTTCTCAACGTTTTCCACCCGTTTAATATGAACCAGTGGTTCAATACCGCGGAGACTCCGTTGTTTGTCATTTTTACGTTTTTCTCTGCCGCGGGCATGGCGGCGCTGGCGTTGTCGCAGTTTGTGATCCGTTCGTTGTTCCGGGTGAAGCTGACCACCCGCATCGGTTTTTTTGCGTGGCTCCTGGTGGAGTTCTTTTTTATTTCCATGGCCATGCACACCGTCAACATCATCTTGCTCCATTTATCCTTCATCAATCTTCCTGAATACCTGGAGACCCTGAAGTATACCTTAATGGTGCTGGTCTTGCCCTACTTTCTGGCCATCCTGTTGCTGTTTGTGCAGAAACAACTCGCTACGGTCGAGGAGCTGACCTTCAAAGTGAACCAGTCACAATCGTCCGAAAGCGTTACGATCAACGATGAAAATGGAAAAATTGTGGTGCGCATGCCGGTGGGGAACATCCTTTATTTTAAATCGGAAGACAACTATATTTTTTTGTACTACAAAAGCGATCACGAGGTGAAAAAGGAATTGATCCGCAACACCCTCAAAAAGCTGGAGCAGGACTTGAATCTCCCGAATTTTATCCGGATTCATCGTTCGTATATGATCAATACCCAAAATTTGGTTTCGATCCTGAGAACATCACAAGGCTACCGGGTGAAGATGGGCGCCTCGCCCGACCAGGTCCTTGTCGTGTCGGCCACCTACCAGCGGGCATTCGAAGACCGCGTGGTTCAGCCCGGCGCCTGACACGGTTCCTGGTTCACCCCACAGGAGTCGATTTTACCCCAAAAGCAATTATTCGTACCCGACAAGCCGCAGAAGCGGCCGAGATTTAGCCATTCATTTAATCGCGCGTCCGGATAGCTATGGCAGGAAGGTATTGTTTTTTTTATCTCGTTTGGGTGGTGGCCTTTTGGAGCTGTGCTTCAAAAGAAAGCCGAAAAGACATCCCGCAATTGGCTGTTGCACAACCCTTGGAAGGAGATCCGCAAGTCGGGAAGGCGCTCTATGCAACCTGCAAAACCTGCCATGGCGAGGGTGCACAGGGCAACAAAAAATTGAAGGCGCCCGCGCTGGTGAACACCGACGACTGGTACCTCTATCGCCAGTTGATGAATTTTCACGACGGCGTTCGCGGCGCCCTGCCGGCCGATACCTTGGGCTTTCAAATGGCGGCGATGGCCAGGACATTGAAAGACTCGGTCGCCGTGACACACGTGGTGGCCTACATTAAAACGTTGCCCCAATTTGTATTACCCCCTGTCATTAAAGGCGACGTCAAAAAGGGGGAGCGAACCTATCAAAGCATTTGTGGCTCATGTCACGGACCCGGCGCCCGCGGCAACGAAAAAATGAACGCGCCCCGCCTCAATGGTCTCGACGATTGGTATCTGAAAAACCAGATCGCCAAATTCAAAAACGCCATTCGTGGCGCACATCCTGCCGATAGGTTCGGCGCGCAAATGGTGCCCATGGCGGCCTTGCTTGCCGACGAGCACGCCGTGAACGATGTGATTGCCTACATCCGATCAACCACACAACCGAAGGAATGATGCGTGTTCTGATTTTCTTTATCGTGGTGAGCGCAACCGTGGCGGTGGAAATGACACTCAGGTCAACGCCCGCCACGCGTGCCCCGGCATTGTGCAATACATGCCCGCCCGGTTTTGAATTGACAGACAACAACCTTTGCAAATTCAGGAGCCCCTATCAGCAATACGAATCCGGTCTTGGCAACGAACCCGGCGTGGGTGGATTGAAGACGGCATTGCCCGCGGTGCGCGACGGCTTCACCCCACAGCAAATTGATCTGGGGCGATATCTTTTCTTCGATCCGGTGCTGTCGGGCGACGGCACCGTGTCATGCGCCACGTGCCATCAACCCGCCAAAGGATTTAGCGATGGATTGAAGACCAGTGTGGGCCTTCACAACACAAAGCTCAAACGCGCTGCGCCGAGCTTGTGGAACGTTGCGTTTTATAAAAAATTCTTTTGGGACGCCCGCGCCACATCACTGGAAGAACAAATGACAGGTCCGCTCTATTCACCTGACGAAATGGGAACAACGCGTGAACACCTGTTAGAAACGCTGAACGGTATTGCGGCCTATCGCGATATGTTTCAAGAGGCTTTTCCCTCGCGTGCAACCGGCGCGATCCGGCTCGGTGAGATCTATACGGCCATCACCGCATTTGAATCCTCGCTCATCTCGCTCAACAGTCGCTATGATCAATACGCCCATGGCTACCACGAAGCCTTGAACAAAGCAGAGATCGAGGGGCTGAATATTTTCAGGTCGTTTGTGGCGCGATGTGCCGAGTGTCATACACCACCGTTGTTCACCAACCAACAGGTGGCCGTGATCGGGCTGGCGGCGCCCGAGGGCAGCACGTTCGATCCCGGCGCCCAGGAAACTTTTCACGACGCGTCGCTGCGCGGTGCTTTTAAAGTACCCAGTCTCCGGAACATCGATCGCACGGCGCCCTACACGCATGCCGGCCGGTTCAATTCCCTTCGGGAGATGATCGCTTTCTATTCGGCGGGCCGCGGGCATGAAGTTCCCCGGAATGAAAAGCTGCACATCCACTGGCACATTTGGGAACCCAAGCTCACGGACGATGAAATGGACCGGCTCGTCGATTTTGTAAAGACCCTGACCGACGAAAGTTTTATGCCCCGCGCTCCGGAGATACTTCCGTCGGGCCTGGCGATCGACAAAAACATAAATCAAAAAGCACAATTGTCTCAAACTCTGCATACGCATTAACCTAACACCATCAACCTAACCTGAATGCTCAAATGAAAACAGCAAAGCGCGTTCTTCTTGTGGTGGCCATCTTCGCGATCGGCATCTACTGCGGGAAACTGTTTTTTGGCCGCGGCTCGGATATTCCGGCGCCTGTGCCCGCTTATTTTAGCCAGTCCGCACAACCCGGCGATTCTGTCGGCATCGGGGCGGGCACCGTCACCGGGAAGATCATCGAGGTAAAAAACGGGAACTCCATCCAGGAAGCCGTCGGTGAAGCAAACCCGGGCGACTTGATTCGAATTTATCCCGGCGTCTATCATGAGACGGTCTACATCGATAAAGACAACATTTCCCTGCAGGGTGTGATTGTCAATGGCGAGTGGCCGACGCTCGACGGAGAGAAAAAGCAAAACGATGCCATACTCTATTCCGGCAATGGCGTGTTGGTGGAGAACCTGAAGATCACCAACTACAAAGGCAATGGCATCATGGGACAGGCCGGCAACAACTATGTGATCCGCAACAACTGGATTGTCGACACCGGCGTGTATGGCATCTTCCCGCAGTTTGGCAAAAACGGACTGGTGGAGCGAAACATCCTGACCGGCATTGAAGACGCGGCCATCTACATTGGCATGTGCGACAACGTGGACGTCCGCTTCAACGAAGTGTATGGCAACGTGGCCGGCATTGAAATTGAAAACTCCCGGCATGCGCTGGTGGAATATAACTATGCGCACGACAACACGGGAGGGATACTCGCATTTCTCACCCCCGGTTTGCCGATAAAGACGTGCTACGACGTCATCATCCGGAATAACTATGTCTACCACAACAACACCAAAAACTTTGGTGCCGAAGGCTCCACGGTGTCGCACATTCCAAAAGGCACGGGCATGCTCGTGATGGCCGCCGACGACATCACGATCGAAAACAACATTATAACGGGAAACGACAACGCGGGGATCACCATCACGGACTATGGCTATGCCGGCGTGGATCATGCGAGCGACCCGGAGTCGGAACCCAACTCGGACCGCATCACCCTGCTCGACAATTTCATGAGCAACAACGGAGCAGATCCTGTGGCGGATGTAAAAGCCATCATGCTGACAAAGCTTTCGAAACTCGGTCCCGACATCATTGCCGTGGGCGGCGGTGTGGGGAGCTGTGTGATCAATCCAGGCCGCTACAGGACCTTTGGTCTCGATGCGTATGCAAACTGCCGGGTGAGCGACACGCGCAGTGTGAAAAGCTACTTGTTGGACAAGCCCGTTAGGCCACGCATCACGGCGTCGGTCGAAAAAGGAAAGATGACCTATTATGGTGTGTGCTCAGGGTGCCATGCTTACAGCACGCGGCTTGTGGGACCGCCGGTGAATACGATCCAGGCACTGTATAAAAATAACGCGCAAGGCATTGTCGATTTCATCGCCCACCCGATCCACAAACGCGACGACTACCCGGAGATGCCCCCGCAAAACTACCTGACGGAGGAGACGCGGAAAGCCGTCGCGGACTATATGCTGACCATTACAAAGTAAATACGTTTCAAAATCCGATCCCAGCCCTATGTAGCAGACCAAACTAAACCAACCGAAAAACCTAAACCTATGAAGAAATTTTACCACCTGATATTCCTTTGCCTGCTGCTGTTTGGAGGCACGGTGCAGGCACAAACCACCGTGACCGGAACGGTGGTCGACAACGACACCCAGGAGCCGTTGCCCGGCGTGAACGTTGCCGTGAAAGGCAAGACCGAAGGCGATTTTGCCAGCGCCGATGGAAAGTTCTCCATCAACGTGAGGCAATATCCCATCACGCTCGTGTTTTCCTTTATCGGATTTGCCACGCAGGAAGTGGAAGTAACCGCGGCACAGGATCTTTCCATAACGCTCATGCCGGAGTCGACGCTCATGAACGAAGTGGTGGTGGCTGCCAGCCGCACGAAGCAACGGAAGATTGAATCACCCGTAACCATCGAGCGCATCGGAACCAAGGACATCATCAATTCACCTCAGGTGAACTACTATGACATGGTGCAAGGCATCAAGGGTGTCGATGTCACCGTGTCGAGCATCGGGTTCACCTCGGTGACCACGCGCGGTTTCAACACCAGCGGCAATACCAATTTTCTGCAATTGGTGGATGGCATGGACAATCAGGCCCCCGGTTTGAATTTTCCGTTGGGCAACGTCATTGGCCTGACGCAACTGGATGTAGACAATGTGGAAATACTTTCGGGCGCCTCGTCGGCCCTCTACGGTTCGCGGGGCTTGAACGGGGCCATGGTGATGACCGGCAAAGACCCGTTTCAATACCAGGGGCTGAGTGTCTTGTTGAACCAGGGCGTAAACCATGTGAAGAGCAAAACATCGAACGACCCGGTGGGCCCTTCTCCGTATACAGACATCACGTTGCGGTATGCCAAGCGGGTCGGCGATAAGCTGGCGTTCAAAGTGAACTTTCAATACACGAAGGCAAACGACTGGGTGGCCAGCGACACCACCAACAAAAGCGGACCTGGAACACGTTACACCGACCCGAACTACAACGGCGTGAACCTCTATGGTGGTGCAACCTCGGTCGACATCAATCCCTTTCTGCAGTACGCCCTCGCCCAGGATCCTTCCCTGGCGCCGATCATCGATCCGTTATTGTCAAAACAAAACTATGTTGCCCGCACAGGGTATCCGGAGTATGGCTACCTGAACAACAACGTAAGGCTGATGAAATCCAATGTTGAATTGCGCTATAAGCTGACACCCGGTGTGCAAGCCATTTTCTCCGGCACCTATGGAACGGGTAGTGTCGTGTATACCAACGATACGCGCTACCAGATCAGGGATTTCAAAGTGGGGCAATACCGCGCAGAACTGCTTTCAAAAAACTGGTTTTTGCGCGCTTACACCACGCAAGAGAATTCAGGCAAAACACTCTTGGCCGGGCCTACGGCGCAATACATAAACGAAGCGTGGAAACCCAGCTATGATCCAAACACAGGAGATGGCTGGTATCCCCAATACACCGGAGCGCTCCTTCAGGCCCTGGCGACAGGCGCCGATCTGAACAACGCACACCTCGCGGCCCGTTCGTATGCCGACATCGGCAGACCGGGACTGGGATCAACCCAGTTCAACCATTTGAAGGACAGCGTCTCACAACGCCCCATCACCGAGGGCGGCACATTGTTTCTGGATCGCAGCAAGCTGTACAACGTCGCTTTTCAATATAATTTTTCAGACGTCGTGAAGTGGGCCGAGATCATCGCGGGCGTGAACTACCGCATGTACGACCTGAATTCGAAGGGAACGCTGTTTCCCGATGAACACAAACCCATTAAAGTAAATGAATACAGCGCCTATGCCCAGATCATCAAACGACTGATTCACGACCGGTTGGCGCTGACGGGCTCTGTTCGCTGGGATAAGAACTCGTTGTTCGCCGAGGCGAAGCCGACCACGCGGGTCTCGTCGGTGTTTGAATTGTTTGATCAGCATTATGTGCGCTTCTCGTTCCAGAACGCCTATAGCTTCCCGTCCAATATTCAGTCGCTGCAAAATACGTTGAATGGCTACCGCTCGTATTCTTCCGGTGGCGCTTCCTATTTGCTAAACGACACGTATCACTTTAACGTCTACGCGCCCTACACCCTGGAGAGCGTGGAGAAGTATCAGCAGACCAGCGATCCCAACGACTTGAAAAAGTTTGTGGTGAACGACATCAAGCCGCAGACCGCCAATTCATTCGAGCTGGGCTACGCGGCGGTCGTGGCTAAAAAAGTGATGATCGATGTGTTGGGATATTTTGCCACCTGGAAGGATTTTATCGGCTACACCAACGTGGCCAACACCCCCGGTACAAACGACCCCACGGCTTTCCTGGATCGCAACACGTATACGGTATACAACATCGCGTATAATGGTGCCCAGACCGTGAACACCTATGGTTACGCGGCCAGCGTGAGTGTGGATCTGAGTAAGAATTTCATTGCCAAGGTGAACTACTACTCCGATCATCTCAAAAACAAAAACGAAAGCCAAATCAACAACTTCAACACACCCCACTATCACGTCAACCTGGAATTTGGTAACACCGGTTTTGGAAAGAAAAAGACCTGGTCGTTCAACACCACGTTGCGATACAAGCCGGGATATTTCTACCAGGTGGCCGGCGGTTTGGGAAATGGAACGGTGCCGTCGTCGACCGTGATCGATGCACAAGTTGGATACAAAATTCTGAGTGCGCGTTCGACGGTTAAACTTGGTGCAACCAATTTAACAAACCGGTATTACTCAACGGGTATTGCAAACCCGATGATCGGCGGGATGTATTATGTGTCGTTAGCTTATAATGTATTTTGATTGAAAGTGATGCAAAAGGTGGCTTGCCGAAAGGTAAGTCACCTTTTTCCAACGGGCAATGAAATTCATCACGCTACCACTTAAGCTGCTTTATGGGCGGCCCCACGCGTTTGAAGCCATGTTCTTCCCTGAATTTATCTTGTTCCTCCGGCGTCATGTTGCGCGCCACGCCTTGACTCATCTTGTTAAAAAATTCTTCCATCTTCCCTGCCGGCTGAAAGAACATCAGGAGTTTGGCTTCTCCTTCCCCGATCTTTGCAAAGCTGTGCGGGATCATTCGCGGCCCGAAAACGCTGTCGCCTGCTTTGGCCTGGTAGACGGTTTCCCCCACTTTGATCAAAAACTCTCCCTGCAGAACATACCACCATTCGTCCTGGGTAAAATGATAATGATGCGCAGGACCGCCTTCCTTTATCCGTTTGGATTCGAAAACATAGATGTCGCCGTTGGTGTCTTTTGTGGAGACTTTACAATCGAAGGTGTCGCCCTCCAACAAGGAAAGGCTTTTGTCATTCCGGTCCTTTCCGGCATTGACCATGAATCCTTTGTCCAGCAAAAATTTTTTGATCGATTTCGCCATGACATTTAACGGCGCCATCACGACCGCGCCGGCTGCCAGGCAGATTTGTAAGAAGTTGGTCCTTTTCATAAGCGTGGGATTGGAATTTATTTCATCGACATGTATTTCGGTCCTTAGCGAAGTTTATGGTATAAGGATAGCGCATTTATCAAGGTTTTGAAATAACCCTTTTGGGTGATAGGCTTGTCCCTCGGGCGGCATTCACTTTGACAGGATGTTGCGGGATTTTCGCGCCATTTTTGTAGGTTAATCGCTCCAATACAACAACTTTGCAAACATTCAAAAACGCACCGTAGCCGTATGATTTTAGGAGTATACTGGTATTTTGGATTTCCGGAAGGACTTTACAGTTTTGATCATTTTGAATTTAAAAAAGGTTATGGTGGACATGCCGATAACCCTGCCATGTTAATGGCAAATGTGACAACCAACGAACCCGATAAAGTAATACAGCATCTTCGATCATTCATGGATCAACACCCCGAGGGCGAGCTCTTTGTTTATAAAGACAACCATAAGCTGCGGATAGGAACGGGTGGGCATAACCTGTATGACTATGACTTTCTGCTCATCAAAGAGGTCGAGAATTTTTTAAAGAATGAAAAAGTAACCTTTCACAAAGACCTGGAAATTGAAGATGCTCAATTCATCAGATTATCGGTTGGCAACAACAAAGCTATCATTTATCCCAAGAGAGGTTTTTTGCAAGTTGTTGGTTCTCCCTTGCGAAAATGCAATGCCGAGACATCGGCCTTGCGAATGGATTGTCATTTGAGTATTCAGCATAAAGCAAATTTTATTGCAGATTTAGCTGCATTATCCCAATCGATGAACCTTAACGTGTTCTTTTATCGTGAGCACAACTTTTTAGACCGTACCAATCTCATGCTGTTCTTCACGAATGGACGGCAGGGACTTAACTTTCAGGAGAAGCAATACGTGGATATAACACGTTTTGAGAATGGAGTGGAAGAACTATTGCACCGACACAACGCTCTGCTTGGACACGAAGGAGGATACGCACGGTATCCCCAAGACGGACCCATTGTCGAACGAATTGTGGACAGGGAGTATGTGCTTGACTAAATTTTCTCTATTTAAGAGATAAAAAAAATGGAGCGCTTGGCAAACTATGGCTTTGAAGTAAGGTCTGCCCTGCCGGTCGCCACATCCACCGGGACAGAGACATGTTCAAGCACGATCAGCCAGCGGCCACCGATCTTTCGATAGCCATCGGTAACGCGCACGGTCCGATCGATCGAATGACCTTGTGTGTCGGTGCCCGTGACGTGTTGGATGCTGTGACTGAATCCGATGTCGCCTTCGGCGGTGATGTTCAGATCGGTGATGGCGATTTTTGGTGTGCCTTTAAAGTGCGAGAAAAAGCCAACCCAGGCTTTGCGGTAGGCGTCGGCGCCAAGATGTTGTCTCGGAGGCACGACATCGAAAACGACGAGGCTTTTGTCGGCTATATAGTTTTTCATCATGGCGTCGATATCGCCGGCGTTGAAGGCTGCTGCAAACTTGCCTTCGAGTGCCCGGATGGCTGCCTCGTCTTCCTTTATTTTTACCGTTGCCATACCTTGCTCTCTTTTTGTTGGGGCGCTGCCCAGGAATCGAGTTCCCAGGCATAAGCATAACAGCACCACCAGTGCGCCCCGGTTTACATTTCTTGCTCTTTGAATGTATTTGTACCTGCGCTCATTTTGTTTTATGGGCTCATCATGCTTCATAGCTGGCGTGTTAACACACAGCGAATAGATTTTGTTAACGGGATTTTTTATAAGACCACCCATCCGCCTATGAACAAGATCAGCCCTGGGGTGTTGTAAGATCGGGATATCCTCTGCTCGCTGGCACTGTTAAAAAATGCCGGTGGGAAATTAAAAACTTAACACGTGTACAAGAAAACATCTAATGTATTCGAGCATGAGCGCAAATATTCGATACATCGTGACCAATGTGGATGATGCCATCGCCTTCTACAGTCGAACCCTGGGGTTTAACGTAGACATGCACCCGGCGCCCGGGTTTGCTGCCCTTTCAAAGGGTGACCTGAAATTATATCTCAATCAGCCGGGGGCCGGTGGTGCCGGCCAGACCATGCCCGACGGCGCCGTGCCGTCGCCGGGTGGTTGGAACCGGATTCAACTTGAAGTGGATAATCTGGAAGGCCTCGTTGCAAAACTCAAGCAGGAGAATGCCAGGTTTCGAAACGACATTGTGCAAGGACAAGGCGGCAGGCAAATTTTACTTCAAGATCCATCGGGAAATCTCATAGAACTATTTGAACCGGCCCGGTGAGCCAGGGCGACCACTATTCGTCCCTTTTTTTGACAATCAGCACCGTGCCTGCAGGATCCGTGATCCAATGCATATTTTCGGGTAGCTGCTCGAGTTCGTCACAGGTGTCGACGCCGTTTGATTTTAAGTAGTTTGTTGCCTTGTCAACGTCCGGAGTATTCAATTCAAGCCAGGTTTCTGAGTGCGTATAGTTGTCGACGCAATCCAACCAGACTACATTATTTCCAAATTTTACCCGATGCGTTTTTGAGACGGTGGGGTTGTCGATTGCTTTTTCTACAACTTCCAGTTTTAAAATGTCCCGATAAAAAGCAACGGTTTGACTGTATTTGCTTTTCGGTATTTTGATGGCAATATTCAATCCCCCTTCAAATTTTGTTTCCATAGGCATGTCAATTCTTAAGTGTCAAAATCCAGGTGGTCAAAATAGTTCTTTTATTTGTTCCATACCCCGGCGGCGGCAGTCTTCTTTGCAAATTCGCTAAAGTCGGTTGGCTTTCTGCCCAAGGCTTGGTATACGCCATCCGTGAGGTTTTCATTTCTGCCGTCCAGCACTTCGGTAAACAAGTAGGTGATCAGCCAGATCATGTCCTTGGGTAGTCCATATTCTTTCAGCACCGACTCGTAATCCTTCATGGGTACTTTTTCAAATTGAATGGGCTTGCCTGTGGCGTTTGCAATTTCCTCCACAGCTTGTTTGAAAGTCAAAAGACGTGGGCCGGTCACTTCATACACTTTTCCGTTGTGTCCTTCCTGGGTGAGGGCGGCAACGGCCACATCGGCAATGTCGTCGGCATCAACGAACGGTTCACCAACATCGCCGGCGGGAAGCGCGATGTGCCCCGACAAAACAGGCTCCAAAAAACTGCCCTCACTAAAATTTTGAAAGAACCAACTGGCGCGCACGATGGTCCAATCGACCCCGGCCTTCATGACTATTTTTTCGCATTGCTGGGCTTCTTCTTCTCCGCGTCCCGATAGCAATACAAGTTGCTGAACGCCTTTCTTCACCGCCACTTTGCTGAAGGCCTCCATCGCTTTCACGGCGCCGGGTATAGCCAGATCGGGATAAAAAGAAATGTAAACGGATTTGATGTTGTCGAGCACCTTTTCCCAGGAGGCGCTGTCGTTCCAGTCAAATTTCGGAGTGGAGGAGTGCGTGACACCCAGTACGGACTGGTCAAGTTTAACAAGCCGTTGCATGACCCGGCGTCCCGTTTTTCCGGTGGAACCCAATACCAGGATTTTCTTTTCGGTGTTTGATTTTGTGTTGCTCATAGTTTTGTTTTTTTTATCAAAACTAAGCGCACCCTAAACCGAAAAATTGAACAAAACCGACACGGCGGAATTTAAAGCATGATCAATCAAAAAATTTTACAAGACAATGCCCGGTTTATTGCTTTGCCGGCTGCACATTCTCAATCACGTCGCGGGATTGCCTTTTAAATTCCAGCGGGGAAAGCCCCGTGAATTCTTTGAAGGCCCGGATCAGGTGCGATTGATCTGCGTATTGATTCTCGTAGGCAATGTCGGAGAGCTTATCATAGCTGCTCGTTTGCAATTGATTTAAGGATTCCTGAAAGCGACAGATCCGGGAGAACAGTTTTGGAGAAATTCCAATGGCTTGATTGAACTTCCGCTCCAGGCTTCGCTCCGACATTTGCAATTTTTTCTGCAATTCCTTTAACGATAGATTCCCTTTGGATTGGATGACTTGCGCGACGGCATATTTGATGATCTCCTCCGTCTGCCGGGCGTTGTTTTGATGCTGATACAACAAATAGTTTGACAGCAGGCTGATTTTTCCCTCGATGCTTTGCTCGTGGGCAATTTGCTCGGAGAGGTTGATGTGATTTCGGTTCTGAACAACATTGAAGTCGAAGCCCGTGTGCGTAAATGCATTGGCATCGATGCCAAAAATGGACCGTAAGGCATGCGGCTGAAAACTAACGCCCACCGCCGAGAATTTACCCTGGCAGGAGATCTTGGAGGGCGCAATGGTTTGACCATGTAAATAGATCCCGGGCAATTTTTTATTGAGGTTGTCACAGATCGCTCCTCCATTCGATTGGACCATAATGATCCCCGGGCAGCCATCGGGGAATGCACTCAACGTCGTTGGCGGACTGTCGATCGGATTGTCTAATGCCCAAAAGTATTTTATGACGGGCTTTAATATTTCCGGCGGAGTGAATAGTTGAGGGGTCATTGTTTTGGAAATTAACTATTTGAATTTTTAGAAAATGCTCCCGGAGATACATTTCTTCAAATGCAAAGCCTGGACATCTTAAGGAGTGCTCATGTTTTTTGTCAAAATTGAAAATCCGTCAAAACTAAACTGCAAGGCTTCATCTTTCTTAACGCCTTTGATGGCCTTCTGGTTTATGGAAGCTATTCCCTGCTTCACCTGGCGAACAAAGTCCGGATTTATCCGGGCCTCATTATGCGCGGGGCAGATGTACTGAATGCCTGGTAGTCCGCTCAGATACTCTATGGAACGCGCAAATCCCGGCCAGTCCGATTCATCCAGATGCAACCACAGGGGACCGGGATACAGCAGATCGCCCACGAATAGGGTATTGTACAAATCGTCGGATAACGAGATGGCTCCAGGGGTTTCGCCGGGTGTGCTGTGCACCGTCAGAATTCTGCCGCCGATATCGATCGTTTCTTTGTGGTGAAGGTATTTGGTGATGCGGACGCCAGGCACGGAAAAAGTGGAGAGCTCAAAGGCTGCCGGAAGATTCACATAACATCCATCCGTCATGTAGGTCATGCATTCGCTGTGCGAATAGCCGCTTTGAATGCGATCATTTTCGAATGTATTCTTAAAACTCCAGATCTCATCGAATTGACGATTTCCCCCGATGTGATCATAATGAGAATGACTGTTGATGACCACGATGGGCAGCGGGGTGAGGGACGTCACTTCGGCACGAATGTCGCCGATCCCCATTCCGGTGTCAAAGAGTATGGCCTTAGTCTCGCCGAGAATCAGGTACGAAATAACTTCTTCAAAATGATTCGACTCTGCAAGCGCATAGGTCATGGCGTTGAGCTTGTATATATCAAACCAACGGGACTTGCTCTCGATCCGTTCAAGTTCAAGATTGCCGGCGTGAGGTATAACCTGGTAGGGGGTTGCGTTGTTTTCCATTTTCAGAGGAAGATAATGGTTATCCGCGACAAGGCCATGTTAAAAATTGTTTAGCCGGTCATTTTTTGACAAAAGTACTTCATCGAAAAAAGGACCAATAGAACAAAACCGACAGCCCCATCGACAATTCTTAAAACCGAATTTGCCAAATTGAGTTTTATAAAAAGGACACGTGACCGATAGTGAACATCCTCCGTGTCGTGAATGCGATAATCTAAACAAACCGCACATGCGAAAAATAATCTTAAACCTGGCCATAACCCTCGACGGCTATATTGAAGGCCCCAACGGAGAACTGGATTGGCTTGTCAGAGATGAGAAAGTAGATTTTGGCGATATCCTCCAGGACATCCTGAGCGACAAAGACATCATCTTTTATGGCCGGATAAGCTATGACAAGTGGGGGAACTATCAACCCGACGAAAAGGCAACTCAAAAAATAAGAGATGCATACAAATTGTTACAGCGCAAACAAAAGTATGTTTTCTCCAAAACAAAAAAAGATGACCCCACCAGCGCAATTTTCATCAACGCAAACATCAAAGAGCGGGTAGCGGAAATAAAAGCACAACCCGGAAAAAACATTTGGCTTTACGGCGGCGCCAACCTCATCACCACATTCCTCAACCTAAACCTCATCGACGAATACCGCCTAGCCGTCCACCCCGTCATCCTCGGAAAAGGCAAACCCCTTTTCACGAACATCGAAACCCAACACAACCTGACCCTGATCGAAGCAAAAGGCTACCCATCAGGCGTAACCCTAATGAACTACAAAGCAACCCCCCACTGAACCACCACTCCCCCCAACCCAACTCCCCAACCCTCACACCCAAACCCCAAACCCAATCCCACGCTCAAACCCAAACCCACACTCACACTCACCTTCACACCCACACCCCAACCCCACACCTCCTCCAGCATGTTTCACCAGGGCCTAAGCCTATCTTCGGCCTGGCATGGGCATGTGCGGATAGGGTTAAGCCCTGGTGAAACATGCGGGGCCCCCGCGGCCCCTGAGCGGGGCTATGAAAAGCCACAGAACATGCCCCGCAAAAAATATCCTATCTCACAAACCGTTCAGTCCCCAACGCGAACCCCAAACACAATGGCAAACAACTCGACCCTAAACATCCAACTCTAAAAGCGAAAGAAACTTAAACGACGACCCTATGCCGGGGTGCTCACCTCGGCAGTTCAATCGGATAAACATTATCCTACTGTGAATTTTTTTCAACCGCTAAACATTCGCCAGAACAATCTGTTCTTTTCAACGGGGCGGATTCAACGCAATTTCCTGGTGCATCTTTTTTTCAAAAACAACCAAAACATGTTGAACAATTTTACCCCCAATTTCAATGACAGGTTTCAACGCAATGCTATCAGCACGACGCAACAGTTGTGTGGTGCTAGGTCTTGCCTGGCTTTTCAGCGTCCAGGCTTTTGCACAAGTATTTCCCACCGGCTTTAGCCGGGTTCAGGTCGCCAGCGGCATCAGTAATCCCACCGTCATGGCATTTGCTCCGGATGGAAGAATTTTTGTGGCACAGCAAAACGGAGCTTTGCGGGTGATTAAAAATGGAGCGTTGCTGACCACGCCGTTCATCCAGCTCAACGTAAACTCCAGCGGTGAACGCGGCCTTATCGGCATCGTCCTGGACCCCAACTTTGCGACCAATCAATTTATTTACCTCTACTACACATTGCCCGATGGCTCGCGAAATCGCATCAGCCGCTTCACGGGCAATGGCGATGTGGCCGTGCCGGGCAGCGAGGTGGTGCTGTTGAATCTTGATCCACTGAGCAGTGCGACCAACCACAATGGCGGGGCGATGCATTTCAAGAACGGACTGCTGTATGTTGCCGTTGGCGAGAATGCCAATGGTGCCAATGCTCAAAACCTCGATACCTACCTCGGCAAGATCCTAAGGATCAATCCCGATGGCTCGGTTCCCGCCGGGAATCCTTTTACCACAGGGACTGAGCAGCGTCGTCGTGTTTGGGCCTATGGCTTGCGGAACCCGTACACCTTTAGCATTCAACCCGGGACCGGACGGATCTTTATTAACGACGTCGGCCAAAATACATGGGAGGAGATCAATGACGCTACCACGGGAGGACTGAACTTTGGCTGGCCCACGGCCGAAGGCACCAGCACCAACACAGCGTTTACCAATCCGGTGTTCCAGTATCCGCATGGCTCCGGCGATGGTGCCGGCTGCGCGATCACCGGCGGTGTATTTTTTAACCCGGCAACAACGAATTACCCGGCGGCATACAGGGGAAGATATTTCTTTCAGGATCTCTGTAACCGGTGGATCAACATGCTGGATCTGACCAGCACAACCACCCGTCTTCCATTTGCTACAGGATTGGGTGGCGATGCCCTGAGCATCGACGTGGGGAATGATGGAAATTTATATTATCTCGAACGCAGCACCGGCGCCTTGTTCAAGATCATCTACACGACCAATACGGCGCCCGCCATCGTGACCCAGCCGACAAGCCGGACGGTGACGGCAGGTCAACCGGTAACCTTCTCCGTCACGGCCACGGGAACCACGCCGCTCTCGTATCAATGGCAAAAGAACAACGTATCGATCGCCGGCGCTACGGGCTCATCCTACACCATTGCCAGCACACAATCTTCGGATGCCGGTGCGTATCGTGTCATCGTGTCGAATGCGGCGGGAAGCGTTACCAGCGCGGCAGCGACGTTGGTGGTCAATGCGTTCAATGCGCCGCCGGTTGCACAGATCCTGACACCCGCCGCGGGCACACTGTATCGCGGGGGCGACACCATCAATTTTTCAGGCGATGCCACGGACCAGGAAGACGGCACCTTGCCGGCCAGCGCCTTCACGTGGCTGGTAGACTTCCATCACGACACACATCGTCATGACGGCCCGCCGGTTGCCGACGGCGTGAAGTCGGGATCCTTTGTTATTCCCACCAGCGGTGAAGTGTCGGACAATGTTTGGTACCGGCTCATCCTCATCGTGACAGACGCCGCCGGATTACGCGACACCGTGTACCGCGACATCCTTCCCCAGAAGTCGACGATCAGTCTGGCAACACAACCGGCAGGTCTCCAGGTGACCTTGGATGGACAGCCAATGGCCACACCGTTGTCTGACCTGAGCGTGGAAGGTATTCAGCGCACGATCGGTGTGGTTTCTCCCCAGACCGCCGGTGGACAGACGTATGAGTTCGATCACTGGCTGCACGGCGGAGCGGCAACCCAAACGATCTCCACGCCGGTGAACGATGTTACCTACACCGCCGTGTATCGCCTGTCAACCCTCCGGAATCCGGACAACCCGGCGAGTACCGTGAACGGGTTGAACTATGCTTACTATGAGGGCACATTTACGGCGTTGCCCAATTTTACGGCACTCACACCTGTCGCGTCGGGAAATGTTGCCAACGTTGACCTGACGCCGCGCCGCCGCGAGGATGACTATGCGTTCCGGTTTACCGGCTATATCAATGTGCCGGCCGACGGCACCTACACATTCTACACGAGTTCCGACGATGGCAGCCGGTTGCAAATCGGCACGACTACCGTGGTGAACAACGATGGCCTGCATTCGACCCAGGAAGCCAGCGGGGCGATTGGTCTCCGGACCGGCAAACACGCCATCACGATCATGTTCTTTGAACACCTGGGAGGCGCCGCGCTGACGACGAGCTATTCGGGACCGGGCATCGCGAAACAACTCATTCCGGCGAGTGCATTCTATCGCGCAGCAACTGTGAGTGGCACACAAACCCTGGAAGCCGAGAATGCCACGTTGGTGGGGCCAACGGTGATGAACGATCACGCCGGCTTTGTGGGTACCGGTTTTGCCGATTATCAGAATGCGTCTGGCGATTACATTCAATGGTCGGCCTCAGTGCCTGCTGCAGGCAGCTATACGCTCACCTTCCGCTATGCGCTGGTCAGCGGCGCACGCCCGCTGTCGGTGAGTGTGAACGGCGCGATCATAAACGCGTCGCTTGGTTTCCCACAAACCGGAAGCTGGACGACGTGGTCGACGGTTTCAACGACGGCAAATCTGAATGCGGGCACGAACACGATCCGCACGACGGCAATCGGCAGCAGCGGTCCGAATGTTGATAACCTCACCATACAAGGTGTCTCCGGTGCTGTCGCCATGACCTTAGCGTCTACGACAACGGATGACGCAGAGAGCAGTCTCTCCCTGTATCCCAACCCGGCGACACGACAGGTCTTTGTCGAAGTGAACGGAAATAGCGCAGTGGCAAAATTAAGCCTGATGAACACAACCGGCAAGGTGGTGAAGTCACAGATTTTTTCGGGACTTCAGGAAGGCATCAACACGCTGACACTGGATGTGGACGACGTGACCAATGGAATGTATTGGCTCCGGTTGGAGCGTGAACGAGGGAGCCAGTTGAGATCGATTGTGATCCTTAAATAACACGCAGTATGGAAAGTGCGACATTGCATTGCTGAGGAGGAATACCTACAGTATCTGTAAAGATTCCACAACGGGCGGTGTCGCGCTTTCATTAACGTACTTTGCGGCAACCTTTTTTGGATTGGCATGATATTTTTACTTGACGATGTGTTAATCTCTTAGGAGTGGTTTGCGCAAATGGGTAAAGTAGCTTAGGAGAACATTCATTTGATCCAAACCCGGGAACAGATCCTTTGTACTTGAACCGGGTCATGCCGGCGAAAGAAAAGAGGTTAATCCATGAAAGAGGTTGTTTTGTTCGAATACGAGCAGGGCGACCTCTTTTATCTTTTTTAGGCGACGTGCGTCTGATTTTCAGGTATCACCGCATGTCGATGCAACGATTTTTTTTATGACAATGAAATTTAAAGTATCAGATTATCCCGATCGACTGACACAGATCTACGGTGCCCTCATCGCCTTGGGTCTTATCGCCTACTTTTGGCTGGCCAAGATCCTCGGATTCATCAATATCCCGGAATTCAGATTATTTAACGTGGTCATCCAAACGGCAGGGATCTACCTGGCTTGCAAACAATTCAGACAGCTGCATGCCGGTTCCATAAACTATTTCCGCGCGATGGCCATTGGTTTCATCACGTCAACCATAGGAACGACTCTATTCGCCATGTTCCTGTTTATCCTTTTTCAAATCGATAAACCACTCTTCGAGTCTATTATCAGAGACGAACCCTTACGTACCTACCTGACGGTGTACATGGCCACCTTTGCGGTCTGGACGGAGGGAATGGTCTCTGGGACGGTGGCGACGTTCTTATTGACGAACATTATGGATTCGGATCAGCCGTGATCTTAAGACTTGCCATAACTCCACGCGGATGCTTCGTAAAAATAAAAATCTGATCCTCGAATTGCATATAAAATACATGGAGGAGTCTATGGAGCAAATCGATGAATCGATCCGCGCCGGGCTTCGTGAGCCTGTAGTGGAAAAGGCTCCCCATACTTATGGCGATGCCTACAAAAATCCACCACCCGAAGCCCCTCCCGTAGCTCCACCGGAACAGCCCGCCAATCCGGATAAGCTCAATGAAATAAGAAATAAAATTGCGACAGCCGAAGCGCCGGTGATCACGGATCCTGATGTGCAAACTGAATTAATGGAAATCATCAAGCAGCAGAGCGAAGCGTTCGAAAAAGAAATACGGCTGTTTGTACCGGATAAGAATAGGGTAGAGGCAGCAGCACAGCGATTCAAGGATGAACTGATGAACAATGTTCGTCAGCATCTCACTAAAAAGAATCTTGCTCACAAGCCATTGTCATGAAGCGTGCGGATTTTGTATGAGGGTGTTAATAGTTTTTTTGAATGACGTCAGCACCCACGTCCGTAAATTTTAATACACTTTTTGAAAAACGAATTCATCGATGTAGCACCGCTGGTCTTCGTCGGTGTCGTCATCGACCCACTCGCAATCTGCATACTCGCTTCTGAAATGGGGAGGCAATGTGGCGTCGCACGTGGATTCATCCCAATAGCCCGTGCAAAATTTCCATCGGTCTTCTGGCTGGCTGCCGGAAGTCTCTTTTCTTCCTCCCGCCTTCAATTGCCACTGGCCGGGCGTGTCTTTTGACTCATAAAACTGAAAGATGTACCGCGTATCCGCTTCCTCCGGTGAGGTGCTGGTGGCGAAGGATGTCGGTACATTCGGGTCGCGGGGATAGTTTTCCCGTTGCAATACCCTGACCGTCGCGCTTGGACCACCGCCGTCGCCTACTTCATCGTTCGTATTCGCATCGGGAGAAGCCTTGGCAGAGAAGGAAAGAAAACGGTAGCCGGTTCCGTTGGGCCTGTATTGGTAAATACGGTATCCGAAGGCCAGCGCATAGTCGGGGTCCGGAGAAACGTAGCGCACTTTTTTCACATACCAAACAGCCAGGGTGTCCATGTCGAACAAGTGATCGGTGGGATAAAGTGTCGCGCTTATACGCAACACTTCGTCTTCATTGTCGCAGGTCAACATGTGGGCATAGCCGGCGCAACCATGGGGCGTGCGTATGACGTAGCGCCCGTCGGCCAGGCTGGTATCGGAGCCCAGGAGCAGGAGGCCAAAAGGGTTTTCTAATTTATGGTCGTCGTCGTCCTTTTTGCATTGCGAAAAAGAAAAGGCGGCAAGGCCGGCAATGAACATGATCGATAAAATTCTCATAGTGGAATGTCTTTCTTTAGTTAACATCAATCCTTTGAGCCGGCATGGATAATACTGCCGTCGACGAAGAAACTACACGCGGCATGCATCCCGGTAAGCAGGATAGATAGGCATGGCGAATGAAAATTACGGCAGAAAACGACAGCGGTCACTCTTAAAAAAGAGAGTGGTCGACATGAATTATACAATGGTTGTTATCCTTTCGCCCGAATGAGGGAACGGTGGTTTTTCCTGAGAAAGCGGTAAAACGCTTGCCTGGTTTTTTTTACCTCTGTTTTTGTTTGTAATTTTTACGTGTGGATACCCGGTCATACCCGTTGCTGTATTTTCTGATCGTGCTCATGGGAACGGGAGTGCCGCTCGTGGCGCAGGCGCAACAGCGGTACCAGTTTGAAAACCTGACCACAGCCGATGGCTTGTCGGATAATCGTATTACCTGCATCACGAAGGACGCGACCGGGTTCGTGTGGGTGGGTACGGAAAACGGGCTGAACCGCTACGATGGACATTCGTTCCTCTGGTATAATACCGGCATCGGCAAAAGAGATATTTCCAATCCCTATATCAACGACGTTGAACAGGATGCCGACGGTTCGCTTTGGGTGGCCACACAAAGCGGCCTGAATGTTATCAACACCGTGTCGGACAGTATCTTTATTTTTTCTGCCGATGCGTCGAAGAAAGAAGAGAGGTTGCCCAGCGATCTGATCTGGGATGTCTGGATCGATAAAACGAACAAGGTCTGGCTCGCGGCCGATGTGAAGGATCTGTGTTATTACGATGTCCAGACAAAGAAGTTCACCTATTTTCCATGGAAGCAGTTTGCCGTCGCGTTATTTCCCCAACTGCAACATTCCTACCTCACCATACGAAAGATCTATAAGAAATCGGACGATGAATTGTGGCTGGGCACCAGCGTCGGGCTCTTTAGTTTTTCTATGAGCACCGGAACGTTCCGGTATTACAGCAGTAAAAATGTGGATCACTTTATCCAATTGGAATCATCACCGGATGGGAAAACGGTTTACTTTGTCCAAAATCCTTACCCCAAACTGGAGATACTTTCTGTCGCCGACAATGCCCGGAAGGATCTGGCCTGGGATGAGATTCCGCTCACAAAGTATTTGCCCGGCGATGCCCGCCAGGTCGGAGACCTGAAATGGTTACCGGCAGGAAATGATATTTTGGAAATTAATACGACCACGCAGGAAGCGATCAGGATACAGCACATCACGGACAATCCGTATTCGCTGTTGCCCGGCAACGTCCGCACCGTGTACCAGGACGACGAGGGGCTGGTTTGGGTTGGCACCAGTGGAGGGCTGAGCCGGTTCAATCCTGCCCGGACGCCTTTCTTGTTTACCGAAGTTATTTCTCCATCGCCACCGGGCGACGTAACTGAAAATGATCTGTACCGACTGAATCACCCGGTGCATACTGTTTTTTACAGCCAGACAGACGACAAATACTATATCAGTTCCCCCGCGACAAACCGTTTGATCATCAAAGACCGGGCAACCGGCAAGTCGAAGGTGCTCACGGAGATCCTGGGCAAGCCGTTGAAGAAATGTTCCGTCATTTTTGAAGACAGCAAAGGCCGGTTGTGGATCTTGGCACTGCCGCATGCTTTTATACTTGATCGCCGCACACAACAATTTGCCCTATCCTCATTTCAATCACAATCCAGCAATATACTCTTTACCGACATGGCGGAAGATGGACAGGGCAACTACTGGTTTGCCTGTCTCAACGATGGGCTGTATCGATACAATGAGCACGACCGCTCGCAAAAGAAGCTGGCCAACGCCCAGTTCAATTCTTCGCTTCCCACCTGTCTTTATTTCGACAAGGATTTAAATAAGCTCTGGATCGGTACGTTCGACCATGGTCTCTTCGTTTGCGATCTGAAAGATGAGCGTTTCACCCGCTTCCCGGTTTCAAAGAAAGTTCAAGGCTTTATGCCTTCGGCACTTATCACGGATGTTGTAAAAGATAAAGCGAACACGATCTGGATTGCTACCTATGCCGGAGGCATTGCCCGCTGTGCTTCCACCAATACGGATCGAACTAAATTCACTCAAATTACGGCTAGCGAAGGATTGCCGGAAAACAATGTCTTTTCATTGCTGGCAGATCGGTCGGGCGCGATATGGACCACGAGTTATCATGGGATTTCGAGAATAAGCCCGGACGGAGCGATTGAAAATTTTGATCGTTCAAAAGGATTGGGGTTGATCAATTTTTACAGCCCGTTTACCATGACCAGCGATGGCGAGATCCTGACGGGCGCGGGCAACGGGTTCATACGCTTTCATCCCGATAGGGTCCGTTACCAATCGCCGCCTTTCCCGGTGGCGATCACCTCGATCAGCATAAACGACACGGCGGTAAAAAGAAATTTTGCCACCGGCGGGTTGCAGCTGGCACATACGAGCAATGACGTCGAATTTCGTTTTGCTGCGCTTGCGTATGGTAACCCTTCCGGAACGGTGTATGAATATGCTTTGGACGGAATGCATAAAAACTGGATTGCCGGTGACCACACGAACCATGTGCGATATAATAACCTCCCACCAGGGCACTATACGTTCAAAGTAAAAGCGCGTGATTTTACAGGCGTGTATTCATCCAATGAAGCATCGGTGTCTTTTGATATACTCCCACCCTGGTGGGCCACCGGGTGGTTCAGGCTTCTTTGCGGAATTTGCCTGGCGTCTGCCATCGTCTTTGTATTCAGGGTCCGGATCACGAATGTGCGAAAAAAAGCAGCGGTGCAACAGCAAATGGCTGAATTGAAAAGCCAGGCGCTGCGGTCGCAAATGAACCCGCATTTCATTTTCAATAGTTTAAATGCCATACAGGAATTGATCGTGAGTGAAAATTATACCGCGGCCTATCAATACCTGTCGAAATTTTCCCGCTTGTTGCGGATGGTACTGGATTCGTCCGAAAAGAATTTCATCCCGCTCAGCAACGAGATAGAGATTTGCCAGTTGTATGTTGAACTCGAGTCGTTGCGTTTCCAGCATTCCTTTCATTATTCGATCGATGCCGGGCAAACCGATGCGGACGTGACCCTGTTTCCCACGCTGCTGGTTCAACCTTTTGTGGAAAATGCTATTTGGCATGGGTTGATGCAGAAAGAAGGGGATAAAATATTGTCGGTAAAGTTTGAGGAGAAAGGCCATACGATCTCCTGTACCATAAAAGACAATGGCATCGGCATGAAAAGGGCGGCAGAAATAAAAGCGGGAAAAATTGGCTCCTCCCATTTCACTTCCAAAGGGATTCCCCTGGCGCTGCAAAGGGTGGAAGCATTGAAAGCCAGTGGCAACCACCATGCGGAAATCAAAATAACGGACGGCAAGGATGAAGAAGGGAATGCCGTGGGGACAAAGGTCGAGATCAACATTTCGTATACCAACGCTAAGACCCGCTGAGATGATAAAAATAATGATCGTAGACGATGAGCTGTCGGCAGGCAATATCCTGCAACGGTTGATTGAAAAACACATCGCCGGCAATAAAACCATAAAAATTTGCCGCTCCGCGCAAGAAGCCCTCGATGCGATCCCCCTGTTCCGGCCCACGCTCATCATGCTCGACGTGGAAATGCCGAACATGAACGGGTTCGACTTACTGAACAAAGCGAGCAATGGCGACTTCGATGTGATATTTACCACCGCGTACGATCGATACGCTATTAAAGCCATCCGCTTTAGCGCCCTGGACTACCTGCTAAAGCCCATCGATATTTCGGAACTGCAAAATGCCATCAACCGGCATATCATAAAGCAGGAGCGTCACCCCCTCAAAAAAGAAAATCTGGTGAATAATCTTATTCACAACCTGAACCAGAAAAATCAATCACATTTCAAACTCGCCCTGAGCACTGCCGAAGGTGTTTTTTTTATTGACCCCGCCGATATTCTCCGCTGTGAAGGCGATAATAATTACACCCACTTCTACTTTTTGAACAAGCACCCCATCATTGTTTCAAAGACGCTAAAAGAATACGAAGAGATCTTAAATGAGCACGGATTCGTCCGCATTCACAAATCCCACCTGGTCAATATCCGGCACGTGGCACACCTGGATAAAGAAGGAATGTTGTGGATAAAAGATGGTATGAGCCTTCCGGTGTCGAGGAGGAGGAAGGAGGAGGTGTTGAGATTGTTGTCGGAAAAATAACGGGGTGGGCATTGTTTTTTGCCGCCAACATAGGGTGGCAGATTGCTGAATTTGTTGGTGAAGAACACCAACAAAGGCGGAACACTAACCTTGTATTTACTCCAGTTCAATCGTAGTCTTAAAAACCGGGATAGCTTCTCCCAGTATCGCTACTTTTAATGGTATGTTTTCTTGAACATCCACATAGACTTCCATCGTACCGGGTCTTCCGATGGCCTCGCCCTGTTTGGCAGTGAAGGAGAACCGATTCCCATTGAAATTTGCAAGATTGTTTTTAACCAAATAAGCACCCAGCGGGCCATTGGCATTTCCCGTGACCGGGTCCTCATCGATACCAATGGCGGGGGCGAACATTCTTCCGTGGGTTAAGATGTTAGCGTCATCAGAATCAAAGGTGAAGACAAAATAACCGTTGCACTTTATCAAACTGCTGATCCTTTTGAGTTCGGTGAGGTTCGGCGCTAAACGATTTAACTTTTCTCTCGAGTTTATGCCGATCATGACTTTGGAATGCCCCGTTGAGGCGATCTCGACCGGGCAATTTTTATTGACCTCACGTTCGCTGATCCCCAATGCGTTTAGTATTTCGGATTGGTGACGGGGGTCAATGGACTCAAAGCTGATCTTCCCCTGCGTCATTTTGATTTTGATCGCGTCACCGGATGCGATGATCTCGATGGGAAGAATGCCCGCTTTTGTTTTTTGCAAAAGCGTTTGACCGGGTTGCGCCTGTTGTTCCAACACCCTGACAAAATGCGCTGCTATGGTGGCGTGTCCACAAATCGGGACTTCGGTGGTCGGAGTGAAGAATCGGACTTCGACATCGTAGTTGTCCGTCTTTTCGTGAGGTGAAAACAAGAAAGCGGTTTCGGAGTTTTTTAGTTCGCGTGCGATGAGCAGCATTTCCGCATCGGAGAGCCCGTGGGCATCGACCACGACACCAGCCGGGTTACCCGTAAACTTCGTTGTCGTAAACGAATTGATCTGATAGACGGTATACTTTCGGCTCATAGTTAAAAGTTACGGGACATACTCTATACGCGCAGGTCTTTTCAAAGGTTCCCGGCTTGAGAGTTGTCCCTTTGTATCACTCCGGAAAAGCATATGCCTCGGCCACCCACTCATAGCCTTCGCCCTGCTTGCGCACATGCCCGATGCCGGGCCAGGGGAGGTGATAGCCGAAGGTTCGCTTACCTCCCTTGCTGAGGTCGGCCAGTACTTTCTTGCGTGTAGCCATGGCCTGCTCGAGGTTGGTGTCGCCATTGAATCCCCATTCGGGGTGTTGGACCGACAACACATCGGAATGGAGAAGATCGGCTACGTGGACCAATTCTTCCGAACCGGAATAGACGTGCACCAGTGTATGTCCCGGCGTGTGACCCGGGGCCAGTTCCATGCGCAGGCAACCCAATAGCTCGACGCCGTGTTCGAACAAGCGAACTTGCACTTGCAGCGTTTTGAAGATGGTCTGTGTGGACGCCGTAAATGCGGCGAGCAATTTTTTGTCCTGGAATTTCGATTTGGAAAAATCCTGTTGAGGCGCCATCCAGAATTCATGTTCCAGCCGGGCTACATGCACCTGCGCATGAGGAAACACAGGCGCCCCTTCTTTTGTGAGCAATCCGCCCACGTGATCGGGATGGGCATGTGAGATCACAACGTGGGTGATACTTTCCGGTGTTATGCCGGCATCGGCCATGGAGGACAGCATCCACCCCGAGGCAGGTCCGAAGTTGCCGCCGGTGCCGGTATCGACCAGGATCACGTCATTCTCTTTTTTGATGACCAGGATGTTCATGCTCAGGTCTATCGCCTCGGTGGAGCGAAAATGTTTTTGCAGCAATTCTTTTTCGGCTTGTTCGCTTCCATTGGGGAACGTCGGTTGTATGGGGCTTAAGGCGATATGACCATCCGTGAGCACCGTCAAGTCCAATGTTCCTACCTTGAGCTGGTGAAAGGGTCGTTTCACGGTTTTGATGACAGCGGGTTCAGCCCGTAATATCTTGAAGGGAATAGCGGCTATGCCACCCATCAATGCGAGGCGTTTGAGAAGAGCTCTTCTTTTCATCATGCATGTATTTGTTGTCAAATACCGGCCTTCTATCCTAAAAATCAAGTAGGTACTATATAGTGACCTACGCACCAAAAGGATACTAATAGTGATAGTCAGGCGAAAAGAAATAGCCGGAGACGAAAAAAAGGAAGAGATTTAAGAAGGGTCCACGCGAATTAAAGGACCGCCATCCTGGGCTTTCAGAACGCCAAAGGGGCTACACTGCCCCGCCGGCAGATTGTTTTCCTGCAGAAGCCTTTCAAAATCTTCGATGCCTTCTTCGGCGACGGCCACGAGTAAACCACCGCTGGTCTGTGGGTCGGCCAGGATATAGCGTTGCTCATCGGAAAGTGTGCCGATCTTGTGACCGTAGCTGTTCCAGTTCCGTTGCGTGCCGCCCGGAAAACATTTTTGTTGGAGATAGTGTGGCAAGGAAGCAATGACAGGCACTTTCTTGTATTCAATCACGGCAGACAAGCCGCTTCCTTCGCACATTTCGGTGAGATGTCCCAGCAAACCAAAGCCGGTTACGTCGGTCATCGCTTTTATATACTCCAGCTTACCGAATAGTTCGCCGAGCTTATTCAGCGTCGTCATGCTTTGCAAGGCGATGGCGGCGTCGTCGGCGAGGAGTAGTCCTCTTTTTTGAGCCGTCGACAGTATGCCTACGCCTAGCGCCTTGGTTAAATACAACCGGCATCCCGCCGTTGCCGTAGAATTTTGTTTCACCTGATAGCTGTTCACCAACCCGTTCACGGCCAAACCAAACACAGGCTCGGGACAGTCGATGCTGTGGCCGCCGGCGAGGGCAATGCCTGCTTCTGCGCATACGGCTCTTGCCCCTTCCAACACGCGTTGCGCTACCTCGGGTGGCAGTTTGTCTACCGGCCAGCCCAGAATGGCAATGGCCAGCACAGGTTTGCCACCCATGGCGTATACGTCGCTAATGGCGTTCGCCGAAGCGATCCTGCCAAAATCATACGGATCATCCACGATGGGCATGAAAAAATCGGTCGTGGAGATCAGCGCGGTGCCATTGCCCAAATCTAAAACAGCGGCATCGTCGCGTTTATCGTTCCCTACCAGGAGGCGGGCGTCGGTCGGTGTGGCGATGTTGCTATGCAGTATTTTGTCCAGTATCGCCGGACTGATCTTGCAACCGCAGCCGGCGCCGTGAGAATATTGGGTGAGTTTAAATTCCATCGTCTCCATCATTTCATGATCTGATTAGCTTACCAAAGGTATGGCCTGGACGGCGCCCAAAATTTTCCGGGCATTCTGGTTGGGGTTGGCATTTTCAAGGTCCACGTGAAGGACATGACCGGCATCGCGACGGGCCAAACCCGAGCGATAGGCCTTATCGTAATAGATCATGACGACTTGAAATCCGCCATGCGATCTTCTTTAATGGCGAGCACGGCCAGTTTGGCCCGGTCCAGTCCCAGGCGTTTCCGGATGCGCTCCGTACAGGCGATCAGAAAATCTTTATCCAACGAACCATACTCTTGCACCAATGCTTCCATGCGTTCCGTCGCGGGAACATTTATATCGATCAAAAAAGCGGCTGCCATCTGATTCCAGAAAGCCCTGGGGACCATGCATCTGCCAATGGTAGAACTTTCATCCTCTACCCATATTTTCCGTTGCTTGTCGCATTTGTTTAACGCGGAAGCGAGATGGTTTTCAAATTGTTCCTGTGTCGGCTGCACGAATTTGTTCATGCTGCCATACGAAGAGCCCTGGTGTTGCGCAAGATCTTCCAAATCAATTACCTGCTGGCCCAATGCACGGAGCTCATGGAGGATCCTGGTCTTGCCCGACCCGGTCATACCCCCTAAGATGAACAATTCGTAGGCAGCTTCGAATTGATCGAGCGCCCATCGTCTGTAGTGCTTGTATCCACCTTTTACGAGGTATACTTCAAACCCATAGAGATCCAGTGCCCACGCCATGGCACCACTTCGCATGCCGCCGCGCCAGCAGTGCAGGGCGATCTTTTTCGCCGGCGCCCTTTCCAGCGCCTGTTTGATAAACCCGGACCACTTGGGACCGGTGAGATCAAACCCCAATAGTATCGCTGCGTCTTTTCCGACTTGCTTATAAGTAGTGCCCACTAAAACCCGTTCCTCGTTACTGAACAGAGGCAGATTGAACGCCCCGGGAATATGGCCATGCTCGAACTCTGCGGGCGTACGCACATCGGCCAACGGAACGGGCTCCGTCAGGCTCATAAGGTCGTTGATCGTAATGGGATGAATCATCTTACCGTGTTCCCGTGTAGGTGAATGGCCAACCACAAATATAGGACATACCATCCGCTCTTCCGAAAACAAAGGTTCATGTCTCGAGCAACCCAGTTCTACCGTGCCCGGGCGTGACGTGATCGCTTGCGAAAAAAACGTGGACGAAAATGAACACAAGGTTGGTTAGAATGCCCCGGTGATTTCAGAATGAGGATATTTTTACATTGGCATGATTATTATTCCTACATTTAGATAATAATATGCTGCCATGAGAAAATACGCGTTGGGTAAGGTTGAAGAAGTGGCCAGCGCATGCCCATGAAAAAGAGGAATGAACATCCACCCCGGTTCTTTTTAAAGTTTTTCCGCTGGTACTGTCACCCGAGGATGCAGGATTATATTGAAGGTGACCTGATGGAAGTTTATGCGCTGCGACGGAAGACGTTGGGCAAGCGCAAAGCGGATCTGAAATTTATCATCGATGTGCTGTTGCTGTTCCGGCCGGGCATTATCAGGCCACCAAAGAAACACCAGAACTTAAACCCCTACGGTATGTATAAAAGTTACTTCAAAATCGGATGGAGAAATTTGGCAAAAAATAAAGCATACTCTCTCATCAACGTGGCTGGTCTGGCGTTGAGTATGGCGTGCGGGATATTCATTTTTTTGTTGGTGAAACACAATTTGAGTTTCGATAATTTTCACCAGAATCCGGACAGGATATATAGAGTGGTCACGGAGCTTCACCGGGATGTTATCGCCTACAGAAGCAGTGTTCCCTCGCCGTTAGGAGAATTTTTTCGCAACGATTATACCTATGGTGAAAAGATCGCACGCGTTTTTACTGGACGCGATGCGCTCATAACGCTTCGGAAAGGGAACGAGCTTGTTAAATTTAATGAACCGGAAGGTCTCGCGTTCAGCGAAGCAACGTTCTTTGATATTTTCAATTTCCCTTTACTACAAGGAAACAAAGCAACGGCCTTAACGGCGCCCCATACCGCGATCCTCACCGAAAGAATGGCCCAAAAGTTTTTTGGGAATGAAAATCCAATGGGTGAAACATTTTGGTTGGATAACAAACTCCCGTTCACGGTTACGGGCGTGCTCAAAAACTTGCCTTCCAATACCGATTTCAAAACCGAGATCTTTGTGTCCTATCCTTCTCTGAAATCTTATGATCCCTGGCTGGCAAGCGATAAGGAGGGGTGGAATGGGATCCGGGATGGAATGAAATGTTATGTCCTTCTTCAGCCTCAGGCATCGATCGCCAAGGTGGAAGAGGTCATGTCGGCGTATGTGAAAATCTATCGCCCGACCAGCAAAAATGTTCATCATTATAAATTGCAGCCCTTGGCGGATGTTCATTTCAATCCTCAGTATGGTGGGCCGATGGGAAAACGCAATTTGTGGATCCTGTCCGTGATCGGTTTGTTTTTGATCGTCACGGCTTGCGTAAATTTTATAAACCTGGCTACCGCGCAAGCTTTAAAACGATCGAAAGAAGTCGGCGTAAGAAAAGTTCTCGGCGGCGTGAAGCGGCAGTTGTTCTGGCAGTTTATTTTCGAAACGGGAATGATCACGTTTGCAGGCGTGAGCGTGGCCGCTTTGGTGGCTTATATCACCTTTCCTTATGTAGACGGTTCTTTCAAAACCCAAATGACGATGGACTTATTTTCTGATGGGTCATTGTTCCTGTTCGTTTTGGCGCTGGGCATTATCGTCACCTTTTTGGCGGGTTATTATCCCGGGTTGGTGTTGGCTGGATTTCAACCTGTGGCCGCATTGAAGGGAAGGCTTTCTCAACAAAATGTCGGCGGGTTCAATACGCGGCGCACATTGATTGTGACACAGTTTGCGATCTCTCAGGTATTGATCATCGGTATGATCGTGATCATGAACCAAATTCGATTTGCCAGACATGCCGATTTGGGTTTTGATAAAGAGGCTATCGTTATGGTTCCGGTGGGCAGCGATTCGACCGGCACCCTGGCGGACGCATTAAAGAATGAGATCTCCAGGATGCCGGGTGTTGAAAAAGTTTCGCTCTGCTTTGCCGCACCCTCATCCAACGAGGATTGGGGCAATTCGATCCGGTTCAATAACAGTCCGGAAGAAGTTAATTTCAGAACAAGCATTAAGTCGGCCGATGCCGACTACGTGTCCACCTTTGATTTGGATTTGGTTGCCGGAAGGAATCTGCTCCCATCCGACACCGTGAGAGAGATGATCGTGAACGAAGCCATGGTTCGCAAACTAAACCTCGCATCGCCCGAGGAGGCGATCGGGCAAACGATCAGTGCCAATGGGGGCGAGATGAGAGCGCCGATCGTCGGTGTCGTCAGAGACTTTCATGACAAATCGTTTCATGAGGAGATCAGCCCCATATTAATTACAACCTACCGGAATGAGTATATGAATTATGCCGTAAAGCTCAACCTGGCGCAGGCCAAGTCCGTGTTGACGTCCATCGAAAAAAGCTGGTCGCAACTGCATCCCGATCAAATGTTTCAGTATGAGTTTCTCGACGACAGCATTGCCCGATTTTATGAAGCGGAAGAGACCACACTCAAACTGATACAGATCTTCTCCTTCATCGCCATCTTCATCGGTTGCCTGGGTTTGTATGGACTGGTGTCGTTTATGGTGGCGCAAAAAATAAAGGAAATCGGTATCCGGAAAGTTTTGGGCGGCACGGCGACACACATTGCCTGGATCTTTGGAAAAGAATTTGTGCGGCTGATCGTGATCGCTTTTTTACTGGCGGCCCCGGTGGGTTGGTGGATGATGCACCACTGGCTGCAGGATTTCAAGTTCAAGATCCAAATCAACGCCTGGACATTTGTATGGGCAATCGGTTGTTCACTCTTGGTGGCTTTGTTCACCGTGAGTTACCAGGTCGTTAAGACGGCCCTGACAAATCCTGTGAAGTCGCTGCGGTCAGAATAACGTGCCATCAGCACAACCTGAGGTTGAATGCCTCGTAAATCGATTCCCGTCAAGCCCGGATAAAGCTCGTAATGATCAGCGTGGTGATCACGACACCGGTGATCATGATTACCGCGGCATGGCGCCCAGCCAGGCGATAAGACGAATCCAATCCGAACTTTGATTGACGGAGCGCCAGAACTTTTTGCCGGTGCACACAGGCTACGTGAATAAAAACACAAAGCACCGACAGGGAGTAGTACGGAATAAAGAAACGGTCTGCCGGTGAGTTCTTCACGCCCCAGGCGGCGAAGTGAAAATCCGTCTCGGTATTCCACACGAAACGTCCCAGCATCACAGCGCGGATGTGATAGAACAGAAAAAATGAAAGATACAGGCCGCTGATCACTTGCAGGATATCGTATACGTTTTTTGAAATCCCTTTTTCCATACCAATATCGGCCCGCTAATCACCTGCACGAGCGCGCTCGAGAGTAAAAGAAATTCCACCGGTGGAAACCGGTACACCGTGCGGAACAGCTTCATCACACGGATGTGCGCATCGGCACCCCACCACGCACACAGGTGGTTGATGACGTGGAAAAAGAAAAAGGTTGCCAGCACCAGGCCTGAAGCCCGGTGTAGTTTCTTTAAGCGTTCGGTGTTCATGACGTAAGGGGGTAATTCGCGTGGTATATGGTGCACTCCACGCAGCGCACGGAATGCACAGGTACCTACCGGGTGTGCACGTTTACTTTGTTGATGTATTTAGTGAGTTTTCTTTCCGGCATACTCTGCCGTATAGCCGGTTCTCCCATTTTTGATAATAAAGATCAATAGGACCCGGGTTGTCTTCTCTTGGCTTGGATTTCTGGCCAGGGTATGGAGGATATTTCTTTTTTCGTAAAACATCTGACCGGTCGAAAAGGTATTCGGCTCCTTGGTGACGAGGGCAATCTGAATCTCGCCTTCCATCACATAGCCGAACAATTCACAGTCGTGGCGATGAGAAACCGTGTCGGCAGCCCCGGGAGCGAGGGTCATAACAAGGGATTCCATTTTATAGTCCGTGAGCTCCGGGTCGGATAACGCCTGGCGTAGCACAAGGTCGAAGGTTATCGGCGATGCGACTGTATTTTTTTCTGTCTGATGATGTTGGGAGTAAGCCGTCGTGAGTACGCAGACAAGCAGGGCAGTGAGAAGGAGTTTATTGGGGGGCATGGTGATCGAGGTTTGGTGAATGGCTTTCCGGATGCCGTGCATTTGAAAAGCGATGCTAATATGGAGAAAGATAGAATTTTGCGGGTAGTCCACAGCGCATTACCCGGGTAGTCCACGGAAAGAAAGTCGATGATCGATCTGGGTGGCGCCTGGTCCGGAACGCTAATTTCCAACCCAAATCATGGGAAAAGACCCGATGGCTTCGTTTGCGTGGGGCGGATTTGACCCTCGGCGAAAAAAAATCGAAAAATCTTTTAGTGGGGTAGGGTAGGGTTATTTGTCTTATGGGCAATTAACCGTTAAACCTTTGAAACCAGACGAGGATTACCTGCGCAAGATTGTTTTGCTCCTCAATGAGCCCGACAACGTTGAATTGTTACACGAAGTGGAAGCGTTGCGAATGCTTTCGCCCGATCACGATACCTTTTACAAAGAAGTAGTCAATCTCTGGGCCGCATCCGCGGACGTGAAGGATCTGCAGCACATCAATGTGGCAGAAGCCACCGAAAGACTTTCCCTAAAATTGAAACAAAGCCCGCGCTATGTCGCCTCGCAACCGAGCGGTGTTGGCGTGGCGTTGAAATGGTTTACGCGCGCGGCCGCCGTGTTGGTGACCGGTGCCGTGGGCTATTGGATCTATGTGTCGCGCCAGGTGGAGTTCATCACCAAATCCACCGGGCCCAACGTGCGCGACACGCTGGTGCTGGCCGATCATTCGCAAATCTTCATGGACGAAAACACCACGGTGCGCTACCCGTCGCAATGGTCGGGCGCACAACGCCGGGTGTACCTGGAAGCGGGCAACGCATTTTTCTCCGTGTCGCACGATAAGGAGCACCCTTTTGTGGTGCAGATGCAACAGTCGACAGTGACGGTGTTGGGCACGACATTCAACATCCGGCTGCGTCAAAATGAGATTGCGGTCAGTGTGAAAACCGGCACGGTCATGTTCGAGCCGGGAGGTACAAAAGAAAATCCCGTATTGCGCGCCGGCGACGGCATCGTGTTCAATACGCTGGCCCGCACGCTCACCGCGGTGGACGTCACCAACCGGAACAGCGATGCGTGGCTCACCCATGAACTCGTGTTCACCGACGCCCCGCTGCGCGACGTACTCAGCGCACTCGAAGAGTACTACCGCGTCCGCTTCGTCGTGGTGGACTCCATCACCAAATTCAAAAAGTTCAATGCCACCTTCAAGAACAACAGCCTCCAGGAAGTGCTGGATGTGCTGGCGGCGGCCTATCCTGTAAAAATCGAAAGCAAAGATTCACTGGTGGTCATCCAGGGCAATCCCTGAGCAAACCCCGTAAACCAACCACCATCCTAAACCCCCTGAAACCCCCATGCACGTGCACCGCTATACGGGAATAACCGGAAGAAAAATCAAATTGTTGCTGATCCTGCTTTTTGCCGGCTTTGCCGCCTTGGCCGAGACCGTCGGCAAGGTCGAATCGCTGGATGAATATTTGCACCGCCTCGAACAGCAACACCATGTGAGCTTCGTCTATGACGGGTCGGAGATCAATCGCTCGCTGAAGATCGAAACGACCGACGCCACATCCCTTGAAGCTTGCCTCAACCTGCTTCGGGCCATCGACATCACCTATAAGATCGTGGGCGACCAGGTGATCCTCCAGAAGGCAAAACGTCCTCCCGTGATCATCACCGGCGAAGTGACCGAGCTGGTGGATGGAAAAAGCTCGCCGATGGTGGGAGTGTCCATTGTAGAGAAGGGCACCAACAACGGCACCATGACCGACAGTAAGGGCGCCTACCGCGTGCTGGTGAAAGACCACGCCACGCTGGTGTTCTCGATGGTGGGTTACAAAACACAAGAGATCATCGTCGGCGAGGAGACCACGCTCAACGTGGTGCTGACCGAAGACGTGAGTGTGTTCAACGAAGTGGTGGTGACCGGCTACCAGGATGTAGACAAGAAATTGTTTACAGGATCGACGATCAACCTGAAAGGTTCCGACGTGAAACAAGACGGCATCACGGACGTGAGCCGCATGTTGGCCGGGCGCGCCGCGGGCGTTTCGGTACAAAACGTGTCGGGCACCTTTGGCACGGCACCCAAGATCAGGATTCGCGGCGCTACGTCCATCACAGGCGACAACAAACCACTGTGGGTAGTCGACGGTGTGGTACTGGAAGACGTGGTGAACATTTCCAACGAACAACTTTCCACCGGCGACACCAAGACGCTGATCGGATCATCGGTTGCCGGTCTCAATGCCGACGACATCGAGAGCTTCCAGATCTTGAAAGATGCCTCGGCCACGGCGCAGTATGGCGCGCGGGCCATGAACGGTGTGATCGTGATCACCACCAAGAAAGGACGCGTGGGCAAACCGTTGATCTCCTACACGGCCAACTTTTCAACCTACCGCAAGCCTTCCTACAACACCTTCAACATCATGAACTCCGCCGACCAGATGTCGCTCTACGATGAACTGGATCGCAAAGGATGGGAAACGTTTGGCAACAGCAAGCGCTCTCCCAACGGCGGCGTGTATGTGAAGATGTATGACCTCATCGATCAATACGATAAAACCAGCGGCGCTTTCGGATTGCGAAACACGCCGGAGGCACGGGCTGCATTTTTGCAAGGCTATGCCCGGCGCAACACGGATTGGTTCGACGTGCTCTTCCGCAATTCATTCATGCAAGAGCACTCCCTGGGGATCTCCTCCGGTACCGAGAAGTCGCAGCTTTATTTTTCCGGCAGCTATCTGCAGGATGACGGCTGGACGATTGCCGATCGCGTGAAACGCTTCACGGGCAATGCGCGGGCCAATTTCAACATCACCGACAAGCTCGCCATCGGCCTCATCACCCAGGGCGCCATCCGCGTGCAGCGCGCTCCCGGAACTGTGAGCCGCCGCAGCAACCCGGTGGAAGGAAAATACGATCGCGATTTCGACATCAACCCGTTCAGCTATGCCATCAACACCAGCCGGACCCTGACGCCGTATGACGACCAGGGGAACCTGGAATTCTTCAAACGGAATTTTGCGCCCTTCAACATCATTCACGAACTGGAGAACAACACGCTCGATCTCACCATGATCGACCTGAAGCTGCAGGGTGATGTGTCGTATAAGATCCGTCCCAACCTCAAGTATGCTTTCCTCGGCGCCGTGCGCTATGCGAAGACGAACCAGGAGCACAAGGTCTACGAACATTCCAACATGGCCGAAGCGTTTCGCGCCGACGGCGATGCCACCATCCGCCAGAACAACAAGTTCCTCTATCGCAACCCCGACGACCCGGAAGCCGAGCCGGTGGTCGTCCTGCCCTATGGGGGTTTCTACAACACCACCGACGACTACCTGGTGAGCTACAACCTGCGCAACACGCTGGAGTGGAACAAGACGTTCAACGACACGCACATCGTGCGGGTGTTTGGCTCGCAGGAGCTGCGGTATGCCGATCGTCAGAATAAATTCTTTTATGGTTATGGCTACCAGTTCGACAAAGGCGGCGTGCCCTATGTAGACCCCAACATCATCAAGCAGGTGGTGGAAGGCAACTTCGATTTCTATGGCATGGGCATGACCTACGACCGTTTTTTGGCGGGCATGGTGAACGCTACGTATTCGTATCGCACGAAATATAACCTGAACGGCACGCTTCGCTACGATGGTTCCAACCGCCTGGGCAAGTCGCGCGATGCACGGTGGCTGCCCACGTGGAATGTGAGCGGTTCATGGAATGTGGACGCCGAAAATTTCATGGCCTCGCAAAGCATCATCAACCGCCTCACGCTTCGCGCCACGTATGGGTTAACAGCCAGCATGGGTAATGCCACCAACTCCAGTCTAGTGCTGAGCACTAACAAAGCTACACGCCCTTATTTGCCCGAAATCGAATCGGTGATCAACATCCAGGACCTGGAGAACCGCGAGCTGACCTGGGAGAAGCAATACGAAACCAACATCGGGTTCGACGCCGCCTTCTTGCGTGAGCGTGTGACATTGACGGTAGACTGGTATCACCGCGATGGTTTTGATCTCATCAGCCCGCTGCGCACGTCCGCGATCGGGGGCCAGTTTGTCAAATCCGCGAACTATGCCGACATGACGTCGCGGGGGATTGAAGTTACTTTAGGGGGGACGTTGTATCAGGGAGATCACAGCGGCTGGAAGGTGCAGCTCACCTTTGCGCACAACCGGAACCGTGTGACCAACCTCAAGAGTACGCCCACCATCTGGGAACTGGTGTCGTCCGACGGGGGACCGAAAGAAGGATACCCCTACCGGGGTCTGTTCTCCGTCGACTTTCAGGGGTTGAACGCTGAGAACGGATCGCCCTACTTCATCAACGAAAAAGGTGAAACCAGCAACAACGTCTATTTACAAAGCGACATCACAAAGTATTTGAAATATGAAGGCCCGGTAGATCCCACCATCACCGGTGGACTCTATAACTCCTTCCGCTATCGCAACATCACGTTGTCGGCTTTGATCACCTACAGTGCCGGGAACAAGATCAGGTTGACGCCGGCATTCAGCAGCAGCTATACCGACCTGGACGCCACGCCCAAAGAATTCCTGAACCGGTGGATGACCAGCGGCGACGAGAAATTCACCAACGTGCCCTCCATTCTGGACTTGCGCACGCTGGGCAGCCTCGATGGCGTGAACCCCTATGCGGTCTACAACTATTCGGATGTGCGCATTGCCGACGGAGGTTTTGTGCGCTTGAAGCAAGTTTCGCTTTCCTACCTCTTGCCCGAAAGCTGGACCAGCCGCCTCGGTGCAACGAATTTGTCGGTAAGCCTCATTGCCAACAACCCGATGCTGCTCTACGCCGACAAAAGATTGAAAGGTCAGGATCCGGAATTTTTCAACTCGGGTGGCGTGGCGACACCCATCCCACAACAGTATACCCTTTCACTGAAAGCAGGATTTTAAAACATGGAACGGACGAAAATGAAAATACGATTACTTACAGGTTTGACGCTGGTGCTCCTCACGGCTACACGCTGCAGCGACTACCTCGAACACCTTCCCGACCAACGCGCGGAACTGAACACGCCCGAAAAGGTGGCCGAGCTCCTGGCATCAGCCTATCCGCGGGCCAACTACATCACCTTCCTGGAAGCGCTTTCCGACAACGCCGAAGACAAAGCGCTCACCACCTCGGAGCTCATCAACAGCGCACCGTGGCAATTCAACGATGTGCCAAGCCGCAATGAAGACACGCCCGACTTCTATTGGCAGGCCGCTTATGCGGCCATCGCTGCGTCGAACCAGGCGCTGGAAACCATCAACAGCGCAAGCGATCAGACACAATACAGAGCCTCGAAAGGAGAGGCGTTGGTGACACGGGCGTATGCCCATTTTATGTTGGTCACGCTCTTCTCCCGTGTATACAATCCCGTGACGGCCGCCACCGATCCAGGCATTCCCTATGTGACCGAACCCGAGAAGGTGGTGACGCAAAAATATGAGCGCAAGACGGTGGCCTACGTATACGAACAGATCGAGAAAGATCTGGAGGAAGGGATTCCTTTGCTGGACAACGAATCGTATAAGGAAGGCGCCGGTCGTTATCATTTCACCACCACGGCAGCGCATGGATTTGCCACACGGTTCTACCTGTTCAAAATGGATTACACCAAAGTGGTGGAGCACGCCAACCTGGCGTTTCCCTCGGGCAACATCTTGCCGAGCTTGCGACCAATCAACTCCGAAGCCTACCGCGCCATGGAACCTTTGGTGAAGTTGGCGGAATACACCAAAGCCGATAAGCCCTCGAACTTGTTGCTGGTGGAAGCGCCGTCGCTGTGGGCACGGAGCCTGCGTGGCTATCGCTACGGCTTCAACTTCAACCTGCTGAGTAAAGTGGTGTGGAATCAGAACGTGACCAGCGGACTGTGGGGCTACATGTTCTATGGCAACGAGGCCTCGCTGTTCACACCCAAATTCAGAGAGCATTTTGTGAAGATGGATCCGAACGCCGAGATCGGCACGCCCTATAACATGATCCCGCTCCTCACGGCCGAAGAAGTGTTGTTCAATCGCGCCGAAGCCAATGCACGCCTGGGCAACTACGATGCCACGCTAAAAGATCTCAATGACTTTGCCAGCACCCGCATCATCGTGAACGACACCGATGAGCCATACTACGACCCCGCCCGGCACACCGTGACGCGCGCCCGCGTGCTGCGGTTTTACAACACCACCGACATTGAAGCGGCCCTCATTGCTACCGTGCTCGACTTCAAACGGGTGGAGTTCCTCTTCGAGGGGCAGCGCTGGTTCGACATCATCCGTCATCGCCTGCAGGTAGTGCATGTGCCCTACAGCCGCGACAATATTTTGACTTTGGGGCCGAACGACCCGCGCCGGGTGTTGCAGATCCCGCAAGAGGCACAGTCGTCGGGAATAGAATTGAATCCACGCTAATTGAAACGCTATGAACGCTCGTAATACATTTCGCACCACCCTCTTCGCCATCGCCGCCATGACGCTCGCGTCGTCGTGCAGCGATCCCGAAGAAGATCTCGACATCTCGTTTCTGGACGTTGATACGGAAACCAATGCGATCGACCGGTGGATCGTCCAAAACTATACCGATCCCTACAACATCGCCGTCAGCTACAAATGGGTTCCCTTCGAATTGGCCACCGACAAAGTGCTGGTGCCGGTGAAGGAAGAGAAGGTGATCCCCGTGATGACGCTGGTGAAGCAGACCTGGATTGAGCCCTATGTGCAGGAGGCTGGTGGGGACTTCATGAAGATCAATGCACCAAAGCAATTTGTCCTGGTGGGAAGCCCGCAGTACAACAACGACGGCACCATGGTGTTGGGGGAGGCGGAGTCGGGTCGCAAGGTGACCCTGTTTGTGATCAATGATTTTGTGAATACGGACGTGCCGGCGGTGAAGCAGATGTTGCACACCATTCACCACGAATTTGCCCACATCCTGCACCAGTCAAAACTTTATCCGAGAAATTTCAAGCAAATCACCCCCTCGGGCTACACGGCCACCTGGTATAACACGGTGAATGAAGATGCGTGGAACCTCGGGTTCATCACGCCCTATGCCCGGGCGAGCTCCGACGAAGATTTTGTGGAGATGATCTCGACGATGTTGGTCGAGGGCCACGACGGCTATGAGGCGATCCTGAGCAAAGCGTCGGCCAATGGCAAAGCGCTGCTGCGTCAGAAGGAAGCGATCGTGGTAGCTTATTTCAAAGAAACCTGGAACATCGATTTTTATCAATTGCAGCAGACGACGGGGAAAGCCATTGTTGCGGCAACAAAATGATGGCGCGGAAATGAAAAACGTGACTAACGGAGAACTATGCGTATGAAAAATATTTTTATCTATATCGTCGCCCTCATCGCCATCGCGGCCTGCCAGCACGAAGATGATCCGTTGCTGATGGGACGCCCGGAAGAACGGATGGAGCAAATACTGAAAGACTATCGTCAGCAATTGGTAGACGCGCCTTCGGGCTGGAAAGGCTATTTGTTTCCAGGTTCGGGTGGAGGCTACAGCTTCTACATGACCTTCAGCAGCGAAGGCCGCGTAACCATGCTGGCCGACATCAATGCCGACTGCCAGGTGAAACCATTTGAAAGCTCGTTTCGCATGGAAGCGGTGCAGCGGCCGTCACTGTTCTTCGACACCTATTCTTATCTGCATATTCTTTCCGATCCCGATCCCGACACCGTGGGTGGAGCACAAGGGCATGGCCTGAATTCCGATTTTGAATTTGCGTTCGAATCCACACAAGGCGACACGATCAAACTGAAAGGGAACCAACACGGATCGCCACTCTTGCTCATCAAGGCAACGGCCGCCGAAAGTGAAGCACTGAGACGGGGCGACCTTAACGTGTTGCAAAAAGGCATTGTGGGTTACAAAGATAAAAGTCCCTTCACCTATTTGCAGTCGCGCGACGGCAAACGCATCAACACCAGCTTCAACCTGGATACAAAAACATTTTCGCTCTCGTTCAAACAAGCCGACTCGCTCAACATCCAGACCACACCGTTTGCCTACACCACCAACGGGATCTTTTTGCAAAAACAAGTCACGTACAAGGACGTGACCTTCCACGAGGTGTTTTATGATGCAAGCCAGAAGTTTTACGTGATGGTGGACGGCGAGCGCATCAACCTCGTGCCTTCTGCCGATCCGATCTTGCCGCTGCACCTTTTGCTGGGCATCGATTTCACTACGGTGTCCGTTCCATTCGAACCGCTGCCGGGATGGTCGCCCTTGTACACGAATGCGCGACTAACGATCCACAATTCATTGCTGGCAAAAGGGGTGGGGCTCAGCAACATCGAGCTGGCCTTCAATCCCAAAAATAAGACCCTGACCCTCGACGTGTTCATGCGCGCCGTGGGCGATGGAGGATATTACCTCGGGCGATATCAATATGCCTACACCAAATCGGCAGATGGCGTGTTCAAGTTCACCCGCTATGAGGAGCCGACGGGCAATGCAAAGTTTATTGAAGAGGACATGGCCCCGTTTTTATACTACTTCAACAGCTCGCGGTTCCGCATGGAGTATCTGAAGACCGCCGACGGCTTCGTGGCGCAATTGAAATGTGTGGAGAGCCCTTCGTTTTACTTCTCTGGAAATTTTGGTTCAGCATTTTAAGCTTTGAAAATGAAACACACGCGATCACTATACGCCCAAGTCCTGCACCTGGCCATCGTCATGGCCGGCATCCTCTTCGTGACGGCTTGCAGCCAGCAGGACGACCTCGTCATTCCCGTCGAACCCTCCTATGCCGACCCGCAAGTGAAGCTGGACGAGTTCAGGCAGAAGCTATCTTCGGCTACCGACGGCTGGCAAGGGTTGCTCACCCCCAAGAAAGGAAAGATGTTCACGCTCTTCTTCACGCTGGACAACGCGGGACAAGTCTCCATGCTGGCCGACGCCGACACCGTAGCCGCCAAAACGTTTTCGCGAAGCAAATATCGTGTGGAGATCACGCAACGCGTCAACGCCAGCGTGTTGTTTGCTGAAGGATCCAACCTCGAAAGGATCCCGTCCAGCGTGGATAAAGAATATGCCTATCAATACAGTTTGGGCGACACGCTGTTCTTGTTGGGAAGTCAGTATGGTGATGTGTTGAAATTGATAAAGGCCACCGCTGGCGAGCGGCAAGCCTACGAATCGCGCCAACTGAAAAATTCCATGCAGCAGATCGCAAAATATCTTTCGACCCTGCGCTACTTGTCTTTTCAGCCGGAGCCGGGCAAGATCATACAGTTTTCCCTGAACCCCCTGGCACGGAGCGTCTACAATACGTATCTCGAACAACGCGCAAAATTTTTTGGAAGCGATTATTCTTATTCCCCCCATGGCATTGTGCTGAAAACCAGTCCCAACATCGGCGGCTATGTGCCTACGGAGATTTTGTGGGATGCCGCGAAAGGAAGTTTGTATACGAACTATAAAGGCCAGCGCATGGAGCTGCAATCCTCGACGCTTCCGGCGATACCCCTGCATTATTTGTTGGGCGATGAATATTCTCCCGGCACCGTAGTTCCCTCTCCCTACGCGCAACGAATGCCGGGTTGGTCGCCCAAGTTTCAAACCCAATGGCTGATAGACGACAACGCGCTGATGAAGCAGTTGAATCTTGCCTTGTACTACATGCTCCTCGATTTGCATGTGAAAGAGAACACGATGGACCTCTACATCTACTACGTGACCCCGGAGAGTGAGTTTGTGCGGGGTAAGTTTCCCTATACCTTCTCCAAGACGGACGATGGCATCTACACCTTCACACCGCTGGCGATCGAAACGGGGACGGAGGAGGGCGATAACGCAGCCCGCGTGAAAGATCATCTGCCCAACATTCTGGGCGCCATAAATCAGAACCGGTTCCACATTGAATTCTACGATGCCTATGCCGAGTTGGGCGGACTTATTCCGCAGTATCTGAGTGTGGACGATACAGACATTTATTTTACCGGATTTTTTTATTAAAAAAAACGAAAGCAGAAACCTAAACCAAAAAATGAATATCAATGAAAACAACATGGCAATTCTTTAGTGGAGCAGTGATGAAGCACGCGCACTGGCTGGGTCTATTGGTCATTACCTCCAGTCTGTTGGTGCTGGCCCTCGTGCTCACCAGCTGCGGAAGCGATGACGACCCGGAAACCGCCGGCATCGATCCCAAAACATTCATCGTAAAAACCTGGAAGCTCAGTGGCGGCGGAACCATCGAGAAAGATGGAACGGACGTAAGCGCTGACTACTCGGGTCTGGAACTCACCTTTGTTTCGGCCGGAACCTATACCTCAAAAAATGGCGGACTCCTGTTTCGCTCGTCGGGCACCTGGCGATGGAAATCTACGGACGCCACGGTGTTATTGCTGGACGGCGAGTTAGAGGTTAATGTGAAAGAGATCACAGCGACGAATTTTCATTCGCAATTCAACCTCAGCGAAGACTACGCTGCCGGCGGGCGGAGCAAAGGGGTGATAGGCCCTTATGAAGTAACCTTGAAAGGGGCCAACTGACGCGTCATAAAATCATCTTTTACCGAACGAAAAATTATCCTATGAAAACAATTTTACTCCTCAGGAATGTATTGACGGTCATCTTCGCGACGGCGCTCTCATCGGGCGCCTGGGCTCAATTTTGGGAAAAGACCGAAGGCCCCTTTGGTGGATCGATCACCGCGGCATTGGTGACGACCGATGGCACCTACTTCGGTGGATCGGGAACCGGCAATGTTTACCGCAAGCTTGCGGGCAGCGACAAATGGGAGATCGTGTTCGCCGTAACCGCCGGATCCATTTTGGATTTGCATGAATATAACGGAACCGTTTATGTGAGCTACGCCGGAGAGGAAGAAGGCACACTCTCCGTCAGCAAAGACGGCGGCACCAAATGGGAGCGCGAAGACAACGGGTTGCCCGGTATGGTGCGCGACATGACCGTGAACGACAACGGCGACCTCTTTGCGGCAACCACCGAAGGTATTTATAAAAGGACGCTTGGCAAAGGAGGTTCCATCAACTGGGAGCTTCGGACGATTCCCACGGACTTTGGCTCGTACATTTTTTCAATTTGCAACGACCACAAAGGCACACTCTTCGCCGGCGCCGGCCGCGGCTTGTTTCGCTCCGACGACGATGGAGAAACCTGGACCTTGTCGGCCTTTTATGAAACGGCCAATGCCATCATGAGCCTGGCCGTAAACGAGAACGGCGACGTATATGCCGGCACCGGCGACACCGGCCTGCAAGTGAACTACGCCGGCGACGGTGAACCCAACACCTGGGTACCGGTGGCCGCCGACTTGATGGGCACCACGCAAATCAGAAGAGTGGACATTCTGAAAGGCAAAGAAATTTTTGTGAGCGTCACGTTTTCGGGCAGCTATTATTCCAGCGATGGAGAGAACTTCAATAGCCTCAACACACGTGACAGCCGCGCGGGCTCTTACTATGATCCGGCCACCGATAAACTGGTCGTGGGCACGGATGAAGGCTTTTGGACAGCACCTTATATCACGGATAATTTTCAGTTTGTGCAGATCGGTGTGCCCCTCAATGTTAACCGTTTGTTTTCGTATCAGTCGAAACTCATCGCCATGGTCGACAACAACAAGATCTATTCATCGGGCGACCAGGGCAAAACCTGGACCTATGATTTTGGAAACGGCGAAGGCGTGGTGACCAGCTATGCCGAAAAAGACAACCTCGACATGTTCGTAGGCTGCAAGGGGGGACTTGCCGGAACGCCCTGGGTGAATGCACACATCTTCATCGAATACCTCGGCGAACGCGATTGGTGGAATATAGGCTTCCCCAGAAAAGTGCGCAACATCTCCGACATCCTCGTAACATCGAAAGACTCTGTTTACGTGGGCACGAACGACGGCTTGTATCTGATCGACACGAAGTTTTACGAAGCCTCCCAACGCTCGATCATCGGTGAAGGTGTGTCCATTCTGTATCTCAAAGAGGACAAAGACGGAAATATTTATGCCGGCACCAACCAAGGCGTTTATATTTCATCCGACGATGGCCTGCATTGGCAAACGCACGTGCTGGAAGACAAGGAGATCACCGACCTCATGATCCGCGATGGACATCTCTACGCCGCGACGATCGATGGCCTGTTCTACCTGGAAACCCCGGAAGCGGCACCACAGCAAATTGCCGTCGGTGGGAAAGGCTCGGAATTCACGGGCGTGGCCACCGACGACCTCGGCCATTTATATGCCGTGAGTCCCTCGGGAGTATTCTACGCTGAAAATGAAAGCGCTGCATGGGAACCCGAAATTTCGGACATCGAGAATCATGAGTACAAAAGACTCGTGGTGATCGACAACCTGACCTATCTCTCCACCAATGTGGGCATCTACAAACACGCCTATGCAGCGTATGCCGCGATCGACCTCTCAAATGTGGGCACATTCACCTACAATGGAGCACCCCGTGCGGCCACAGCAACAACGACACCTGCAGGATTGCCGGTGACGCTCCTCTATGATGGACAAGAAACACCTCCCGTGGAGGGCGGCAACTACCAGGTGACGGCCATCGTGAGCGACCCCGGTTATACCGGTCGTAAGAAAGCAAGGATCGTAATCGAGAAAGCCGAAGCGCCCATCGCGCTGACCGGTTTAGGCACACACTATTATAGCGGCAATCCATTTTCCGTGACGGCCGTTACCACGCCGGCGGGACTGCCCGTCACCATCACCTACAACGACGGCGCTGATGTTCCGACGGAGATTGGCGAATACTATGTGATCGCCACGATCGAGCACAGATCCTACAAAGGGCAGGCTTCGGGTGATCTGCTCATCCAGGATCCCATCATGAGCACCGAAGACCCGCTCAACAAATTCCTGTCGGTCTATCCCGTGCCCGCTCGCGAACAGTTGACCATCGAAAGTCAAGGCAGCCCGATCCGCTCCATCCTGGTGACCGACATCATGGGGAAACGATTGAGCGAAATCACATTTAACACGCCGGTGGCCCGCCACGTTCTCGATACCCGCCAGCTCAGCGCCGGCCTGTTGCTGTTCAGGATCACGACGGATAAGAACGAAAAAATTATTAAACGCGGGGAAATTATCCGGTAAAGACACTGCGCTAAATCGATAATGGTAGCCGTAGCGAAGCGACAATTGTTGTAGCGACAATATTGAAAACAAGACAGGCAAGCTGTATAGTACCCACGTTGGGTGAAGGTTAAGGCTTGACTTGTCTTTGTTTTCAGTGTAGAAAGATTTCCTGAAAATGAATCGTATGAAAAATAATTATGAAGGCGCGTCTAACTGGATCGCCAAAGGCCCGTTAAAAAGTTCAATTCTATGAAGCATTGGCGTTTCGGATGATTCGTTAGTGTAAACTTTTTCGGTGCACCATGGGACGGGAGCGGATACTAACGAAATACACGGATGAGCAACTGCTGGAGGGCATCCGAAGGGCAGACCATGACGTTTTCACAACGCTCTATTCGAACATGTTTCAAGGCCTGTCGCTCGCGGCACTGAAGTTTGTGAAAGACACCGCCATCGCCGAAGAAATTGTTCAGGATGTTTTTCTAAAACTGTGGGAAGCGCCGGAACAAATCGACAACATCACTTTTCTCAAAGCCTATCTCTACCGTTCGGTCATCAACCAGTCCATCAATTACGTGAACCGTCAGAAAAATATTGCCCAACATCACGCGCGCATGGCGGAGGACATCACCGACAAGTACATCGAGAACCTCAGTGAGGATCACGCGTTGCTGGAAATTCTGCACCATGAAATCGAGCGCCTGCCCGAACAGTGTCGCAAAGTTTTTAAGATGAGCCGGTTTCAGAACCTCAAATACCGCGAGATCGCGGAGCAACTTCAGATTGCCGAAAAAACCGTAGAGAACCACATCGTGAACGCCCTGAAAATTCTCCGCGCCAGGTTGCTGGAGAGGGACGAAAACTTTAAAGAATTCCTGGGCCGCTAACCAGCTTCCCTGTATTTCGATTTTTTTGAAACGTAAGAGTTGTGCTGAAGCTCTCGCATTGCCGCAAGGGAAACGCAGCACTGTTCACCGCTTTAAGAGTCTTTGATTGATCAGGTTCGCCACGCCGTCGCGGTAATTGCGACTGATCGGCAGCGATTTTGTCCCCACCATGAGATCGTTGCCTTCCACAGATTCTATTTTGGAACGGTTTACCAGAAACGACTGATGTATTTTAATAAAATCGGAGGCAGGCAGCTGACTTTCGAGGCTCTTCATGGTGAGATAGGCAATGATCTTTTTGCGGTCGGTATAGATCGTCAGATAATTTCCCAACACTTCGGCATACAGGATCTCGCTCAGCTCGACTTTCTCAATGCGTTTGTCACTTTTAATAAAAATGTAAGACGGCGGAGGTGCGCTGCCTGACTGCGTCTTCATTTCATAGAAGTCCTTTGCCTTTTGCACGGCTTTCAAAAAACGATGCAAGGCAAATGGCTTTAAAAGATAATCGATGATGTCGAGCTCATATCCGTCAAGTGCATATTGAGGGAACGCCGTGGTCAGTATGACCATCGACTCAATATGAACCCGCTTCAGCATTTGCAAACCCGACACTTTAGGCATCTCGATATCCAAAAAAATAACATCCGGCTGACGGCTCTTCAAAAACTCCTCTGCCTTCATCGCACTCTCAAATTTCCCCAGCAAATCCAGAAAAGGAACCTGCTCCGTAAACTCCTCGAGGATCTTTCTGGCCACCGGCTCATCGTCGACGATGATACAACTGAGTTTTTTCATAGCATAAGCATTAACTGCACCCGGTAAATATTATTCTCCTTTCGGATATCCAGTTGATAACGGTCCTTATACAACAACTCCAGCCGCCGCGTAGCATTCGTAAGCCCAATCCCTCCCTGCGAAGATTCCCCTTCATCAAAAGTATTCTCACAAACAAAATAAATTTTTCCCCGCCCAACTCCTGGCTCCTGGCTCCCGGCTCCTGGCTCCTGATGCTTCGCTCCCGGCTCTTGTTTCAACGAGATGACGATCCGGTTAATAGCCTTATCATCCCGCGACACATATTTAAAAGCATTTTCAACAAAAGCCATGAAGATCAACGGCGCAACCTTCACACTTCCGTCCGAATAATGAATGTCCAGCGTAACCTCCATGTTATCGTTGCTACGCGCCTTTTGCAGGGCCACATAGTTCCGGAGGTGTTTGATCTCCTTTTCTATCGAGATCATATCGACATCCGCTTCATACAAATTGTATCGCAGGAGATCAGAAAATTGCACGAGCATATTTCTGGCCAGGCTGTTGCCCATATCGATGGAACCATAAACGGTGTTGAGGCCATTGAAGAGGAAGTGGGGATTGATCTGCGAACGCAGGTATTTCAATTCCGTTTGCAATTGATTGATATGACTATTTTTCATCTGCTCCTGCTGCTCCGCCCACTTCTGTGTCACATAGAGCATGGAGGTAATGACGGTGCAGCACATCCCGTATACGAAGTTGGCCCAAAACCCGGAGCTGGTCTCGATCACCCGGTCATGAAAAACCGTCTCGTGGATGAACGTGTTGTAGTGGCTCATGGAAAATGTGTACAGAAAGATCAGCCCGATCAGTGCCGACGCATACGCGCCAAAGAATTTTTTCTCCAGCAGCTTGGGAATTAAAAATGAACTGTTGACCAGGATGAGAAGCCCAAAAAGAAAAAGATGGATCAGGACCGTAAACAAATAGGAAAAACAATCGAGCACAGTCCCACCGGCATAAATCGGTTTCTCGAATATTAGCGCGCCGACGTAGGCGCCGCAAAACAGTAAATATGCGGTGCGTTTTTTTGCGAACATTTCTTTTTCCTACCCTAAAGATATTCCATTGCACGGATAACCGGAAATCGTCCTTTTGGTGTAAAACCGGATTCCTAACGATTTGGTATGGATATCCTGTAAAAGACGCATTCCGTCATAAAAATTTGAATGGCGATCCCTGTAAATTCTCCATCTTCCCCGGGTAAAGCACTCGGGATCTCGGAAAATGGGTCTTTACGGATGTCACGGGATTGCCGCCGGTTTTGTAGAATATACGTTGATGTATCATAGGATGTTTTCAAATGCTCGCGAGCCCCGTTATTTTTATAAGACTGATCGGCTTGAACCCCTACCATATTAACCCCTAAAGAAGATGAAAAACATTATACAGTTTGGAGAGAACGTCCCGGGATATGATATCCCCGTATTGAACGAGCGCGAGATACGAGCGGCGGCGGGAATCCTGTTTTTGGTCAT